>NZ_JBMPPJ010000001.1:0-506502 GCF_049339865.1 Undibacterium sp. TC9W | reverse complement strand
AAAGAAATGGACCATGCCTATACAACACTGGCGACAGGCATTGAATCGCTTTGATATAGAATTTGGGGAGCGCATCAACGCTCACCAATAGTTCCGGGAGAACTTACACAGATTTTTTTACAGGCTCCTAAATTTCTTTAGAGCTGGACTTTTTTAGCGAGTGCAGATTAGCATGTGAGTCTGTTTTTCAATGTGACGCAAGTCACATTAATTAAAAATGTGAAAAATATTTACAGGACAGTTGTACGGATTCACCGAATTATTCACTC
Source organism: Undibacterium sp. TC9W (assembly GCF_049339865.1). Classification (NCBI taxonomy): domain Bacteria; kingdom Pseudomonadati; phylum Pseudomonadota; class Betaproteobacteria; order Burkholderiales; family Oxalobacteraceae; genus Undibacterium; species Undibacterium sp. TC9W. Next base: position 506,233 of record NZ_JBMPPJ010000001.1, on the reverse strand, counting down.
TTCAACAACTACCCTATCATTTCCTTTTTTGATTCCCTTTTGGCACATAAATTGTTTGCCATTTAAGTAATTGCTGATAATTTATGATTTTAATTTAATGATTAAAAGGTCAACCCTCCACCTATCACAAAATTGAACATTCCTTCACCAGAAAAGATACTTGCCTTGGAGACTAGCATGTGCTTTAAATTTGCATTATTTGCCAGCATACTGATAATGACCAATAAGCAGTTTGGCGGCTAATACCATACAAGATCTGCAATGGCTGCAAGGCTGTTGGCAGGCAGCAGGTGCAGAAGCAGGCTCGGAAGAATACTGGCTGGCACCGGCAGGTGGCTCCATCCTGGGCATGGGCCGTACAGTGCGCAAATCAAAAACCGTCGCATGGGAATTCATGCGCATACAAGAAAATGCAGATAGCCTGGTTTTTACTGCCCTCCCCTCAGGTAAACCAGAGGCAAGTTTTCAATTGCTGTCGCTGGATAAGCAAAGAGTGGTTTTTGAAAATCCCGGGCCTGAATTTCCACAGCGCGTCATCTATCAATTGAATGCTGATGGCAGCTTGCTCGGACTTATAGAAGGCAAGATGAAAGATCAGGAAAAAGGAATCGATTTCCCCATGCAAAAGATTAGCTGCAATAAGTAATGTCGAATTGCTTATCCAGCGCTTAACAAACACCCAATAAAAAAACCGCATCACGCGGTTTTTTTATTGGGTGTTTGTTGGATGTTTTTTATGGATACCGCGACCAGAACAATTTCATTACAGACCAGTATTTTTTGCAATATAAGCTTTCATCGCATTCACATCAACAGTCATGACTTCAAATCGTTGCGGCAGTGCTTCTATATTATCAAAACCAGCCGGGCGCTCAGCATCACGACCCAATGCCTCTTTGATTGTTTCATTGAACTTGGCCGGTAAGGCTGTTTCCAGTACGACCATAGGCACACCCTCTTGCAAATGCTCAAATGCGACTTTAATGCCATCCGCAGTATGCGTATCAATGGTGATGTTAAAGTCTTTCTCTACCTGGCGTATGGTTTGCAAGCGGTCTGCATGCACAGATTTACCTGACACAAAACCAAACTTGGCAATCTTGTTGAATTCATCACCATCGCTGCCTGGTTTGCCAGACAAATCAAAGCCACCTTCGGTTTCAACTTTCTTGAACAGAGCCGCAACACGGGTAGCGTCTCTATCCAGTAAATCATAGATAAAGCGCTCAAAATTCGAGGCCTTGGAGATATCCATGGATGGGCTGGTGGTATGCCAGGTTTCTGCTGATTTGCGCACGCGATAAATGCCTGTGCGGAAAAATTCATCCAGCACATCGTTTTCATTGGTCGCTACGACCAGCTTATCGATAGGCAAACCCATCATGCGGGCAATATGACCTGCGCAGATATTACCGAAATTACCAGACGGTACAGTGAATGAAACCTTTTGTTCATTGCTGGTGGTCGCACTCAGGTAACCGCGGAAGTAATACACTACCTGAGCTACCACACGTGCCCAGTTAATCGAATTGACTGTACCTATTTTTTGGCGATTTTTGAATTCCAGATCATTTGACACTGCCTTGACCATGTCCTGGCAATCATCAAACACGCCTTCAACAGCAATATTGAAAATATTCGGGTCTTGCAGACTGAACATCTGGGCAGTCTGAAAGGCACTCATTTTCTTGTGTGGAGAAAGCATGAAAACACGTATGCCCTTCTTGCCGCGCATCGCATATTCAGCAGCGCTGCCAGTATCACCAGAAGTGGCACCAAAGATATTCAGCTCTGCATCATTCTTGGCCAGGGTATATTCAAACAAGTTGCCCAGCAATTGCATGGCCATGTCCTTGAATGCCAGTGTTGGGCCATTCGACAAGGCTTGCAATACCAGCTTGCGGCCATCCTTGTCTTGCAATACACGCAAAGGAGTAATTTGCGCGGCGGATTCATCACTACGGGCATTTTTATAGACATCTGACGTATAAGTTTTTTCTGTCAGTGCCCTTAAATCAGCCTCGGGAATATCTGTGGCAAATTTTTTCAAAACTTCAAACGCCAGCCCGGCGTAAGACAGCTTGCGCCATGCATCTAGCTCTACATCTGTTACCTGAGGGTAAGTTGTAGGCAGATAGAGGCCACCATCGGGAGCCAGGCCACCTAAGAGAATTTCCGAGAAATTTTGTGCTGCGGTATGCCCGCGTGTTGAAGCGTATTGCATATGTCGACAGGATGAGGAAAAATTGATTGGAAGGATAGAACGAATATTCTTCCTATTATAACTTTCTTACAGGCTTAAAACCTCTGTAAATTTGGTGAAAATCCAATTTCATCCCTGCTTCATTCGGCCAGCAGTCTTTCTGGATGCGTGTAAACCACGTAACCATGTTGCCGTAAAAAGCCAATCAGGCAAATCCCTGCTTGCTCAGCAAGATCAATAGCAAGCGCAGTTGGTGCTGATAATGCGGCTAAAATGGCAATATTGGAGCGTGCTGCTTTTTGTACCAGCTCATAACTAAGCCGGCTACTAAGGAGTATGAAACCGTCAACTTGCAACTTGGTTTTTACTTTTGCAATTGCCAAAGCGCCAAGCAATTTATCCAGGGCATTATGCCGGCCTACGTCTTCACGCAACACCAGAATTTCCCCCTGCATATTTACCCAGGCAGCGGCATGTACAGCTCCAGTTTGTAAATTAATAGCTTGCAAAGAACTCAAGCTCTCCAGCGCCTTTAGCAAACTGGCTTTGGATAATTGTTGAACAGCTTCGGCCTTGATGGCCGGCAGATGCATTTGCAAAGCCTGCAGACTATCTTTGCCACATAAACCGCAACCAGTATTTCCAGCAAGATGACGACGGCGCTCTTTTAATGCAGCAAACCTCGCTGCCGATATCTGCATTTGCACCTCTATGCCCTGCACTTCTGGATTTGACTGGCATTCCATGTCATAGATTTCGCTGGCTTCATCAACTATGGCTTCAGAGAGGCTGAAACCTAGCGCAAAGTCTTCCAGATCAAGGGGGGTTGCCAGCATGACTGCATGTGAGATACCGTTATAGACCAAAGCAACCGGCATTTCTTGCGCAATCTGGTCAATCAACTCCTCAGCAACCTGGTTTGAAAAAGCATGTCTTTGTACTTTGCGGCTTACGATGCCTGTCTGCATCTCAGGCCCAACATCAGACTGGCCCATCGTCGCTTCGCAAACCCGCCGCCCTTCTTCAGTCAGGCTCAGCAAACTACGGTCACCATCCTGTTGCAGATGAACCCATCCAGCCCCCGTGTACTGGCCGATAGATTCCTCACCCAGATACGCTATGCAACGCAACAAAGTACTTTGCCGTACCCCCAGCTTTTTACACAGACGTGGCAATGACAAAGCTTCTGTATACTGGGCCAGTTCTGCCATCAAGGCATGACTGAGTTGATCTTGCGAGTAATGAAGCGATTCCATTGAGACTAGCACTAAACCAAAGCTTGATGCGGGTAGATGATCACGGGGATCGATTTGGATGTGGGGGTACGTGCATGATCAGCAAAACTTGATAAAGCTACCAGACCATTAGTTTCCGGGAAGTAGGCTGCCAGGCAACCCTGAGGAATATTGTAGGCCACCAGCATGAAACGTTTTGCCTGACGCTTTACACCGTCGTCACACAGGCTTTCCATATCTACCCAGTCACCTGCCTGCATGCCCAGAGCATTGATATCTTCCAGACCTATGAACAGCACGCGACGTTCACCGAATACGCCACGGTAACGGTCATTCATGCCATAGATAGTCGTATTATATTGATCATGCGAACGCATGGTAGCCAGATTAAAAACAGGCGATTGCCTGTTCCTGCGCGCCTGATGTATAGGCAAATCAACAGGCACAGCATGGGTATTGAAATTAGCTTTATTAGTTGCTGTTAACCATAGTCTTTCAGCGGCGGTATTACGCAGATGGAAGCCGCCCGGCACTTTGACACGCGCATTGAAATCAGCAAAATCATCAAACACGGCCGCGATTTTGTCACGTATGCGGCTATAGTCAGCCAGTAGCCAGGCCCACGGTGTTTTGCTACGATCTTTCAAGGTCGCCTGCGCCAGACGCGCAACAATGGCCACTTCAGACAGCAAATCTGCAGAAGCTGGCGGATTGATGCCAGACGACATATGCACCATGCTCATGGAATCTTCCACAGTCACTGCCTGCGGGCCAGTCTCTTGAATATCTATTTCCGTACGACCAAGGCAAGGCAGGATGATCGCTTCATGACCGCAAATCAAATGGCTACGGTTGAGCTTGGTAGTCACATGCACGGTCAAAGCGCAATTTTTCAGGGCTTTGTGGGTGACTTCTGTATCTGGCGTTGCTGTGGCAAAATTCCCGCCCATGCCAAAAAAAACTTTACCGCCTTCCTTCAACATCGCCTCAATAGCACCCACAGTGTCATGACCATGCTTTTGCGGTGGCGTAAAATCAAATACCTGCCCCAAGCGCTCAAGGAATGCCTGCTTCGGTTTTTCTACGATGCCCATGGTGCGGTCACCCTGGACATTGCTATGTCCGCGCACAGGACAAGGGCCCGCACCAGGACGACCGATATTGCCACGCAAGAGCAGTAGATTAACGATCATCTGTATGGTTGCCACAGAATGCTTGTGTTGGGTGATGCCCATGCCCCAACAAGCGATAACCTTACCAGCGCCCATGTAAGTATCTGCTGCGCGTTGTATTTGCGCCCGGTCAAGGCCAGATTCTCTGACAATGACATCCCATGATTCTCCCAGCGCCTCGGCAGCAAATTGTTCAAAATTGGCGGTATGTTCAGAGATAAACTCTACATCGATAATTCTGTGCCGCCCTTGGGCTTGCGCCAGTTGATCTGCTTCCAGCACACATTTGATCATGCCTTTGACGGTTGCCAGGTCCCCGCCAATTTTCAACTGAAAATAATCAGATGAAATAGTCGAAGACTGGTCTGTCAGCATATCCAGCGCATTTTGCGGGTTCTGGAACTTTTCCAGACCGCGCTCACGCAAGGGATTGAAAGAGACAATGGCAGCGCCACGCTTGGCGGCAGAACGCAACTCCCCCAACATACGCGGGTGATTGGTGCCAGGGTTTTGACCAAAAATCAAAATCGCATCGGCAATCTGAAAGTCAGACAACAATACTGTCCCCTTGCCTACACCTATAGCTTCACGCATGGCAAAGCCAGAAGGCTCATGACACATGTTTGAACAATCAGGGAAATTATTGGTGCCAAATTCACGTACAAATAGCTGGTACAGGAAAGCAGCCTCATTACTGGTACGGCCTGAGGTATAGAAAATCGCATCGTCAGGTGTTGGCAAGGCATTCAGACGAGCCGCAATCAACTCAAAAGCCTGATCCCAGCTAATGATTTTATATTTGTCACTGGCGCGGTCATATTGCATGGGCTGGGTCAAACGCCCCTGCGCTTCCAACCAGTGATCAGACTTCTCTGCCAATTCACTCACTGTCAAACTGGCAATCAATTCTGGTGTGGCGCGGCGTGCTGTCGATTCAGCCGCCACTGCCTTGGCGCCATTTTCACAAAATTCAAAAGTCGATGTGTGATCGGCGTCTGGCCAGGCGCAACCTGGGCAATCAAAACCATCAGGCTGATTGGCGGACAACAGGGTCAATGCCCCTTTGCCAGGTATGCCTTGCTCTATGATTTGCTGGGCAACACTTTTCAATGCACCCCAGCCACCTGCTGGTCTGTCATAGACTTTAATTGTTTCGTTCTTACTCATACTACTTAATCTCCACGCAATTGGGCTTGATGCAACCACTATTATTGCAGTCAGATAGTAAATATTGCGTGGTGAACAAGTTTCCAATTTCAAATGTTACCAGAATCCGGGACGCAACATCGCTTTTGATCGTTACCGATGAATAACTACCAGCAAAGCCTTGGCCTCGGTTTTACCCAAGTTGCGTATAGCATGATTCTTGTCGGCGTTATAACGTGCAGTTGCGCCTAGCTTCAACTTTTTGCATACACCATCGACTTCAACCTCAACACTGCCATGCAGTAAAGTCAGATGCTCGGATGCTCCAGGGTCATGGGAATTCGACACCAGTGCGCCGCCAGGTGCCAGCGTCAGCTCATACCATTCATATTTACCCGCCAGTTCCATAGGACCAAGTATGCGCAAGATATAACCTGCATGCTCGCCCGGCAAGGTAGGTGTTTCATGCGATTCCAGTACCCGTATCGTGTCCGGTTTGGGTGATTCTGATGACAATAGCTCAGCGATACTGACGCCCAAGGCGTTTGCCAATCGCCATGCAACGGCTATAGTGGGATTAGCCTTTTCTCTTTCTATTTGGGACAGCATGGACTTTGACACGCCAGCGGTACGCGACAAATCTTCCAGCGTCAGGCCACGTTCCAGGCGCATTTTTTGCAAAGTCGCGCCCACTTCTGGCGGTGTATTGGGTAAAACTTTTTTCATAGAGACTCTTGCATCAGTAAAAAAGCTGGCTTAATATTCGATATATCGAATTTCAGTTCCATATATTGAATTATTTAATCATTTTAGAAATTTCCAACAATAGTGTAGCAGTGCGATTGATATGCAAGCATGAATTTGCCACTGATTAAGCAATAATTATCTGAAAACAATCAATCCGCACAGCAACACAACAGTAAACAATAATTAGGGGACGTCATGAGCCAGAACACTTCCAGGACAAACTTCATCAGCAATTTGGCTGGCAATCTGGACAATTTACGCGAACAAGGTCTGTACAAGCCAGAACGTGTGATCGCCTCGCGCCAGGGTTCTGAAGTCACTTGCGATGATGGCCGCAAGCTCATCAATCTGTGCGCCAACAATTACCTGGGTTTGTCTGGTGACGAATCCATGGTGCAGGCATCCATCGCGGCGACTGAGCAATATGGGTACGGTCTATCCTCTGTACGCTTTATTTGTGGTACACAAACTGTACACAAGCAACTGGAAAAAGCATTGTCGAGCTTTCTCGGCACAGAAGATTGCATCCTGTACGCGGCCGCATTTGATGCCAATGGCGGTGTATTTGAGCCCTTGCTTGATGAAAATGACGCCATCATCTCTGATGCGCTGAATCATGCCTCCATCATTGATGGCATACGCCTGTGCAAGGCTGCACGTTTCCGTTATACCCATAACGACATGGCCGACCTGGAAAAACAATTGATTGCCGCTGCCGACAAACGTCACCGCATCATCGTGACTGACGGCGTGTTTTCCATGGACGGTACGATCGCCCAACTCGACAAGATTTGTGATCTGGCTGACAAATATGATGCGCTGGTCATGATAGATGAATGCCATGCATCCGGTTTTATGGGCGCAACTGGTCGCGGTACCCATGAACATCACAATGTACTGGGTCGCATTGATATCATTACAGGTACGTTGGGTAAAGCGCTGGGCGGTGCCATGGGTGGCTTCACAGCGGCACGCAAGGAAGTGATAGATACCTTGCGCCAAAAATCCCGGCCTTACCTGTTCTCGAATACGCTTGCACCATCCATAGCGGGTGCCTCGCTATCTGTTTTGGAACGCCTGTCCAGCTCCACCGAACTGCGTGACCGTCTGCATGCGAATACAGCGCATTTCCGCGGTGAAATTGAGGCTTTGGGCTTTACCATCAAGCCTGGCACCCATCCTGTCGTGCCCGTCATGCTGTTTGATGCGCCAGTTGCGCAAAAATTTGCTGCACGCCTGTATGAACTTGGTGTACTGGTAACCGGCTTCTTTTACCCAGTGGTGCCTATGGGTCAGGCCCGCGTGCGTGTGCAATTGTCTGCCGCACATACGACTGAACAATTAAATACTGCCCTGGCTGCATTTGCTCAGGCTGGCCGCGAATTAAACATCATTAAGTAAGGACAAACATGGAACGTATATTAGTGATCGGTGCCAACGGCCAGATCGGCAGCGAGTTGGTAGAAGCACTGGCAAACCAGCATGGTGCCGATAATGTCATCGCCGCCGACATCAGGCCAGGGAGCCTGTATGGCGCAAAAATTTACGAAGTCATTGACGTATTGAATACCGAAAGACTGGCGCAAGTCGTGGCTCAATACGACATTACCCAGGTCTACCAACTGGCAGCCATGCTGTCAGCCACTGGTGAGCAAGCACCATTGAAGGCCTGGACCTTGAACATGGATGGCCTGCTCAACATCCTTGAACTGGCGCGTACCCGCAATGAAGCTGGCAAACCCCTGAAAGTATTCTGGCCCTCATCGATTGCTGCATTCGGCCCGAACACGCCACCAGTCAATACACCGCAATACACAGTGATGGACCCAAGCACCATCTATGGCATCAGCAAGCTGGCAGGCGAACGACTGTGCGAATATTACTTCCAGAAATATGGGGTTGATGTCCGCAGCATACGCTACCCAGGCATCATCAGCTACAAGTCTCCTCCAGGCGGCGGCACTACGGACTATGCGATTGCAATCTTCCATTCAGCGCTGCGTGGCGAAACCTACGAATGCTTCCTGGAGTCAGAAACCAGTTTGCCCATGATCTACATGCCAGATGCCATACGCGCCACCATTTCATTGATGGATGCGCCAGCGGCCAAACTTTCTATACGTTCTTCTTACAATGTTGCCGGTTTAAGCTTTAATCCACGGGAATTAGCGTTTGCAATCAAACAAAATTTGCCTGCATTTGACATACACTACGCGCCTGACAGCCGTCAGGCAATCGCCGCATCCTGGCCACAGAGCCTGGATGACACAGTGGCGCGAGCAGACTGGGGCTGGCAAGCACAAGTAGGCCTGCAACAACTGGTGGAAGACATGCTAAAGAATATTCGTGTCGATCAAAAGGAGTTGAAGGGTTTGAAGGAGTTGAACCAGGCCGCTTAAATAATTATCAGAGACAAGTAAAAAAAGAGGTGAATTGATGGACATGCGTGTATTCGAATTATTTAAAATAGGCGTGGGTCCGTCCAGTTCCCATACGGTAGGCCCCATGTTGGCTGCCCGACGTTTTTTACTTGAATCTGCCGATCTCTACAAAGCCGTCAAAATACAGGTAGCTTTATACGGCTCTCTCGCCCTAACCGGTCATGGTCATGCGACTGATAAAGCAGCCTTGCTGGGTTTGATGGGCGAAACCCCGCAGGACGTGGTACCTGAAAGCGTAGATGAAAAACTCGCCAACCTGGCGACGTCAGGAAAATTGAATTTATTGGGTGAATATCCAGTCAAATTCGATGTCGCTACCGACATCCTGTGGTTCAAGCAGGAAGTCTTGCCCGGCCATCCAAATGGCATGAAGTTCATATTGAACCGCAATGACGGCAGCAGTTTTGAAAAAGTTTATTACTCTACTGGTGGTGGCTTCATCTATTCGGCTGACGAGCTGGCAAATACGAATAAAAGTGAGAGCGCCGACAAGAAACCTCTTCCCTATCCTTTTGCGACCATGGCAGAACTGCTGGCCCATGGCAAGCGCACCGGTTTATCCATCACAGATATGTTGCGTGCCAATGAAAACGTGTATTGCACCGATGAAGAACTTGACGCTGGATTAGATAAAATTTGGGCAGTCATGAAGGGGTGCATTTCCCGTGGACTGCAAATGTCTGGTGAATTACCCGGTGGATTGCATGTTAAACGCCGTGCCGCCAAACTGTGGCGTGCTGCCAATGAAACTGCCGACGTATTACCACATGATGGCTTGCACCGTGTCAGCCTGTATGCCATGGCAGTCAATGAAGAAAATGCCGCTGGTGGCCGTGTTGTCACAGCACCTACCAATGGCGCAGCTGGCATTATCCCGGCGGTGCTGCGCTATTACGCAGAAGACTGCAAACCCAGCCATCCGGAGCAAGGTATTCGCAATTTCATGCTGGCCGCTTCTGCCATAGGCATGCTATGCAAAACCAATGCTTCTATTTCGGGTGCTGAAATTGGTTGTCAGGGCGAAGTCGGCGTAGCATGCGCCATGGCTGCTGCTGGCCTGACCGCTGCATTAGGCGGCACCAATGAGCAAATCGAATCAGCCGCTGAAATTGGCATAGAACATCACCTGGGCATGACTTGCGACCCTATTGGTGGTCTGGTGCAAATCCCCTGCATAGAACGCAATGGCATGGGGGCAGTCAAAGCGATTACTGCCGCTTCGCTGTCATTGCGTAGTGATGGTACACACCATGTCAGCCTGGATGACGTGATAGAAACCATGCGCGCAACAGGCTTTGACATGCAAGCTAAATACAAGGAAACCTCATTAGGCGGCCTAGCAGTGCATGTAGTTACCGTCAACTACGCAGCCTGCTGATATCTCAAAGTTAAATGAAGCACTGCAATAGTGCTTCATTCCTTGGCCTTGGCTCCAAAACTGTAACGCACTCCCAGCCATATCATGCGTGGCGCACTGGGAGTGTAGAAAGTCGTCCCCTTGGTATCAGAATTACTGTAACCGCCATTGGCGGTGATGGCATTAGGGCCAAGCTGTCCAGCCGTGTAATAACGCTGATCAAACAGATTGCTGACATTGACAGAGAATTTCCATTGCGGGTTTGCTCTATAGCTCGCCGACAGGCTGACGACCGCATAACCCGGCATATTACCCGACCCAAAATTTGTCAGGCCATCAGGTGCATGGGCATTGTTTTCATTGCCCCGTACAAAAATTTTGCCAATAGCCAGCACTTCAATTCCCGCAGAAGTTTGCGCATTGAATTCATAATTTGCATGCGCTTTAAAAATTTGTTGGGGAATCAGCGGTATCAAGTCACCAGGCTTAACGCTGATATTGGCATTGGCATTTGCCAGGCTGTTATTCTGCGAACCCAGGATATCTGCACTCTGGTAGCTTGCTTTCAACCAGGTATAGTTCAATCCATAGCTAAAATTATCCTGACTGCTTGCAATACCTGCCTCAAAGCCCTGCCGCCTGGTTTGTCCAAAGTTCTTGAAATAACCAGTTGCAGCAGAATTGGCCACGAACAGGATGTCATCTTCGTTGGTTCCCCTGAAAACACCTGCGTTCCATACCATCTTGCCAGGCAACTTACCACGCAGACCAGCTTCCCAGGTTTTGGAAATCACCTGCTTTAATGCCGGGTCACCCGCCATGGAATTTGGCAAGCGGCAGCCAAAGTCAGGATCAGCACAGCCCAGCTCAATGGAAGTTGGTGCCCTGCTGCTCTCGCTGTAAGCTGCATAGATATTCAAGGCGGGATTTGCTACATAGCTGACACCAACAGCCGGATTAAAACGCCTGAAGACATGATCCCCATCCAGCGAACCACGCTGCGCACCTTTGGTAGTGGCGTTATTATAGGGATAGAGTCTGTCAGTATTTTTGAGGCTGGTGTTATTGTAACGGGCTGACATCGTCAAATGCCAGGCATCGGCCAACGTCAGAGTATCGCTGCCAAACAGACTCCAGGTTCTTGTTTGCCCATCCAGATTGACACGCTGGTCAAAAGCATTTTCAGAATTCTGTGTACCATCTGCATAAGCATTGACGGCAGTGATGCTACGATCAGGGTTCAGGTAGCCAAACTGGCTGGTCTGATTAAAGCTGGTGCGACTGGCATCATAAGCAGCACCGAAGACCATCTGGTTACTATATCCAGGCGCTCTGCTTAGTGAACTCAATTGCGCACTGAGGCCATAGTTTTGCTGGCGGGTGCTGGTATTGGTAATAATGCCCGTGCATTTTTCGTTGGGCTCAGTATTCGTACCAGCCTGGGCAATACAGCGCAAACTAGGAAAGGAGAAAGCAGAACTAGCCCGGCTGTTGCTGCTTTCAATCATCGGGTTATAGCCATGCGCCAGCAACCAGTTCTTGTCCGCCGTTTGTCCGGTGTAATACAGGGATTCACCCAGGGCTTCTTCATTCAGGTCACCATTCGTGGTGGCAGTATGGGTATTGCGGTAGTAAGCATTTCCGAATAACTGGAAAGTATCACCAAGATTAGTTCTGGCCTCAAGGTTGACAAAACTGGCCCGGTTTTTTGTCACATCTGGCAGCGTGAACACACTGGAATAGCGATTGTCCAGCAACTGCTGCTCCTGCGATCCATTACCAGTCATCTCACTGCTGGCCCATGCATACCCAAGCCTGAGTTCACTTTTGCTGTCATGCCAGCCCAATTTGCCAAAGAATTGCCTGAGCCTGGATGGGGAGGCATCCCGCCAGCCATCTTCCTGATAATTATTGGCGGTAAAGTACCAGTCCAGGCCATGCTGATTTGTCCCACCATGCTCAATGTTGACATTGCGACGTGCGTATGAGCCTACCCCTAATTCCAGCGAGGTGCCGGCATCATGCCTGCCATCTTTGGTTTCCAGCGATAAAGCACCGCCAAGTGTATTGAGGCCGAATAAAGGGTTTGATCCCGACATCAGCGTCACGGAAGAAATGGCGGATTTTGGAATCAAATCCCACATCACTACATCACCAAATGGCTGATTCAGGCGCACACCATCCAGATAAACAGATAATCCTTGCGGCGTACCCAACAATGGCGATGCGGTGTAACCACGGTAGTTCACATCATTCATGAATGGATTGCCCTGCACATCATTGACATGCACGCTACCAAGATAGCGATTGAAAAAGTCAGAAAGATTCAGCGCCCCGCTCCTCTCCATGTCTTTACTATTGGCAGTCTGTACAGCAGCCGGGATTTGCTCCTTGTTCAAACCTGTGCCAGGCAAGACGGTGATGCCTATGATTTCTACCGGAGGACTGATGATGGTTTCAGTAGCAGCACCGGCCTGATCAGCGAGGCTGGAAAGAGACAGAGCAAAAACACAGAACAGGGGTTTGGGGAAAGGCAAATAATCCATAGCTCCACACATTTGCTATTTTCGTAATTTAATTATATATAATACAATAAATATAAAATAGACAAAAAATATCACCCCAAGTGTGGCCTCAGGGTGACATTTGAGAAATATGGACAAACCATAAGTAGCAATTGATGCCAACTCTACATCAGGGCTGCAAGGAAAAGCCCTTTTGCCCTGCCTGCCAAAGCAGGAATGCCCAGTTATCTGCCTGCTCGGCCAAAGCGTCCGCCTTCCAGGCATTCGCGAAATCAGTACGAAATAAAACAGGCCTGGACTTGTTCACAGTTGCAGCCTGCAAGCGTGCGACGAATTTGCTGCTCATCCAAATCGGTGTATCAGCAACACCAAAACGTGCAGAGATCAGGGCGGCGGGATAAGGCTGCCCATCACGCAAGCCCAGATAGGCGTTGCTACTTGCAAGCCGGGCCTTGTCTGCCGTAGTGAGTTTTTTAGATTTACCAGTGCCTGTTGACTCAGACTGCAAAGCTGCACTTTGTACCGCAGCAAATAGCTCCGGACGCTGGCTAATGGCTTGCGCCAGCCAGCGTTTACCAGGGTGAGTCTCTTGTGTGACCAGCTTGGCTGAACTGGTATAAGCCTCGCTCACAAGATAGTCAGCAGCAGCGAGAAATTCATCAAGTCCATCATTAGCGCTTCTTTGTTTGACATTCTCATTTGCAGGAATATAGACGATCGCCATCACAGCGTCTTGCTCCAGCCAGGCCAGGCGCAATGCGTCGAATTTCGCCAGCTTCGATAAACCTGTACCAGTTTCCATCGTCAGCAATAAAGGATGTTTGCCATCAAGTTCCATGCCTTGAGGATATAAGAGCGTCAGTGCAATTTGCTTATTACTCCCCGGCTTGGTGATACTCAGGTTTTTACTGGCAATGCGGTGAAAGCCAACTTGCGGCGAACGGAAAACTTCTACATTTCTGATTTGCCCGCCTGCCAGAGCGCGATAAGACAAGGGTGCGGCATTCGCCGTCTCCAATATAAACAAAGCACCATCGGTGTCTATATCTGCATTCAATTCGCTGATAAGACCAGAATAAGGTAAAGTCAGCTCTTCTTTTTTGCTGCCATCCAGCTCAGTTTTGATGAGCTTGCTATAACCAGCTTCTGCCACGTGTATATACAGCGCATTTTTTGCCACTGCCATATTCAACAACTCATCGCTCGTCGCTGGTACCATTTCCTTCGCAGCACTCAACTGTGGCGTTTTTAAATCCAGCTTCAGGATTGCTCCTGTGTTTTTCTTTTTTGTTGAGAGCAGATAAAGCTGCTCACCTGCCAGCCAGGCATTTTTGATTTTGTCTGTGGGTGAAGCCAATCTTTGCCAGGCAGTTGCCGCGCCCTTTAGCTGATCTTGTTTGATAAGGTACAAACTGCGATCCTGACTCTGTCCGTGTTGTACCTCGGCCAACAGGTAGGGAGAATTTTGACTACTTTTAATTACTACCGCATCAGTGGCGGCAAATCGCCGGCTCTTGCTGACACCGGGGCCTATGAGCGGCAAATCTGTTTCCAGCTTGCTTCCCAGCACATGTTGCCAGACTGCGCCACGGTCCGCACCAATTTTGACAGGTGTCTTGCGATAATAAATCGCAGTCGAGTCACGCTTCCAGGCTACCTCCTTGCTATCCGGGGCGATTGCATCCAGATTGTCCTTCAGGTTGCTAGCGTCGCTGGTTTTGATAATGCGCAGGCTATGCCGCTGGCGCCCGGCGTTAACGATATCAACAGCCACAAGACTGCCATCGAGAGATGGGGTAAAAAAGCCCAGGCTCTGTCCTGGTTCGGTTAGTAATAACAGGCGCTCAGCATTGGTAGCCGCATTACGCATGAATAGCTGCTGTCGGTTATCAGCCGTTGTGCGTGCAAAAAACTGCATGCCACGTACCTCAATCAGCCTGCCTGCGCCAAACTCCGTCGCTTGCAAGACTTTAAGGCGCTTCAGCAATGCATCACGCCCACTGATGCGGGCCAGCACGGTATTACTAAAGTCCGTCTGCTTTTTCATCCAGGAGCGGACTTGCGTGTCACTTAATGACTCCAGAAAGCGATAAGGATCAGTCAGTGCTGAGGTTTGCTCTGTCACCGCCTGCTTGGGTAATGCGGGGTAATCACCCCAGGCCTGCAACTGGGCATGCGCCAGCGCAGGCACAATGCCAAGTACTGCCAATAGTTGTTTTATGTTCTGTTTTGCTGGCATGCTGGTTCCAAGTCCTGGTTTCCTGACAGGGCTACAGTATCTCTCACACCTGCGGAAAATTGCAAAAACCACCTGATTTTTTTAATGCAGTCTTCACTGCTCATGTTTCAATTCTTGAATTTCATCCCTTACTTTCTGCATTTCATCGCAAACGCATGGCAGACAGGGGGCAGTTTGCTTAAAGTGATCACATCGCAAGAACAAATGAAAACCAGGGAGAAAAAAATGAACATCATTAAGAAAAGCAATTTAACACTCTTAACCATTTGCGTATTTGCTGCTACCATAGTGCCAGTGGCCACATATATTAATAAACTTGCTGTAAAAACAAGTATCCCCACAGTCACAATAACAGCGCAAAGACTGACAGAAGAACAAAAGATAGCTTTTGATATCGAACAGACTGGCAATACGATGCAAACCGTTTTCATTGCGGCTAAACGCCTCAGCGCAGCAGAAAAATTCGCTTTTGACCAGCTCGACAGACAAACTCAACAGGCAAAAGTGCGCGTACACAAGAAACCGCAATTGCTTGTTTAAGCCCTGCTATCCAAAAGATGCACTTTTGCAAAAATGAACATAAAGTCACTCACCGCATTTAGCACATTTACCATGTTGCCTGCTTTGTAATGACGAGTGTTATTTGTTTTGATATTTGTTTTGATATATGCAGCACTTATTAATTTGCAGGCAATCATGTTAAAAAAATCCATCTTCCTGTGTTTGCTGTCTTCCACTTTGCTGGCTGGCATTGCCTTTTCGCAAGATTTTATGTTTGCGCCTTCCATTCCTACACAACATGACGAGCAAGACAAGACGACAGAGATAATGCAGGAAGCGCCGGCACAGACACCGGCAGCACCGGCACCTTTGCAACTAGACCGTAGCGGAGTCGATCGCGCATCAGTACACTTGCAAATACTGCAGCAATCGAACCAGCGTTTTTCTGACAATGCGCAAACAGCTCCTGCGCCCGCCAAGAAAACGGCTTCAGATGATAAAAAATCTCAAGCCAAGTCAGCCAGCAGTACTTAATACTTCCTGTACAACCCGGGTTTCGTCATGATATCCCGGGCTCTACCGCCCATCCCTACAGCGCACCACGATCTATCCTCTTGCTCAGTATGATTGAGGTTGACGTCTGTCTGACGCCATCCAGCGCACCTATCTGATCAAGCAATTTATCCAGCGTTTCGGTATTACTGCACCGCAAGGTCAACATATAGTCAATGGCACCACTGACTGCGCATAGCGTCTCAGTCTCTGGTAATTGCTGCAGATATTTGATCAGGCCCGCAGCATATCGAGCCTCCACTGACAAGCCCACATACGCACGAACAGCAGGCTGCACCATTTTTTGATTCAACTTCAAACCATAACCGGCGATGACACCACGCTTCTCCAGTGCTGCTATACGGGCGATCACGGTCGTCCGCGCTATGCCTACCAATTTGGCGATGCTGGTCACCGGCAAGCGGGCATTGTCCATCAACAGGGCCAGAATTTTGTCATCTATCTCATCAAGATCAGGTTTCATATCGTCATTATGTCCAATTATTTAGACATATTATCTCGCAAATACACAATATGACGATAACTTTGCTGCTATTAACTGACAAAACTAAGCCCTAGACTTCCATATCAATCTTACATTTTCTTTTTCGTAAGAAACGACGACAAACCACAACAATCAGATAACGGAGACTATAATGGCAACTAAATTAATTCTTTTGGGCGCAGGCAAAATCGGCGATGCGATCCTCAATTTGCTGTCCCATACCGGCGATTACCATATCACCGTTGCAGACCGCGACCCGGAACGTTTGAAATATGTAGAACAAGCAGGTTTTCCCAATACCCGCATTGTCCAGGCTGACCTGGGTGATAAAGCGGCAGTCACCGAGTTGATACGCGGCCATAAAGTCACCATGTCTGCCTGCCCTTACTTTTTGACGCCCATCATTGCTGGCGCCGCGCGTGAAGCCAATTCCCATTATTTTGATTTGACTGAAGACGTGGAAAGCACACGCATCGTCAAACAACTGGCTGAAGGTGCAGATTGTGCTTTCGTCCCACAATGTGGTCTGGCACCAGGCTTTATTTCCATCGTAGCCAATGATGTTGCCAAGCGTTTTGAAACTTTGCGTGACGTCAGCATGCGCGTCGGCGCCCTACCCACCTTTCCTAACAATGCATTGAAATACAACCTGACCTGGAGCACAGACGGTCTGATCAATGAGTATTGCAACCCATGCGAAGCGATTGTAGATGGTGAATTGCGTGAAACTGCCGCCCTGGAAGAAATCGAGCATTTCTCCCTCGATGGCATAGATTACGAAGCTTTCAATACTTCCGGCGGCCTGGGTACTTTGTGCGAAAGTCTGGAGGGTAAAGTGCAAAACCTGAACTACAAAACCGTGCGCTACCCTGGTCACCGCGATATCGTCAAAGTCTTGATACGCGACCTGCAACTGGGCAAACTGGAACGTCGCCCTATCCTGAAAGAAGTCCTGGAAACAGCGATACCCATGACCAAACAGGACGTAGTACTGGTATTTGTCAGTGTCGTTGGTATGCGTGATGGTCGCCTGGAGCAAGAATCCTACGCCAAGAAAATCTATGCGCAACAAGTCAATGGTCAACTATTGTCCGCCATACAATTGACAACAGCGTCCGGCATTTGCGCCATGGTTGATCTGGTTGTAACAGGTAAATTGCCTCAGCATGGCCTGGTGCGTCAAGAACAAGCTGTTCTGGCTGATTTCCTGGCAAACCGCTTTGGTCAGTACTATGCCGCATAACTAGCTGATATTACTGAACTGGGCGCAAGATAGCTGCCAGAGCTACAATATAGCGCTGGCATTTAGCCCACCCAATCAACGAATCAACTAACGAAGGCAGACTTTTCAAAAGAAAGTCTGCCTTTATAAAAACGTACAGAGGCAAACAAGATGGAAAACACCACTTTGCAGGCAATCCTGAAAGAGCTTGATATCAATTTGAGCGATTATCAGGGTAGCGACATACACAGCATTTCCCCTATAGATGGCAAAAACCTGGCCAGCCTGCGTGCTGATACCGCAGCAGAAGTCAAGCAGCGCGTAGATCGCGCTCATGCCGCATTTTTACAATGGCGTAACGTGCCTGCACCGCGCCGCGGTGAACTGGTACGCCTGTTTGGTGAAGAGCTGCGTACGCACAAACTGGCGCTGGGTCAACTAGTGACGCTGGAAGCAGGCAAAATCCTGCAAGAAGGCCTGGGCGAAGTACAGGAGATGATCGATATCTGTGATTTCGCAGTTGGTCTGTCACGCCAGTTGTATGGCCTGACTATCGCCTCTGAGCGTCCTGGCCATCGCATGATGGAACAATGGCATCCGATCGGCGTGGTTGGCGTGATCTCGGCTTTCAATTTCCCGGTCGCCGTCTGGGCCTGGAATGCAGCGCTTGCTTTTGTCTGCGGCAACAGCGTGACCTGGAAACCATCTGAAAAAACCCCATTGACAGCTATCGCTACTCATGGCCTGTTCATGAAGGCAGTTGCCCGCTTTGGCAGTGATGCCCCCGCTGGCCTGGCAGAATTGATCATAGGTAGACGCGATACAGGCGCACAAATGGTAGAAGACAAGCGCATCGCCCTGGTCAGCGCCACTGGCAGCACCCGCATGGGCCGTCAGGTTGCTGAAGTCTGCGCCAAGCGTTTGACCCGCACCCTCCTTGAGCTCGGCGGCAATAACGCCATGATAGTTGCTCCTAGCGCAGATCTGGAAATGGCCGTTCGTGCCATCACTTTCTCTGCAGTTGGGACTGCTGGACAGCGCTGCACCACCCTGCGCCGCCTGTTTGTGCATGACAGTATTTATGACACACTGGTACCACGCCTGAAGAAAATCTATGCAGGCCTGCCGGTCGGCAATCCTCTGGAAAAGACGACTCTGGTTGGCCCCTTGATTGATGCAGGTTCTTTTGATGCCATGCAAAGCGCTTTGGCGATTGCCAAATCCGAACAAGGTCAGGTATTTGGCGGTGAACGCAAAGTTGTTGCTGGCAATGAAAATGGTTTTTACGTCAGCCCGGCCCTGGTAGAAATGCCAGCCCAAACGGCATCTATGCATCATGAAACCTTTGCGCCTATCATGTACATAGTGCGTTATAGCGATTTGCAGCAAGCGATCAGTTTGAATAATGAAGTGCCGCAAGGTTTGTCGTCTTCGATCTTCACGACAGATATGCGCGAAGCTGAAACCTTCGTCTCTGCTGCTGGCAGCGACTGCGGTATTGCCAATGTCAATATCGGCCCATCCGGTGCAGAAATCGGCGGTGCATTTGGTGGCGAAAAAGAAACTGGCGGCGGTCGGGAATCTGGTTCTGATGCATGGAAAGCCTATATGCGTCGTACCACGAACACCTTCAACTACAGCAATTCATTGCCATTAGCTCAAGGTATCAGCTTTGACATTTGATACAGATCAAATTAATTAGTGCCAATCAGCTTTAAGAAGACCGCCTTTTGGCGGTCTTTGACTTTATAGGAACAGAAATTAGTTTTAAAATTTCATCTTCAGCACCCCAAGCAGCCAGAAGAACAAAAAGACTTATGAAAAAAGCACTCACCTGCAAGGACATCAAACAGTTGGAGCAATTGCCAAATGTCGGCAAGGCAACCGTTGCCGACTTGCACCTGCTGGGGATTACCGAGCCAAAGCAACTCAAGGGACGCAATCCCTACCAGATGTATGATGACCTTTGTGCTGTGACCAGAGTCAGGCATGACCCCTGTGTCTACGATATTTTCATTTCCATAGTAAAATTCATGGATGGCGAACCGCCTCTGGCCTGGTGGCATTACACAGCAGAACGCAAAGCCCATCTGGCATCACCCTCCTCACTATAAGCCTATTCCTGACAAGATTACTCAAGTTTGCTATACTTGACTAAAATGCTCAACAACTCAGGGCATTCAGCTTTTTCTTGCGTGGAGTATCCCCGGAGTAACTATGCGACTGACCACCAAAGGACGTTTTGCCGTAACGGCCATGATAGACCTGGCCCTGCGCCAGGATAAAGGGCCTGTGACCCTGGCTGGCATCAGCCAGCGTCAGGACATTTCCCTGTCCTATCTTGAGCAATTGTTTGGAAAACTGCGTCGCCATGAAATTGTTGAATCCGTGCGTGGACCTGGCGGCGGCTATAATCTTGCCCGCAAGGCACAGAATGTCACCGTTGCCGATATTATCATTGCCGTTGATGAGCCACTTGATGCAACGCAATGCGGTGGCAAAGGTAATTGCCATGGCAGTGATCATGAAAATGGCCTGCACTGCATGACACACGACCTGTGGGCGACGCTGAACGCCAAAATGGTCGATTACCTGGATTCTGTTTCACTCCAGGATCTGGTCAATCAGCAAAGACAGAAAGCATCAGAAAATCATGTAGTCGTCATGCATCATGTGCATGCCAGCCACATTGCCTCTTGAATATTTGGAGTTTTGAATGAACGCCCCTTTGGAACAAAGCCTGTTGGACACACTGAAGTCACCACACTTTCCTATCTACATGGATTATTCGGCGACAACGCCGGTTGATCCTCGTGTTGCTGACAAGATGATTCCCTTCCTGCGTGCGCAGTATGGCAATCCGGCTTCCCGCAGCCATATGTATGGCTGGGACGCAGAAAAAGCGGTGGAAGATGCGCGTGCGCAAGTGGCAAATCTGGTCAATGCTGATCCGCGTGAAATCATCTGGACCTCCGGTGCGACAGAAAGCAATAACCTGGCGCTCAAGGGGGCAGCAAACTTCTACAAGTCCAAGGGCAAGCACATCATCACGGTAAAAACCGAGCACAAGGCTGTGCTGGATACAGTGCGTGAACTGGAGCGTCAGGGTTTTGAAGCTACGTATCTGCAGCCTGGTGACAATGGTCTGATTACACTGGATCAGCTGAAGGCAGCTATCCGTCCAGACACCATTTTGGTATCCGTAATGTGGGTCAATAATGAGATTGGCGTCATCCAGCCTATCGCTGAAATTGGCGAACTGTGCCGCGAAAAAGGCATTGTTTTCCATTCCGATGCTGCCCAGGCGACTGGCAAGGTGCATATCGACCTGGAAAATACCAAGGTTGATCTGGTCTCTTTCTCTGCCCATAAATCCTATGGCCCGAAAGGCATAGGCGCGCTGTATATCCGCCGCAAACCACGCGTACGCCTGGAAGCACAGATGCACGGTGGTGGTCATGAACGCGGTTTCCGCTCTGGCACATTGGCACCTCATCAAATTGCCGGTATGGGCGAAGCCTTCCGCATCGCCAAAGAAGAAATGGAAAGCGAACTGACGCATGTACGCGCTATGCGTGACCGTCTGGCAAAAGGCTTGCAAGAAATTGAAGAGACCTATGTCAATGGCGACATGGAACACCGTGTACCGCACAACCTGAATGTCAGCTTCAATTATGTTGAAGGCGAATCCCTGATCATGGCGATCAAGGATATTGCAGTATCTTCTGGCTCTGCATGTACCTCTGCCAGCCTGGAACCTTCTTATGTATTGCGCGCACTGGGCCGTAGCGATGAGCTGGCGCACAGCTCGATACGTTTCACCATTGGTCGCTTTACGACAGAAGAAGATATCGACTTTACGATAGACCTGCTGAAAACCAAGGTTGCCAAGTTGCGTGAATTGTCCCCCCTCTGGGATATGTACAAGGACGGCATCGATATCTCCACTATCCAGTGGGCTGCGCATTAATTCAATATTGAATGCGTATTTGAAAAACGTATTTTAGAAAATTAAGGAGTATCAAAATGGCTTACTCAGAAAAAGTGTTAGATCACTATGAAAACCCACGCAATGTCGGCGCTTTTGAAAAAGGCGATGACACCGTAGGCACCGGCATGGTCGGCGCACCTGCTTGCGGCGACGTCATGAAATTGCAAATCAAGGTGAGCGCTGATGGCATTATCCAGGATGCAAAATTCAAGACTTATGGCTGCGGCTCAGCTATTGCTTCCTCTTCCCTGGTGACTGAATGGGTCAAGGGCAAGACACTGGACCAGGCGCTGGAAATCAAGAACACGGCTATTGCTGAAGAACTTGCGCTGCCACCAGTCAAGATCCACTGTTCCATCCTGGCGGAAGATGCGATCAAGGCTGCAGTACTGGATTACAAAAACAAGCACAGCGCTGAACAAATCGCCTGAAATTAGTTTCAAGATTCGTTTCAAAAAAAGTGGCAACAAAAGTTTAGTAGCAAAAAACTGGAATAAATATGGCTATCACACTCACAGAAAAAGCGGCAAAACATGTGACCCGTTATATGGAACGTCGCGGCAAAGGCATAGGCCTGCGCTTTGGGGTACGTACAACCGGCTGCTCAGGCATGGCCTACAAGCTTGAGTATGTGGATGAAGTCGGCAACGACGACCAGATTTTTGAATCACATGGCGTCAAGGTATTTGTCGATCCGAAAAGCCTGCCTTACATCGACGGCACTGAACTGGATTTTGCTCGCGAAGGTTTGAACGAAGGCTTTAAATTCTACAACCCCAACGTCAAAGACGAATGTGGTTGCGGCGAAAGCTTCAGGATTTAAGGCTGGTGCAGATGCAGAATCATTTTGAGCTGTTTCAGTTGCCGCAGCAGTTTGCGCTTGATCAGGGACAATTGGATGCAGCTTACCGCGAAGTACAAAATCGCGTACATCCAGACAAGTTCGTGCAAGCCAGCGAAGCTGAAAAACGCGTTGCCATGCAATGGGCAACGCGGGCCAATGAAGCCTACCAGACGCTGAAAAAACCTTTGAAGCGCGCCCGCTATTTATGTGAATTGCAGGGTGTGGATTTACAGACGGAATCCAACACCTCCATGCCTGGTGCATTTTTAATGCAGCAGATGGAATGGCGCGAGTCCTTTGACGATGCGCGCAAAGATAATAATCAGGCTGCGCTACTGAGATTGGAGCGCGAGTTGAACAGCGCCATGAGAACACAGTTACACGCTGTGGGAGATTCGCTGGATCAGAATAATTTCCAGGATGCGGCGTTGCAAATCCGCACCTGCATGTTCCTGGAAAAATTCATTGCGGATATCGCTGCTCTCGAAGAGTAATTTCGAATAACCCGGCAAATCTGTCATTGCTGATTTGCCCTTTTTGGATGTCAAGTCATCCCACCTCATCATGGCATTACTGCAGATTTCTGAACCTGGCATGTCCACAGCTCCACACCAGCACAGGTTGGCAGTAGGCATAGATCTGGGCACCACCAACTCTCTGGTGGCAACCGTACGCAATAGTATCCCTGAAGTGCTCAACGATGAAGAGGGTCGCCCGCTGCTGCCTTCAGTAGTGCGCTATCTGCCAAATGGTCATGCGCATATAGGTTTCAGAGCGCAGGCCGAACAAAGCAATGACCCCAGGAATACCATCGCTTCCGTCAAGCGTTTTATGGGGCGCGGTTTGAAAGACATCGCCTATGCCGAAAACCTGCCTTATGATTTTCATGATGAACCTGGCATGGTGCAGATCAAGACTGTGGCTGGCATCAAAAGCCCGGTAGAAGTATCTGCACAAATTCTGGCAACCCTGCGGCAGCAGGCAGAAGACGCACTGGGCGATGACCTGGTTGGTGCCGTCATTACCGTTCCCGCTTATTTTGATGATGCACAAAGACAGGCAACCAAGGATGCCGCCAAACTGGCTGGGCTGAATGTCTTGCGCTTATTGAATGAACCTACCGCTGCGGCAATTGCCTACGGCCTGGACAATTCTTCAGAAGGCATTTATGCCGTCTATGATCTGGGTGGCGGCACATTTGATATCTCCATCCTGAAAATGAGCAAAGGCGTATTTGAGGTTCTGGCTACTGGCGGCGACTCTGCCCTCGGTGGCGACGATTTTGATCACCGTCTGTTTTGCTGGATCTTGCAGGAATCCAAACTGGCACCACTGTCAGACGAAGACACCAGCGCTCTGATGATCAAGGCTCGCGAGGCCAAGGAAATACTGTCGAACAAACCCAGCACCTTTATCGATGCAAAACTGAATTCTGGCGAGTCTATCCATTTGCAGATAACTGCAGCAGCGTTTGCCGAAATGACGCAAAACCTGGTGGTAAAAACTACGACGCCTTGCCGCAAAGCCCTGCGCGATGCCGGCCTCACTGTAGATGATATCGATGGCGTGGTACTGGTAGGTGGCGCTACGCGCATGCCGCATGTACGCAAGGCTGTTGGTGAATTCTTCCAGACCACGCCACTGGCCAATATTGATCCAGACAAAGTGGTGGCTCTGGGTGCAGCGATACAAGCCAATCTGCTGGCGGGCAATCGCGCCCCTGGTGATGACTGGCTGCTGCTGGATGTAATTCCGCTGTCACTGGGCGTCGAAACCATGGGTGGTCTGGCTGAAAAAGTCATCCCGCGCAATTCCACCATCCCCTGTGCACGCGCGCAAGAATTCACCACTTTCAAGGATGGACAAACCGCCATGGCCATCCATGTCGTGCAGGGCGAACGTGACCTGGTGAGCGAATGCCGCTCGCTGGCACGCTTTGAGTTGCGTGGCATTCCCCCTATGGCTGCCGGTGCTGCCCGTATACGCATCACTTACCAGGTCGATGCTGATGGCCTGCTTTCAGTTTCAGCACGCGAACTGCGATCTGGCGTGGAAGCAGCAATCACCGTCAAACCATCATATGGCCTGGCTGATGATGAGATTACACGCATGCTGCAAGACTCATTCACCTCGGCAGATGCCGATATGCAAGAACGCGCATTGCGTGAAGAAGTCGTTGAAGCCGAACGTATTTTATTGGCAACCCAGTCAGCCCTGCATGGCGATGCTCAATTACTCAGCGACACCGAGCAAACACAAATCAAGGCATTGATGGACCAGGTCGCCAGCCTCAAAAATGGCAAAGACCATCAGCTACTGCATGATGCAATAAGCGCACTCGCTGATGGGACGGAAGAATTTGCCGCCCGCCGCATGGATCAAAGCGTACGCAGTGCACTAGCCGGAAAAAAACTCGATGAGATTGTCTGAGCAACATCAGACATCGTTACAGACAGCGCCCATATATATTGAAATAGCCAGATTACGAGAACAACATGCCACAAATTATTGTCTTGCCGCACCCTCAGCTTTGCCCAGAAGGAACAGTCATTGATGCACCAGAAGGCAAATCGCTGTGCGAGGCTTTGATCGAAAGTGATGTAGAAATCGAGCATGCCTGCGAAATGTCCTGTGCCTGCACCACTTGTCACGTCGTCGTACGCGAAGGTTTTAATTCATTGAATGAATCTACTGATGATGAAGAGGATTTGCTGGATGCCGCCTGGGGTCTGGAAGCAACTTCACGCCTTTCTTGCCAGGTCAAGCTCGGCAAACAGGACATCACCATAGAAATTCCAAAATACACCATCAATCACGCGCGCGAAAATCACTAATACTGATTTTCCACCCGCCCGTTGTTGGCATTGACAGAAGTGGAGCACATCATGAAATGGACTGATACCTTCAGAATCGCCGAAGCACTGTGCGATAAATTCCCTGATATTGATCCACTGACAGTACGATTCACTGACTTGCACAACTGGATCGTCGATCTGGAAGAGTTTAATGACGACCACACACGAGGCGGTGAAAAAGTATTGGAAGCAATACAGATGGCATGGGTAGAAGAAAGCAAATAACCCATTCTACTGCTTTCGTAATTTACATATCTTAGATACAACTCTTGCGCAACAATTTGCCCTTTTTTGGACAATTGAACACACTGAGTAAGCACTCAAGAATCATATCTTGCCGAAACGCAAAAAACCTTTTAGTATTTTAAAATTGTTTGTGCGATCATCAAGCATGGTTGTCCATGCCTGATCTGTATATGAATGTTTGGTGGAAATGTATGATGCTCCGCCTGACTATATCTTCCGGGAAGTGTTGCACAAGGACCTCGCAATGCAGTTTCGACATCTTTTATCCGCACTACGCCGCCGAATCACGCTAAGACTAGCGATTATTCTGGCCGTTATATTCGGATTAACCGTCCCTGCTGCCATCCTCATCCCTTATCACTTGCACACGATAGAAACTGCGGCCCAGCTCAGGAATGCCGAAGATCACAATCGCCTGGTCGAAATTCTCTCCGTTATCTTGAGCGAACCCCTGTGGCAAATTACACCCGAGATTGCCAATATCTCCAGTGAAGTGGTGTATTCCGACCCCAGGGTGGCAACCATAGAAGTCATTACCCTGCCCGACCGCAAAGAGTTCATCAAGAACGACACCCGCAAGCAAACCCAAAAAGGACCGTTCACCAGCATGGTCAGGGAAATCAAGCACGGTGGCCAGGTGATAGGCCAGGTCAGGCTGACACTGGCAGAAGACCTACTGCAAGAGAGTCTGGCATCCGACTTCCGTCGTTATGTCACGACCGCTGTGCTTTCCCTGATACTGGCTATTATATTTATCCTGGTGGTATTGCAATGGCGCCTGGTGCAGCCAGTCAGGATACTGATGGGTGAGTCGGACAGGCTGGCAAATGGCGAACTGAATGACCCTATTGCCCTGAACCGCGAAGATGAATTGGGTCACCTGGCAACCAGTCTCGAAGCCACCCGCCAGGCTTTGCAAAGATCATTTGGCGAACTGGAAATCAAGAATCAGCAATTGCTTGAATACTCAGGCACACTGGAATCCAAGGTCCGCCAACGCACTCAGGAACTGGAAACAGTCAACCAGAACCTGGAAGCCGCTCTGAATAATGTGAATTCAGCGCAGGCAGAATTGGCAAGGGTAGAACGCATGGCAGCACTGGGTTCCATGGTCGCAGGCGTAGCACATGAATTAAATACCCCGCTGGGTAATTGCCTGCTGGTTGCCAGCACCCTGGAAGAAGAAACCCGCAACCTGGTCAAAATGGTCGAAGAAGGCAAGATGAAGCGTTCTGACCTGACACGCTATGCGACCACAGCTGTAGATTCCACCAAATTGCTGCTACGTGGACTGCAACAGTCTGCCCATCTGGTTGGTGACTTCAAGCAGGTGGCCGTTGATCAATCAAGCGCCCAGCGCAGGCAATTTGCTTTACTGGTCATGTTGCAGGAGCTGACCGCCCTGCTGCATTCAAGCTTGCGCAAAACCCCGTTCACTCTGGAACTCGATATCCCTGGTGAAATCCAGCTTGACAGCTACCCTGGTTTGTTGGGACAGGTTTTTACCAATCTGGTCAATAATGCGGTCGCTCACGGCCTCGAAGGACGTGAAGAGGGTCACATGCGTTGCACTGCCACACAGCAAAACGACCATGTCCTCATTATTTTCGAAGACAATGGCAAAGGTATTTCAGCAGAAATTATCAACAGAATATTCGAACCCTTCTTTACTACCAAGTTTGGCCAGGGCGGCAGTGGCCTTGGGCTGAGCATCACTTTCAACATCATCTCCAACGTACTTGGCGGCAGCATTCATGCGAGCAGTATAGTCGGCCAGGGAACCCGTTTCGAAATCAAATTGCCACTGGTGGCACCAGGTGAACCAGAATCCAGCAATCCCCTGCTGAGCAAACGCTGAATCAGCAAGACTGCAGCAACACCATCTTGTCCTCACTGAAGTGGATGAGACGCATTACAATCTCCAAGAGTTTTATCTTTCCCTAAGGTATACTAGCGCCTGAACAAAATAGTAACTCAACATAGCAATTTATTAAGCCCATGCATCAATACCTTGACTTCATGTGCCATGTGAAAGAACACGGCACCCAAAAAACTGACAGAACCGGTACTGGCACAGTGTCAGTCTTTGGCTACCAGATGCGCTTTGACCTGAGCAAGGGCTTTCCATTGGTGACCACCAAGAAGCTGCACCTGAAGTCTATCGTGCATGAACTGATCTGGTTTCTGGCAGGCTCCACCAATATCAAATACCTGACAGACAATGGCGTCTCTATCTGGAATGAATGGGCGGATGCCAATGGTGATCTTGGCCCGGTTTATGGCTCACAATGGCGCAATTGGCCTACACCCTCCGGCGAACACATAGACCAGATCAAACAAGTGGTAGAGCAGATACGCAACAACCCTGACTCACGCCGCCTTATTGTCTCTGCCTGGAATGTTGCTGACATCCCGCAAATGAAGCTGCCACCATGTCACATGATGTTTCAGTTCTACGTCGCTGACGGCAAATTATCCTGCCAGTTGTATCAGCGTAGTGCCGATATCTTTTTGGGCGTGCCTTTCAATATCGCATCCTATGCCTTGCTGACCCATATGGTGGCACAACAGACTGGCCTGGAAGTTGGTGATTTTATCTGGACGGGTGGTGACTGCCACTTGTATTCCAATCACATGGACCAAGTTAACGAACAATTATCACGTAGCACTTTGCCATTGGGTCAATTGAACATCAAACGCAAACCTGAATCCATTTTTGATTATCAGTTTGATGATTTTGAGTTTGCGAATTACCAATTTCACCCCGCAATCAAAGCGCCCGTTGCTGTTTAAACTCTGGATTCATGAGCATGTCATCTTTAAGTATTATTGTTGCAACCGATTCCAAGCTGGGCATAGGCATAGATAATAAGCTGCCCTGGCATTTGCCTGAGGATCTTGCCCACTTTAAGCGGACCACCACTGGTCACGCCATTATCATGGGCAGGAAAACCTTTGAATCTATAGGTCGCCCCTTACCGAACAGACGCAATATTGTCGTCACGCGGAATCATGAGTGGCAACATGCAGGTGTGGAAACAGTGGCATCGCTAGATGCAGCGCGGGCGTTGCTGGACCAGGAATTGGCTTTCATCATAGGCGGAGCCGAGATTTACAGCCAAAGCATGGAATTGGCAAATGAACTGGTCGTGACCGAGATACAACAGGAGTTTGCATGTGATGCTTTTTTCCCAGTAATCAATCCGCTAATATGGAAAGAGACGGGAAGAGAAAAACATTTCTCCAAAGAAAAAAATTTACATTTTGCATTTGTCACTTACAAAAAGATTTAGGATTACTATGTCAGGACACGGGTTTCACGTACACGGACCGCATGATCATGAGTTGGAACATGCAGCCCACGGCAATGATGATTTTGCCAGCAAAATTGCAGTAATGACTGCGATCATGGCAACTGTCGGAGCCTTGTTTGGTTATGAAGGCGGCGCAACACAAAATGATGCAGCCATGTTCAAGAATGATTCGGCCATTAAAAAGACCGAAGCATCGAACCAATGGAATTATTACCAGTCGAAGTCGAGTAAGCAAAACCTCGCGGAATTGGCAATGGTGATACCTGGAGCTGATGTCGCAAAATACAAAGCAGAAGTTGAGCGCTATAAAGTAGAAAAAGAAGATATCAAGAAAAAAGCGGAAGCCCTGGAAAAAGAAAGTCAGGACTGGGAAGAAAAGTCAAAAGAAGCCCTGCATCAGCATCATCGCTGGGCGCAGGCCATGACTGCCGTGCAAATTGCCATTTCCCTGGCAGCAATCACCTTGCTGACCAAGAAAAAATGGCTACAGTATGCTTCTTATGGTGTAGCTGGAGTTGGTGTAGTACTGGCGGGACTTGCTGCCCTCCATATATGACAAAGACGAGAACATAATGAAAAAAATACTCGGTATCACATTATTGGCGATGACCTGTTCCGCAGGAGCACAGACTTCGCAATTTGTGCAACTGGTTCCCACTACCTACCTGCCCAAGGATGTGAATTTCTCTCTGGGCGCTGTTGCGCTCAGCATGCCTAAATATACGGGCTCCGATGAGCGTCGTCTGGCTGCTTATCCCATGTTTGATGCGCAATGGAAAAATGGTGCGTTCTTCAGCGCTGTGAATGGCCTGGGCTATAACTTCTCCAAAGATGCAAGCCTGCAATATGGTTTGCGTATGTCCCTGGAAGCTGCCCGTGATGAATCACGTTCCGGCAAACTGCATGGATTGGGCGACGTCAACACTGCGCTTGAACCAGGCGCATTCCTGAATTTCAATCTTGATCAAAATTTCTCTCTGGCATCGTCCATACGTTATGGCTCTGGCCTGGATCACAATGGAGTACAAGTCAGCTTTGGCGCGCGCGCCACTACTTTATTGAGTCCACAACATAGATTGTCTGCCAGCATAGGGGCAAACTGGGTTAATTCTGCCTATATGCAGTCCTATTACGGCGTGACTGCTGCGCAATCTGTAGCTAGTGGTTATGCGCAGTACACCCCATCGTCAGGCATTTCTGATATCAAACTGGGTGCTAGCTGGCATTGGAATATTGATAGCAACTGGTCACTGACAACCGGTGCATCCGTTAGCCGCCTGAGTGGTGATGCCGGCAGAAGCCCCTTTGTCTTCCAGAAAAATCCCGTTACGATCTTTTCTGCCGCAAGTTATCGCTTCTGACAATTATCTTAGCAATTCTTGCCAGGACAAAAGAGTGCTTATATGAGCACTCTTTTTTACTTTTTCGCTTGACTGAGTAAGCAGGTCGAACTGAGGATTTATTGAATAAAATTCATCCTGAAACGCATTTCTCAATGCAAGATACGGCACAACAACTGCTTTGATGACAATCAGATGAAATTTTGCATTTTCCAACCAAAAACAGCGATTTTTTCACATCAGCCCCCACATATCTGAGAGAATTCGCTTCTTTGAATTTTCGGCGCGCAAGCGGTTGATTTAACTTGCCCAGGCGTCTCCCTTGTAACAAGCTTTTTTGGAGACCTCCATGAAATTCCGCTTCCCCATCGTCATCATCGACGAAGACTTCCGCTCTGAAAACACCTCTGGTCTTGGCATACGCGCGCTTGCTGACGCAATAGAAACCGAAGGCATGGAAGTACTGGGTGTAACCAGCTATGGTGACTTGTCCCAGTTTGCCCAACAACAATCGCGTGCGTCTGCCTTCATCCTGTCGATTGACGATGAAGAGTTCGGCGACGGCACCGATGAAGAAACAGATTACGCCCTGAAGTCCCTGCGTGCCTTCGTAGAAGAAATTCGCTACAAGAATGCGGACATCCCGATTTACCTGTACGGTGAAACCCGCACTTCCCGCCATATTCCGAATGATATCCTGCGCGAATTGCATGGCTTCATTCACATGTTTGAAGACACGCCAGAATTCGTGGCACGCCATATCATCCGTGAAGCGCGCTCATACCTAGATGGCCTGGCACCGCCGTTTTTCCGCGCGCTGGTACATTACGCCAATGATGGCTCCTACTCCTGGCATTGCCCGGGTCACTCAGGCGGTGTCGCTTTCCTGAAGTCACCTATAGGCCAGATGTTTCACCAATTCTTTGGTGAAAACATGCTGCGCGCCGACGTATGTAATGCGGTAGAAGAACTGGGGCAATTGCTCGACCATACCGGCCCGGTCGCCGCATCCGAACGCAATGCCGCACGTATCTTCAATGCCGACCATTGCTATTTTGTAACCAATGGCACCTCGACCTCCAATAAGATGGTCTGGCATTCCACGGTTGCACCTGGCGATATCGTCGTGGTCGATCGTAACTGCCATAAATCCATCCTGCATTCCATCATCATGTGTGGTGCGATACCGGTCTTCCTGATGCCTACAAGGAATCACCTTGGCATCATCGGCCCTATCCCGCTGGAAGAATTCAGCATGGAAAGCATACAGAAGAAGATCGAAGCCAATCCTTTTGCGCGAGAAGCCAAAAACAAAAAGCCACGCATCCTGACTATTACTCAATCGACTTACGACGGCGTGCTGTACAACGTCGAAGTATTGAAAGACTTGCTGGATGGCGAGATCGACACCCTGCACTTTGACGAAGCCTGGTTGCCACATGCGACTTTCCATGATTTCTATAAAGACATGCATGCCATAGGCAAGGACAGGCCACGTGCCAAGAAGTCGATGATTTTCTCGACCCAATCGACCCATAAACTGCTGGCCGGTATTTCACAAGCATCACAAATTCTGGTACGTGAATCCGAAACACGCAAACTGGACCGTGACAGCTTCAATGAAGCTTACCTGATGCATACCTCGACATCGCCTCAGTATTCCATCATTGCCTCTTGCGATATCGCAGCAGCCATGATGGAAGCGCCAGGCGGTACGGCACTGGTAGAAGAATCCATACTCGAAGCACTGGACTTCCGCCGCGCCATGCGCAAGGTGGATCAGGAATGGGGCAAAGACTGGTGGTTCCAGGTTTGGGGACCAGAAGAATTCTCAGCAGATGGAATAGGTTCGCGCGAAGACTGGATGATACGTGCCGAAGATGACTGGCATGGCTTTGGTAAACTGGCACCAGGCTTCAATATGCTGGACCCGATCAAAGCGACCATTGTTACGCCAGGCCTGTCCCTCGAAGGTAAATTTGGCGAAACAGGCATCCCTGCATCTATCGTTACCAAATACCTGGCGGAACATGGTGTTATCGTTGAAAAATGCGGCCTGTACTCGTTCTTCATCATGTTTACCATCGGTATTACGAAGGGCCGTTGGAACACTTTGCTGACTGCTTTGCAACAGTTCAAGGACGATTACGACAAAAACCAGCCTATGTGGCGCATCTTGCCGGAATTTGCTGCAGCAAACCCACGCTATGAAGGTGTGGGGCTGAAAGACCTGTGCCAGGGCATACATGAAGCCTACAAAGGCCACGACGTTGCACGACTGACGACAGAAATGTATTTGTCTGACATGCAACCAGCGATGAAACCATCTGATGCCTTTGCCATGATGGCACACCGTGAAACTGAGCGTGTATCGATAGATGAGCTCGAGGGCCGTGTTACGGCAATTCTGTTGACGCCTTATCCACCAGGTATTCCATTGCTGATCCCTGGCGAACGCTTCAATCAGACTATTGTTGATTACTTGCGTTTCGTGCGTGATTTCAATGAGAAATTCCCAGGCTTTGAGACTGATTGCCATGGCCTGGTCAAAGCAGAAATCGATGGCAAACGTGGCTATTTTGTAGATTGCGTCAAATCCACAGCAGAAAGCGGTAAATAAGGCGTAGTCAAAAACCTTAGTCTTTCTGCCTGACAGAGCACTTATTGCCATTCCCTGGCAATAAGTGCTTTTTATTATACAAAGGCACAACAAGATGCTTAATTTGCTCCAATTTTCGATATACAATCAGATTGATAATCAAGACTACGGATACAGTAAATGGGTGGTGCAACAGGACTAATGCCAATCAAGCATACGGAAATCAACGTAGGCCAGACTGCGCCATGGCCTATCTATGACGAGCAAGGCCATCTGTTGATGGCATCTGGTGTCAAAATTGAAAGTCAACACCAACTCGAAGGTCTGCTTGAACATGGTTACTGCAATCCAGATGCCATGTGGGACACCATCCCCTCAAAACTCACACCCATTTCCAAACCAGTTTCATCTCGATCTTCAGCACCTGGTTCCAGCCCTGCTCCGCAAGACGCGCACAAAGATACGCTGATGGAGTTGGACAGCGTACGCTGGAACGTAGGCGAAACTCTGTATCTGCAAGTCCATGACCATACGGCTGTGCGTTATACAGTGAAGTTGATCGGCTTTGTCAAAAATATGTCCATCATGGTGACTGCACCGACTATCGATGGCAAAGCCGTCATTATTCGTGACGGACAAACCTTTATAGTCCGGGCGTTCCCAGGTAAAAAAGCGTATGCATTCACCGCATCAGCCATCAAATCCGTGTATTCGCCCCACCCTTACCTGCATATCTCTTATCCCAAGCAAGTCCGTTGCACCACCATACGCCAGGGTTCGCGTGCCAATGTCAAAATCATTGCGTCCGTCACGATCGGCGATCCGGAGCAAACCGCAGCAGCTACGCTGGGTGACCTGAGCATGGGTGGCGCTTCCGGCGTGATGAAAAAAGTGGTCGGCAAAAAAGGAGATGTGGGCACCATTAAATTCAAAGTCAGTGCGGCAGGTAACGATGAATACCTGAGCCTGAATGTAATATTGCGTTCGCAGGCGCCTACTGAAAACGGTCTGGAATACAGGCACGGATTTGAATTCGTCGATGTTTCCGCACAATCCAAACTCATCCTGTCAGCGTTTGTTCATCAAACACTGGCCGAGATGGACTAAGGGATTATTATTAATTTCATTAACTTGTATTTGAATATAGACGCAAAATCTACAGTTAAGAAATTAATACCATAACAATTACATTTGCTTACCTTTGGTGGGCGTTTATGTGTTGCTTCACTGATTTGTTACACTTTTTGGCGCTGTGATTTTAGGGCATGGATTAGAATTGGCTTTCCCAAATGGAATTTTCTGGGGATGAACTTTCAGGAGTGACCATGCCGCCATTCAGGCTTAACACCGTCAAGCATTGTTTGCTTGTTTTATCCGTTTTTGCATTGAGCTCATGTGGT
Source organism: Undibacterium sp. TC9W (assembly GCF_049339865.1). Lineage (NCBI taxonomy): Bacteria > Pseudomonadati > Pseudomonadota > Betaproteobacteria > Burkholderiales > Oxalobacteraceae > Undibacterium > Undibacterium sp. TC9W. The sequence continues at coordinate 471,799 of NZ_JBMPPJ010000001.1, read as the reverse complement.
GGCGATCAAAAAGCCAGCACATCGTCTGGCGAAGTTACGCCAGCCCCTCCTACGGTACTGGAGCGCCTGTTTGCGCCCGCACCGGTGGTCACCAGTACCACGATCAGCTTTGGCGGTAACCGCTCAAATTATGCGATTACCCAGACCAGCACTGGTTATTCAGTCAAAGACAATATAGGCACTGATGGCACGACTGATGTCAATTCCAACATTCAGCAACTGATATTTAAAGATGTCTCAATCAATCTGCAGATTGCCAGCCTGTCTTCCAGTATTGCCGCCAGTGACCTGAATAACATCATTGAGTTGTATATCTCCTATTTCAACCGCATTCCTGATGCGAATGGTCTGGCCTACTGGGTTACCCAATTCAAGAATGGCATGTCGATAGAAAAAATTGGCGATTCGTTTTACATTGCAGCCATACAAGATGCGGCACTTACTGGTTATGCACCAGACGCCAACAATGTCGATTTCGTCACCAATGTTTACCGCAATGTATTGAGTCGCTCACCACCAGACAAGGCCGGGCTGGATTACTGGACAAGCAGCCTCGCCAATGGGACTGTGACGCGCGGTATAGTCGTTCGCTCCATGCTGATTGCTGCCCATGGCTATGCTGGTGATGCAGTCAATGGCTGGGTCAGCACCCTGCTCGACAACAAAATCAGTGTTGCCAAAAACTTTGCCATTCAGCAGGGCTTCACTTATATAAGCAAAGCAGATTCCATCACCAAAGGAATGGCGCTCGCATCTACAATCACGCCAACAGATTCCAGTATTGCCAATGGCATGATACAAGCCCTGGTGGGCTTTCAGTCAACCAATAGTGCCAACGCGCCTACTCCAGCCCAGGCTTCACGCTTCCTGGCACAGGCCAGTTTTGGCGCGAACAATTCTGACATCAATAACCTGACCAACAGCAGTTATAGCGCATGGATAGACAAACAACTGGCCATGCCACAGAAATTGCACCGCAGTTATATGGATGCGCAAGCTGCCGGCTTCATCAATGGTTTGAGTGATCTGAGCCAGAATAACTTCTTTGAATCGTTCTGGCAGCAGGCAATCAAAGGCGATGACCAATTGAGACAGCGGGTCACCTTTGCCCTCTCACAAATATTCGTGGTGTCCTTCCAGGACAGTAGTGTTGCCAATTACCCGCGCGGTGTTGCGGCTTATTACGATACGCTTGGGGCCAATGCCTTTGGCAATTTCCGTAATTTGCTTGAATCCGTCAGCCTGCATCCTATGATGGGCACTTACCTGACTTCTTTGCGCAATCAAAAAGAATCCGGCACCCAGGTTCCTGACGAGAATTATGCACGTGAAGTCATGCAGCTCTTCACCATAGGTCTGTATCAGTTAAATCAGGACGGCACTTATGTCATGAACGGTGGCAAACCAGTTGAGACCTATTCCAGCACAGATATACAGGGTTTGGCCAAGGTATTCACCGGATGGAGCTGGGCAGGCCCGGATAAGAGTGACAACCGCTTCTTCGGTGGTAATGCAGACGCCAACCGTGACTGGCTGCCTATGCAAAGCTACCCAAAATATCATTCAGTTTCGGCCAAGACTTTCCTGGGTGTGACGATTCCGGCACAGTCACCAGCCAATCCTGAAGCGAGTTTGAAAACTGCACTGGATACATTGTTCAATCATCCAAATGTTGGCCCTTTCATCGGTAAACAGTTGATACAGCGCCTCGTCACCAGCAACCCAAGCCCACAATATATTTCCAGGGTGGCGGCCGCTTTCAACAACAATGGCTCGGGTACCAGGGGTGATATGCGTGCCGTCATCAAAGCGATTTTGCTGGACAATGAGGCGCGCAATGACACTACCCTGGCCTTTGCCAACACTGGCAAACTCAGGGAGCCGGTATTGCGCCTGGCGAACTGGATGCGGGCATTCAATGTGAATTCCACTTCTGGCCGATTCCTGATGACCAGCATGGATGACCCGCTCAGTGGTTTGTCAGAAACACCAATGCGTTCACCAACGGTATTCAATTTCTATCGCCCCGGTTATGTACCACCAAATTCAGGCATCGCCAGCGCAGGCCTGGTGTCGCCGGAAATGCAAATCACCGGTGAAACCTCAGTTGTTGGCTACCTGAACTTCATGCGCGATGTGATACCTAACGGCACCGGTTCATCGCGTGACGTCAAGGCAGATTACAGCAGCCTCATCAGTTTGGCGTCAACGCCAGACCAATTGCTGGATCAATTGAACCTGACCCTGATGTCCAACCAGATGAGCAGCAATTTGCGTAGCCAAATTTTGACGGCAGTCAATTCGGTCACGATACCAACCAACAATACAGCCAATGCGGATGCAGCGAAGAAGAATCGCGTCTATTTGTCAATTTTCCTGACTATGGCCTCTCCTGAATATCTGGTCCAAAAATGAACGGGAACCATCATGACTAAATTAAACGCTTCGCGCCGCGAGTTTTTGCGCTTCTCCACTGCACTTGGTGTTGCCGGTGCTGCAGGTAGCGCCAGCCTGCCCTTTGCCATCAATCTGGCAACCATGGGTTCCGCTGCTGCACAAACCTCTTCCGGCGGTTACAAGGCACTCGTATGCCTGTTCCTGTATGGCGCCAATGATCATGCCAATACGGTACTGGCCACAGACAGCACGTCATGGACGCAATACACTACCGTACGTACCACCAACGAGGCGGGATCAATAGCCCTGCCCGCAGTCGGCACCAATGGCGGTGTCTTGCCCATCAGCCCGACCACATCGCAGGCTGGCCGCAGCTTCGCATTACATCCGCAGTTGGGGCCATTGAAAAGCCTGTTTGACAATGGCCGTGCAGCGATACTCAGCAATGTCGGCCCTTTGATTGTGCCCACCACTTTGGCACAATACAAGGCTGGCAGCGTACCTCTGCCGCCCAAACTGTTTTCCCATAATGATCAGCAATCCCTGTGGCAGGCCTATGCGCCTGAAGGTGCAGCTTATGGCTGGGGCGGGCGCATGGGTGACATGCTGGCCTCGTCGAATGCCTACCCCGTATTTACGGCAATATCAACATCTGGCAATGCCGTTTTTCTTGCGGGACGCAACATCAATCAATACCAGGTCAGCGCCTCAGGCGCAGTGCCTATTGGCGGACTGACGGGCACCCTGTTTGGCTCCAGTACTGCTGGCAATCCTTTAAAGAACATCATCGCATCGGACTCTGCCAATCTGTTCCAGAAAGAACATGCGGCAGTCACCAACCGCTCCATCAATGCACAAAGTCTGCTGAGCCCTGCAATGGCACCTGCAGGCGCTACTGGCGTTCCCAATCCTACGCAATATACCAACCCGAACAATGGCAATCTGGCCAACAATGGCCTGGCCTCCCAATTGCAAACGATCGCCAGGATCATCGCTGGACGCAGCGCCCTGGGCGCACAACGACAAGTGTTCTTTGTTAGCCTCGGTGGGTTCGATACACATGATTTCCAGCGTACGGCGCATGCAGACCTGATGGCCAGGCTGGCTCATGCCATCAATTATTTTGATGGCGTCCTCGGTAACTTGCAGGGCACTGACTTGCGCAAACAAGTGACCCTGTTCACAGCATCAGATTTTGGCAGGACGTTTACCAGCAATGGTGATGGCACCGATCACGGCTGGGGCTCGCACCACTTCATCGTTGGTGGCGCGGTCAAAGGTAATAATATTTATGGTGATTTCCCGGTAACGGGGCTCAAGCATAGCCTGGATGTTGGTTCTGGCAGCCTGCTGCCACAGATTTCTGTCGATCAGTATGGTGCTACGCTGGCGAACTGGTTTGGGCTGAGCACGAGCCAGATTAATGACATTTTCCCGAATATCACTAATTTTTCTAACCGCAATCTGGGTTTCCTGGCTTAAGCAGTACAGGCCGCTACGCGCTTGAGGGCACGCAGTGGCAACTCTATAGCAGCTCAGTAGCAACCACTAGAAATCAGAATATGGATCTGGCCGTCAGCGTAGTAAATCGCTCCAGCGCATAGGTACCCGCCAGCGAATTGCCGGTGGCATCCAGCCCCGGTGACCAGACAGCCACTGCAAGTTCACCCGGCACCAGCGCCAGAATGCCACCACCTACCCCACTCTTGGCCGGCAAACCCACACGATAAGCAAAATCCCCTGCCGCATCATAGGTGCCGCAAGTCAGCATCAATGCATTCAGACGTTTGGATGAACTGGCATCAAGGATTTGCTGCCCATTCCAGGGCACAGTGCCATGATTGGCAAGGAAACCGCCTGCCTTGGCCAATTCGGCACAAGTCATGGTCAGCGAGCATTGGCGGCAATAACTGTCGATGACAGTTTTGACAGGATTGTGCAGATTGCCAAAATCTTTCATCAAATGCGCGATTGCATAATTGCGGTGCGCGGTCTGACGCTCAGACTGGGCGACCGCCATATCAAAATCGATGGTGGGTTCGCCAGAAATGGTACGGGCAAACTGCTGGACCGCAATATCAGATTGCACAAAGCGGGCCGACAAAATGTCAGCGATGACCAGTGCGCCGGCATTTATGAAAGGATTGCGCGGCTTGCCGCGTTCATATTCCAGCTGCACCAGAGAATTAAAAGGATTGCCGGAAGGCTCGCGCCCTACTCGCTCCCAGATCGCATCGCCCTCACGGGAAAATGCCAGCGCCAGCGCAAACAGCTTGGTGACGCTTTGCAATGAGAATTTTTGCTGACTATCGCCGATAGCGTAGGTGCTACCATCCAGACAATACACAGCCATGCCAAAATGCTGGGCTGACACTTTGGATAACTCAGGAATATAGGAAGCCACTTTCCCCTGAGACAATAAAGGCTGGACTTCAGAAAAAATAGTCTGAAGTATGGCTGCGTAATCCGGCTGCATGAATTTCTTGTATCAGTCTTGTATTGAATCTTGAATTCAGGTCTTAGGCAAAGTGACGCCAACTTGACCCTGATATTTACCGCCACGGTCTTTGTATGATGTTTCGCAGACTTCATCACTCTCAAAGAATAATACCTGGGCGCAACCTTCACCTGCATAAATCTTGGCTGGCAATGGTGTGGTATTGGAGAATTCCAGTGTCACATAGCCTTCCCATTCAGGCTCGAACGGCGTGACATTGACGATGATGCCACATCGCGCATAAGTGGATTTACCCAGGCAAATGGTCAATACGCTGCGCGGAATACGGAAATATTCCATCGTGCGTGCCAGCGCGAATGAGTTTGGAGGAATGATGCACACATCACCCTTGAAATCGACAAAAGATTTTTCATCGAAATTTTTTGGATCAACAATAGTGCTGTTGATATTCGTAAAAATCTTGAATTCGTCGGCACAGCGTATATCGTAACCATATGAGGATGTGCCATAACTGACGATGCGGTTACCATCACGTTCACGCACCTGGCCCGGCTCAAACGGCTCTATCATGCCGGTTTGCTCTGCCATGCGACGTATCCACTTGTCTGATTTAATACTCATATACTTCTCCTGCCAAATTGATATTGGCGCGATTTTACGCGAAAACAGCTATATCTAATATGGAATTAGCTCTCAAAAAGATAAACAAATTCGAAAAAATTTACATCAATCACGCTACGTCAGATAGCGGCAGACCAGCTTTAAAGCAAGCATGGCAATGCTACAAAATCGCTTGGCGTGCTTCAAAGTCCAGGATCACAAGAATAAATTATTAACAAATACATCATCGCACTTGCATGCAAGCTTTTGATTTTTCAGAAGAATTTCCTTATTGCCGCGCAAAACCAGCCGCTTTCCGGTACAATTCCGCCAATGAACGCTCAGCCTAAAAATCTATTCTCTTTTCCCCGTTTCCGCCCTGAAGTTGGCGGGAAAAATACCGCACCTTTCCTCCCTATGTCACGCGCCGAAATGGATGTGCTGGGCTGGGATAGTTGCGACGTTATCCTCGTCACTGGCGATGCCTATATTGACCACCCCAGCTTTGGCATGGCCCTGATAGGCCGTCTGCTGGAACATCATGGTTTCCGCGTTGGCATCATCAGCCAGCCTGACTGGCAATCTGCTGATGCTTTCCGTGCACTGGGCAAACCGAATCTGTATTTTGGCGTTACAGCCGGCAATATGGATTCCATGGTGAACCGCTACACAGCTGACCGCAAGATACGCTCTGAAGATGCCTATACACCAGATGGTGACCGCACCAAGCGCCCGGACCGTGCCCTGGTGGTTTATGCTCAGCGCGCCCGTGAAGCTTACCCTGACGCTAATGTCGTCGCTGGCAGCATAGAAGCCAGTTTGCGCCGTATTGCCCATTATGATTATTGGTCTGACAAGGTAAGACGCTCCGTCCTGCCTGATTCCAAGGCCGACATACTCTTGTTTGGCAATGCCGAACGCGCCCTCATTGATCTGACTCACCGCTTGGCGAATGGCGAATCCATCAAGGATATCCGCGATCTGCGTGGCACTGCCTTCATGACACCAAAAGGCTGGCTGCCAGACGAAGAATGGACAGAGATTAACTCTGTCAAAATTGACACGCCAGGCAAGATAGAAGCGCATACCGACCCGTATGCCATGGTGCCGGAGAAAGAAGCAAAATGCGCCACGGGCGATGCGCCTGCCACTGCTGCCGTTTCTGCTGAAGCCAAGCCTGAAGTCAAAATCGAAACCAAGGCTGACGTCGTGCAATTGCAGGCCATACGTATCATGAGCCGTGAAGAGCGCCAGCTCATGCTACGCAACAAGCAACACAAATCCGTGATACGCCTGCCTTCCTTTGATGAAGTCAAGGAGGATGCTGTCCTGTATGCCCACGCATCACGCGTATTTCATCTGGAAGCAAATCCAGGCAATGCCAAGGCACTGGTGCAGGGCCACGGCGACCGCGATGTCTGGTTGAACCCACCGCCACTGCCATTGGCCATGGATGAAATGGATGGCGTGTATGACCGCGCCTATGCACGTGCGCCCCACCCTGCCTACGGCAAGGCGCGCATACCGGCCTGGGAAATGATACGCTTCTCGGTGAACATCATGCGCGGCTGCTTTGGTGGCTGTACTTTCTGCTCGATTACCGAGCATGAAGGCCGCATTATACAAAGTCGCTCCGAGCCATCGATATTGCGCGAGATAGAAGAAATTCGCGACAAGGTCAAAGGCTTTACTGGCACCATCTCTGATCTGGGTGGCCCAACGGCCAATATGTACCGCCTGGCTTGCAAGGATAAGAAGATAGAAGAATCCTGTCGCCGCCTTTCCTGCGTCTATCCAAGCATCTGTTCAAACTTGGGTACGGACCATAGCAAACTGATTTCAATTTACCGGAAGGCGCGCGCCCTGCCCGGCATAAAGAAAGTGTTGGTCAGCTCCGGCCTGCGCTACGACCTGGCGGTGCGCTCACCAGAGTATGTGAAAGAACTGGTCACCCATCACGTCGGTGGGCTGCTAAAAATCGCGCCTGAGCATACCGAAGCCGACACTTTATCCAAGATGATGAAGCCCGGCATAGGCAGCTATGATGAGTTCAAAGCCATGTTCCAGAAGTATTCAAAAGAAGCCGGAAAGGAACAATACCTGATCCCTTACTTTATCGCAGCTCATCCAGGCTCTACCGATGAAGACATGGTGAACCTGGCTGTCTGGCTCAAGAAAAATGACTTCAAGCTGGACCAGGTGCAAACCTTCATGCCTACCCCTATGGCGCTGGCAACGACCATGTACCACACCCGCAAGAATCCGCTGAAGAAAGTCACGGCAGATTCTGAAGTAGTGGAAACCGCACGCTCAGGCAAGATACGCAAACTGCACAAGGCGCTACTACGCTATCACGCACCAGAAAACTGGGAAATCATCCACGAAGCCCTGGTACGTATGGGCAGGCGTGATTTGATAGGTAGCGGGCCCAAGCACCTGATCCCGCTGCGCCAGCCACATATACCGATTACCATCGATGAAAGTGGTGTCGCCAATGGCAAGCGTGTAGCTGCACCAAAAATTGATACTTTTGGCAAAAAATCGTATGCACGCGCCGCAGCAAATGCAAAAACAACACCAGGTAAACCTGCTGCGACCAGTTCTGCACGGCCTGCGCTTGCATACAAGTCAGCAAAACCCAAAGCAGCCACGAGCAAGACAGGCAGACGCTAGCAAATTAATAAGCAACAATGTTGTGCAGTAAATGAAAGCTGTGTTGGCCCGCACCGGGCAACACAGCTTTTTTTCAAGCTTGCCCTTTTCATGCTCTGCCACTGATGTAGAATCAAATCATCACTTGCCACCAAATCCAGGTCATCAACAACTCAGGGAGGAAGTATGAAACACATGAAAACAGTATTAATACTTGAACATACTGAAGAGGTTTTCGACAAGCTCACCTGTGATGTTTGTGGTGCAGAATCCAAATGGGATGAAAACTGGGCTGCCAAAGAGCACGAAAAATCCATCACCACCCTGCAACTGGAAGAAGAAGAATCTTTCCCCCATGGTGGCCAATCTACCCAGACGCAATACCATATCTGCCCATCCTGCTTCAAAACCCACCTGGCAAAGTGGATGGAAAGCCACAGGGAATCTAAGCCTACCGTCACCAATTCAGTCTGGTAACACCAGGCGCTATACTCGCACGATGCCAACTATCACTTTTGGCAAGTGATCAATAAACCCCGGCAAATCTGCCGGGGCTTAGTCGAGATTTAATATCATTTAAGCATATCCATGTGAGCAAATTACATCAAGCGCCCTGCAGCAAGGTATAATGCAAGGTTTGATTGCATTAGAAAAGAATATCCATCATGGAAGCTGAACGCCTCAATAGCCTGTCCGCCCTGCTCGCCGACCTGACAGTCCGCGAAGCCGAACTCCGGAGGTATCTTTGACTTCGATATCAAGTCAGAGAAACTAGAACAAGTCAACGCCGAACTGGAAGACCCTGCCGTCTGGAATGACCCCAAACGCGCCCAGGAATTAGGCAAAGAAAAAAAATCCCTGGAAAACGTCGTCAACACGCTTGTCAAAGCCGATAGCGGCTTGCGCGACGCGAATGACCTGTTCGCCATGGCGCGCGAAGAAAATGACGACGATACCCTGGAAGCGATAGAAGTTGATGCCCAGAGCCTGCGTGAACTGGTTGAAGGCATGGAATTCCGCCGCATGTTCAATAACCCCATGGACCCGAACAATTGCTTTATCGATATCCAGGCTGGTGCTGGCGGTACGGAAGCACAGGATTGGGCATCCATGCTGTTGCGTCAATACCTACGTTATTGCGAACGAAAGGGTTTCAAGGTCGAAATCATGGAACAGTCTGACGGCGACATCGCTGGCATCAAGACCGCTACTTTGAAGGTGGAAGGCGAATATGCCTATGGCTACTTGCGCACGGAAACCGGCGTACACCGTCTGGTACGCAAATCACCGTTTGACTCCAACAATGGCCGCCACACTTCCTTCTCCAGTCTGTTTGTTTATCCTGAAGTGGATGACTCTTTTGAGATCGATATCAACCCCGCAGATGTGCGTACCGATACTTACCGCGCCTCTGGCGCCGGTGGTCAGCATATTAACAAAACCGACTCTGCTGTTCGTTTGACGCATGGCCCTTCCGGCATCGTCGTCCAATGCCAGAATGACCGCAGCCAGCACAGGAACCGCGCCGAAGCGTGGGAAATGTTAAAGGCCAAGCTGTTTGAACTCGAGTTGCGCAAGCGCATGAGTGAAAAACAGAACCTGGAAGATTCCAAGACCGATGTCGGCTGGGGTCACCAGATTCGCTCTTATGTACTGGATCAATCCCGCATTAAGGATTTACGCACGAATTTTGAATCAGGCAACACCAAAGCAATTCTGGATGGTGACCTGGATGAATTCATCGCGGCATCCTTAAAGCAAGGCGTGTAATTATTTTGTACAGTGCGCAGGCGACTGCCTGTGCAGCCTTAAAGAATCAAAACCCGCAGGCCAGATGCCTGCCCTCCCTTAGGGAAAATTATGTCTGATATCAATAACACGACAGCAGGTGAATTGCCTGTTGATGAAAATTCCATCATCGCAGAACGTCGCGCCAAACTTGATGCTATCCGCTCCAAAGGCATAGCATTTCCAAATGACTTCCGCCCACAACACAAGGCTGCGGAACTGGCAGAGAAATATGGCGCGATGAGCCGCGAAGAACTGGAAGCACTGAATGTTGAAGTCAGTGTTGCTGGCCGTATGATGTTGAAACGTGAAGCCGGTAAAAAAGCGGCATTCGCGACACTGCAAGATGCGTCCGGCATCAAAGCTGATGGCCGCATACAGTTATATGTCACCACAGACAAAACTGGCGAAGCCGAAATGGAAGCCTTTCGTCACTATGACCTTGGCGACATCCTGGGCATAGAAGGTGTACTGTTCAAAACCAAAACTGACGAATTGACAGTCAAGGTCACGACCTTGCGCATGCTGACAAAGTCCCTGCGCCCTTTGCCTGACAAATTCCACGGCCTGGCCAATCAGGAAACCAAATACCGCCAGCGTTATGTCGATCTCATCATGAGCGAAGACACTCGCCGCACTTTCAAGGCACGTACGGCCGCCATGAACTCTATTCGCACATTCATGAACTGCAATGATTTCATGGAAGTGGAAACACCAATGTTGCACGTGATACCTGGCGGCGCCGCTGCCAAGCCTTTCATCACGCATCACAATGCGCTGGACATGCAGATGTATCTGCGTATTGCGCCTGAACTGTATCTGAAGCGTTTGGTTGTCGGTGGCTTTGATCGCGTGTTTGAGGTGAACCGCAACTTCCGCAATGAAGGTGTATCACCACGCCACAATCCAGAATTCACCATGATGGAATTCTATGCGGCCTATGTCGATTACAAATGGCTCATGGACTTTACCGAACAAGTCATACGCAAAGCGGCTGAAGATGCGCATGGCACAGCCGTGCTGAATTACCAGGGCCGCGAACTGGATCTGAGCAAGCCTTTCCAGCGCCTGACTATTGTTGGTGCCATCAATAAATACGCACCGGGCTACACAGACGAGCAATTGCATGATGCTGAATTCATCAAGAAAGAACTGTTGAAGTTTGGCGTAAAACCTTTCGCTACAGCCGGTCTGGGTGCATTGCAACTGGCACTGTTTGAAGAAACTGCCGAAGCACAATTGTGGGACCCGACCTATATCATTGACTACCCGGTCGAAGTCTCGCCACTGGCGCGTGCATCTGACACGGTTGCAGGCATCACCGAGCGTTTCGAGCTGTTCATGACGGGTCGTGAAATCGCCAATGGTTTCTCTGAATTGAATGATGCAGAAGACCAGGCAGCACGCTTCCAGGCCCAGGTTGCGGCAAAAGATGCAGGTGATGAAGAAGCCATGTACTACGACGCAGATTACATACGCGCTCTGGAATACGGCCTGCCACCGACTGGCGGTTGCGGCATAGGTATAGACCGTTTGATGATGTTGATTACTGACTCACCTAATATCCGCGACGTGATCCTGTTCCCGCATTTGCGCCGGGAAGATTAATAATTGACATAGTCAAGCATAAATAACGAAGGGACTGTAGAATTTGCAGTCCCTTTTGTTTTTTGTCATCTTCTGCAATTTTCTGCCATTTAGTAAATCCTGCCATGCCACCAGTCCACCCGCTTAAAAAACTCCTGAATTATGCCAAGGCTTACAAAACAGATTTTCGCCTGGCGACCATATATTCGATATTGAACAAATTCTTTGATGTCCTGCCAGAAGTATTGATTGGTGTGGCAGTCGATATCGTCATTAATGGCGACAAGAGTTTTTTGGCAAAACGGGTACTGGGTGGTTTCGGCATTACCGATACCTGGCATCAACTGATGTTCCTTGGCGCAGTCAATGCCCTGATCTGGGGCGGTGAATCCTGGTTTGAATATCTGCTGTCCATTAAGTGGCGCAAGCTGGCGCAAAACCTTCAGCATGATCTGCGTCTCGATACTTACGACCATGTGCAAAAACTGGAGATGGCTTATTTTGAAAACCAGCGCACTGGCAACCTGATGTCCATCTTGAATGAAGATATCAACCAGATGGAACGTTTCCTCAATGGCGGTGCAAACCAGATCATCCAGGTTATCTGCTCTTCCATCATGGTCAGCGCAGTGTTTTTCACTTTACAACCGTCCCTCGCTGTCATCTCCTTGTTGCCAGTACCGCTGATATTGATAGGTGCATTCTGGTTTCAAAAACGCCTGGCACCGCGTTATTCTGAAGTACGCGAAGCAGCCGGTGACGTCAGCGCCCGCCTGAATAATAATTTGCTGGGTCTGGCAACCATCAAGGCTTTTGCGACTGAGAGTTTTGAAAAAAATCATATCGCGGAAGCCAGCAACACTTATCGCGAAGCCAACAGCAATGCCATTGCCATCAGTGCCGCTATCACACCTGTCATACGCATGGCGATTCTGGCTGGCTTTACAGCAACCCTTGTATATGGTGGCTGGCTGACTTTGCAAGGCGACTTGGCTGTCGGTGCTTATTCTGTACTGGTGTATCTGACGCAACGCTTGCTGTGGCCTATGACAGGCCTGGCTGAAGTTGCAGACATGTACCAGCGCTCAATGTCCGCCACAGACCGTGCCATGGGCTTGCTGGATACCAAAATCAATATCCCGTATGATGGCAAACACATTACGCCGTCCCAGATCAAGGGTGAGCTGAAGTTCGATCAGGTTGATTTTTCCTATGGTGACCAGAAAACTTTACAGCAAATCAGCCTGCATATACCAGCCGGCAAGACTGTCGCTTTTGTTGGCTCTACTGGCTCAGGCAAATCGACCCTGGTGAAACTGCTTTTACGCTTCTACTCCGCCCAAGCCGGGAAAATCACGCTGGATGACACAGAAATCAATGACATCAACCTGCAAGACCTGCGTCGCTGCGTAGGCTACGTTGCGCAAGACAGTTTCCTGACCGATGGTACGATAGCCGACAATATTGCCTATGGCATGCAGGATGCTGATGACGCTGCCATCCGGGATGCAGCACAGGCTGCAGAAGCCATGGAATTCATTTCAAAACTGCCCTTGGGTTTTGCTACACGCATAGGTGAACGCGGGCAAAAACTCTCTGGTGGCCAGCGCCAACGCCTGGCATTGGCCAGGGCAATTTTGAAAAATCCACCTATACTGATACTGGATGAAGCCACCAGTGCTGTCGATAATGAAACCGAAGCAGCAATCCAGCGCAGCCTGGATGTTGTCAGCCGTGACCGTACCACCATCGTTATCGCTCATCGTTTATCCACAGTACGTCAGGCAGATTGCATACACTTGCTGGAAGCTGGCAAGATCATAGAAAGTGGCACGCATGACGAATTGCTGGCATTGGATGCAGGTTATGCGGCTCTATGGCGCTTGCAGACCGGTGAACGCGCTCATGTATAATCTAAATCAATAAGTAAATTGCAAAAATTTAAACAGTTTCATGTTTAACTTTGTTTTTCATACTGGATGGCAGCTCGGTGCTACTCTTACAACATGGGAGAGTATAAAGCATGAAAAAATCACTGACGATAGGCGTAGCTGCCGTTTTGCTGACCTTGCTGGGCGTCACATCCTATCAGGCTATTGCCTATGTCACGCAGGCGCAGCCGGCAAGTGCTACGGCTGTTAATTTGCCCGCCAAGCCCTTTGAGGTCGATCCATCCTGGGTCAAGGAAGGCAAACCGAATTTTCGTGCTGCTGAATTTTTCAAATCCCATGATGGCGACACCAGTTCAGGCATTTTTGAGTGCGATGGCCCCTCCACTTTTGAATGGCATTACCAGCTTGATGAAAGTATCTATGTGCTGGAAGGCGGCGTAGATATTGAATATGAGGGGAAAAAGTTTTCCCTGAAACCGGGTGATACTGTGCTTTTCCGTGCAGGCACGAAAGCACTCTGGCATGTGCCTAAAGGCATACGCAAGAGCTGGACCCTGCATGATGCTGGCAAACCCGCACGCGGGCTTGCCAAGTTACTCAAATAAGCACAGCAACAAGCAGACAATCAGTCAGGAATTGCCTTTGCCAGTGCCAGCGCACTGAGGAAGGCATTTTCCACTTTGCCAGCACCTTCAAGACCGGCAGCAAACCAGTCTCCGCAGACACCTATACCCTGCTTGCCATTCCACAAGAAATCAGAAGCCACTGGCTTCACTGCCTCGGCATAACGCCAGCGGTGTACGACAGCATGGATGGGCTGTATCCATGAGCCAGTCGCTTCATGAAAGGCCTTGGTCAGTTTTTCTTTGACCCTTTCATCGTCATCTTCCAGATGTTCAATACTCCAGGCCTGCGTGGCGTGACAGACCCAGCGTTCGCCAGCCCTGTGCAGGGGCTTGGCATCATCATGCGCAATCCAGCCAAGACGGGAATTATTGATCCAGGCACCGTCATATGGCAAATCCAGTGAAGTCTGGAAGCCTAGCATCAGCGTCCAGCATGGTGCCAGGTGAGCCTGCTTGGCCTGTTTGGCCAGTGCTGGCACCACACTCAACAAGGGTTCAGCCTGGTTAGCAGGAATAGCCAATATCACTGCATCAAACGGCCCCGCGGTTGCGGCAATTGGTACCGTGGCTGATCGGATGGACAACAGCCATTGCTTGCCATGTGCTTCCAGAGCACTCACCTGCTGCTCTGCACGCACATCCAGGCCATGCGCCAGTTGCTTGCAAAGCGAACTCATGCCAGGCACAGCGATATAACGCGTACCACTGCGCCCTGCTGGCTTGCTACTGCCAGCTTCCAGCGTCGCCAGCTTGGCAGTCCATGGAACGACCCAGCCAAATTTTTTCCAGTCTGCAATTTCTTTCTTAAAGCGTTCGGAGCTGGCAGTGAAATATTGAGCGCCATGATCAAAACCACCCAGCTCCGTATGTCTGGTACTCATGCGGCCACTGACGCCCATGCTCTTTTCATACACAGTGACATGGTGGCCTTGCGTCTGTAATTGCCGCGCAACTGTCAACCCTGCTAATCCGGCTCCAACAACAGCGATATGCATATTATTTTCCTTATCTAGCGTCCAAACAGACAATAAAAAACGCCCGCTATACAAGCTTGCGGGCGTCAATTGGTTTAGTGCATATTGATATCTACTTTAGGAACAGCGTTCTCGCGACCATGCAGACTGGCGCGACGTGCTGTACAGTCAGGAACACTGCCCCTGACCAGGCGCAGCATCCTGGCAACGCTACGGTCAGGTGCGTGTGGCATGACACTCGTAGAAGGTAGAGGTATCCCAGAGAAACCTGAACTTGCTGTGCTGCTACTAAGTTTCATGTGAAGTTTCATTCGCGATCCTGAAATAGATATCGACACACCTTGATCTTTGCGCATTGATCTTTATTGATCAATGCGCAAGCATTCGTGATTACTGCTCGTTTTCTTCAACAGGCCAGTCACGGATATAGGCTTTCAACATCTTGTTTTCAAAACTTTGCGCTTCCAGCACGGCTCTGGCCACATCATAGAATGAAATAACACCCAGCAGGGTTTTGGCATCCATGACAGGCAGGTAGCGTGAATGCTTTTCCAGCATCATGCGACGCACTTCATTCACTTCGGTTTCTGGTGTCACAGTCAGTGGATGGTCATCCATATACTTGCGCACAGTGCCATTACCAAGTGAGCCCTGGTTTTTATGGATCGCGCGGATAACTTCACGGAAAGTCAGTATGCCAACCAGATCACCGTATTCCATCACGACAAGAGAACCTATGTCTTTCTCTTCCATGACGCTTACGGCTTCAGTGATGGGGATATCAGGTGTGATCGTGAAAAGGATATTACCTTTCACTTGAAGTATCTCTGAAACTTTCATGATGTCCCTCCTCTTATACATTTTTGTGAGCCTTCATTGCAATGTATCGCAAGCCTTGCAAAAAATCCAGCATGTAAAATATTTTATTCATCATTTCACGCGCTTTGCTCCAAGTTTTTGCCCGCCTTTTGCACCTTAGGCATCAGCGATGGTAGCATTGCTGCCTCACAATATGGAGACTCTCACCAATGAGCGGCCCTAAATATCATGGCTTTGATACCCTGTCCCTGCATGCTGGCGCTGCGCCTGATCCAGCCACAGGTGCACGTGCCACCCCTATTTACCTGACATCCTCTTTTGTGTTCAAGGATTCAGATCATGCAGCATCGCTCTTCAATATGGAAAGAGCAGGTCACGTCTATTCACGCATTTCCAACCCTACCAATGCGGTACTGGAAGAAAGAATTGCTGCACTTGAAGGCGGTGTTGCCGGTATCGCCGTTGCCAGTGGGCAAGCTGCCATGCACTTGGGTCTGACAACCATAGCTGGCGCAGGTTCCCACGTTGTTGCTTCACGTGCCCTCTATGGCGGCTCGCAAAATTTGCTGGCTTACACCATGAAACGTTTTGGCATAGAAACCACCTTTGTCGATCCCCGCGACGTGGATGCCTGGCGTACCGCGATACGCCCGAATACCAAGGTGCTGTTTGCTGAAACCCTGGGCAACCCGGGCCTTGATGTACTGAACATCCCCGCAGTAGCAGAAATTGCGCATGAGCATCATTTGCCGCTGATGCTGGACTCGACCTTCACCACACCTTATCTGCTGAAACCATTTGATCATGGTGCTGACCTGGTGTTCCACTCGGCCACCAAGTTCTTGTGCGGTCATGGCACAGCCATAGGTGGTTTGCTGGTCGATGGCGGGACTTTTGACTGGCAGGCCGCCTACGAAAAAACCGGGCACTTTGCTGAGCTTTGTGAACCTTATGATGGCTTCCACGGTATGGTGTTCAGCGAAGAATCAACAGTCGCGGCATTTTCACTCAGGGCCAGGCGAGAAGGTTTACGCGATTTTGGCGCCTGCATGAGCCCGCACAATGCCTTCACCATCTTGCAAGGCATAGAAACCCTGGGCATGCGCATGGATAGGCATGTCGCCAATACTCGCAAAGTCGTCGAATTTCTGGTTGCGCATCCTGCAGTCGATTCAGTCTCTTACCCTGAACTGGAAAATCACCCTGACTATGAACTGGCAAAGACCTTGCTACCCAAAGGTTGCGGTGCAGTATTTTCATTCAATATCAAAGGTAACCGCGCTGCCGGACAGCGCTTCATTGAATCACTGAATATTTTCTCGCATCTGGCCAATGTCGGCGATGCCAAGTCACTGGCCATCCATCCAGCTTCAACCACACACTTCCGCGTGCCGGCAGAGCAGTTGCTGGCATCAGGCATTACGGAAGGAACCATGCGTCTGTCGATAGGACTGGAAAATGTCGAAGACCTGATCGAAGACCTGTCCCGTGGCCTCAAAGCTGCACAGAAAGGAGCCTGAGATGTTATTTGAAGTCAATGGCCAGACAGCCTATTGCTATACCGGTGGCAAGGCTTACAACCCTGCCCTGGCCACGCTGGTGTTCATCCATGGCGCACAGAACGATCACTCGGTCTGGGGTTTGCAGACCCGTTACCTGGCACATCACGGTTTTAATGTGCTAGCAGTCGATTTGCCCGGCCATGGCCGCAGCAAAGGCCCGGCACTGACCAGCGTAGAACAAATGGCAGACTGGCTTCTTACCTTGCTGGATGTAGCAGGAATAGCGCAAGCCACGCTGATCGGACACAGCATGGGCTCCCTGATCGCACTGGAGAGCTGCTTTACAGCGAACTCACGTATCAGCAAACTTATTATGGTTGGTACTGCATATCCGATGAAGGTATCCGACACCTTGCTCAATGCCGCCCGTGATGAAGAGCAAACCGCAATTGATATGGTGAATATCTGGTCACACACATCCATCGCGCACAAGCCATCCTGCCCTGGCCCAGGGTTTTATGTCATGGGTGTCAGCCAGCGCCTGATGCAACGTATTTCTGCCATCAACCCTGACAAGGTTTTTTATACTGATTTTGCTGCCTGCAATGCCTATGCCAATGGCGAAGCAGCTGCACAATCAGTGACTTGCCCCAGCCTGTTCATACTCGGCAAAAAAGACATGATGACACCAGCAAAGGCCAGCCTGACCTTGAGCAAAGCCATCGCAAACAGCCAGCAAAAGATCATAGACAATTGCGGCCATTCATTGATGTCAGAACAGGCCGATCAGGTGTTGACGGCCATTCATGAATTTATGAAGGCATAAGCAGCGATGGCAATGAATCTGGAAAGCTGGGCCTTGTTTACAGCCACGGAGGCAGCCTTGTCGCTGTCACCCGGCCCTGCAGTCATGATGGTGGTTGCCTATGGCATAGCAAGGGGATGGCGCACATCCCTGTTTGTCACGCTGGGCATATTAACGGGCAATGCGATTTACTTTGCAGTATCGGCGACAGGAATAGGATCGCTGATACTGGCTTCACCCAAAGTATTCTTGGCAATCAAATATCTGGGTGCGGCTTACCTGGTTTATCTTGGTTTATCTGCCATCTTTGGCAAGCCATCGCCATTGACCATATCCAAACTGGATGGTGTAACACTCAGTGGCAGGAAGATATTCAGCAGCGCCCTGATGCTGCAATTAATGAACCCTAAAACCCTGTTGATGTTTGTAGCGATATTGCCGCAGTTCATAGACCCCAGGGAACCGGTAGGTGTGCAGATGCTGATACTGGCAGCCTGTTCCATCATCCCGGAATTTTTTATCCTGCTCGGATATGGAATGCTGGCCAGCAAAGCCAGTCACTGGGCAACGCAGGAAAGGTATGCAGTGATTACAGAAAGAATAGCCGGCACTCTGGTAACAGGTGCCGGCATCATGGTTGCACTGGTGTAGCTTTTAATTTCTATGCATGTACAGGCAGTCGCTGGTTCAGGCTTGCCAGGTAATCAGCCCTGAAGCGGCGTAAGACATAATCTTTGTAATTGTCATGCTTGAGGCTATCCCAGGCTTCTACCCTGCCTTTGCTGGATTTGTCTTTCGCTGCAGCCAGCACTTCCGGGCTCAATTCCAGATTGGCATCTGTCATCATTTCATAGCCATACAATTGCATGAACTCTTTGGTCAGGCTTTCTATGACTTCTATTTCCTGCATGCTCAGTTGCTGCTTGAACTTGTCCTTGTTGGCCATGACGGGTGGAAAGCGGTTGGTTGCCCACAATGCCGACATCTGAGATATCTGCTGTGCTTCGCTGGAATGGGTAACATCGAGCATCTCGGGCAAGAACTGTATGCCAAAGAAATCGCAAATCGCCCGCAGGACAGTTTCCTGGTTACTCAGGAAATCTTCATAACGTATGGTCAGCACTCTATCGGGATGACGCTGGATAATATCGCGCGATAACTGGTGCGCTTCGAGCCAGGCAAGCGCATTCAGTGTCGAATCATAATCATGAATGATGGCCTTATTCATCGACGCAACCTGCGCCCTCGGGTCCCTGACCACATTCAGGAACAGCATATTCGGAAACAGCTGCAATAGCTCTTCTGCATAGTGCACACTATCGAGTGACTTATCCATGACGATACTGGCATGGTGATGTTCACCTGTACGCAACAACAATTCCCACAATATCCTGTGCACACTGCGCTGATCATTCTTGATGGATTCAAACACATCTACCGGATCAAACACCATGTCTTTCCATTTCACCATGCTGGCGGCTTGCAAGCCAACCACATCGACGACCAGCCTGAAATAAGACTCATCATCGCTCAAGTCACCATAGCGCGGCACCAGGGGCATGAAGTCGACGATATGCAGGGGATAAGGCGAATAAAATTCCTTGCTGTTATTCAGGCGCAGACGCAAGGCATGGCTGCCACAGCGGCGCAAAGGTATCATCAGGACAGGAGTCGGTCGTTTATTGGAAGTAGTCGTTTTTTCTATACTGCTTGCACTATCTGATTCTGCCATGATGCTCTCCCCATGCTTGAAGGTAGGAATCTGGAAAACCGCTTATGTATCAGTCAGCTTAATTAAGCTCAAGTCAGACTGAGCTGAGGTATTTCCATTTTCTCAAAATAAGCTATAAAAGCTTGCACAAAACTATCCACTTCTGATGCCGGCAAATGATTGATGCCGCCCGCGCCGCGCCTGCCACCACCTGTTGCAAACGCGGAACAAAATTGACCCGCTGGACAATGATCTGCCTCGCCTGAACGTATACTGACGACATAACTTCCATCCGGCTTTGCTGTCAGCACCGCGAATGATTTTCCATGTTCTTCCTGCGTCAATTGATTTGCCAGAATGCCCGAGACCCGCCTGGCCCAGGCCTGGGCAGGCAAGATGTAGATGGATGTCAATTCACTTTCCATGTCAGCACGCAGGTCTTGCATGAATGCCATATCACTGGCATAGGCATTACGCAGCACTGCAAATTGCGCCGCATTATGCAAAAAATCGAAAGGATCAATATAGTCATGCATCGCCTGATACAAAGCCGCAGGATGGAAATGCAAATCATCTACTGATTCGCCATAGGCGTTGTAGTTGAGCAAAGTGCCCAGTTCCTGCAACTGCTCGCGTTGCGATTGATTCAGGCCCGCCTCGCCAGCCATCACATTTGCGACTGCTGGCAAGTTATCACCATAAGCCGCTACCACGGCCCACTTCCAATACAGTCCGTTTAAATAGCGGTTGACCAGAATGCTGCTGCATACATCGGCCGCCATGTCGCAATACAAATGCAGATGCTCATGCTCAAAGGCCTGTGCTGCATTGTGATGATCGAAGTAAGTGACTTCTGCACCTGCCTTGAGATGCTGACGCAGTGCGGCAATATTGCTGTCCAATGAAATATCCAGCACCGTCAACCTGTCACCTGATTTGCTGGAGAAACGATTCAGTAAATCAATATCCCGCTTGGCGCCTGTAATCAATTCTGCCGTAAGGGGCTCAGCCAGCCTGAGCTGGTGCAATGCGCAGATGCCATCTGCGTCACCATTAAATACGTCATAGGCTGCTACTGATTCATTGATCTCTGTTGACATGGCCGACGTCATCCTCCTGCTATTTGATATAGCATAATCCTATCAGGTGTCTGTAGAGTTTCTCCGCCGCTTCTTCTATAGTGTGTTGCTCGGAATTGATTTCCAGGTCTGGATCAAGGGGAGCCTCGTAAGGCGCTGAAACCCCGGTAAATTCTGGTATTTCTCCCCTGCGCGCTTTGGCATACAGACCTTTGGGGTCCCGCCTCTCGCAAACTATGCCTGGTGTGCTGACATGTACTTCGACAAAGCGCTCCTGACCTATGATCTCTTTCGCCATCGCCCTGTCGTCCCGGAACGGTGAAATAAATGCAGTGATGGCAATCATGCCAGCTTCATTCATGAGATGTGCAACCTCGGCAGCCCTGCGTATGTTTTCACGTCTGTCCTGCGCCGAAAAACCAAGGTCGCTATTCAAATGATGACGCAGGTTATCGCCATCAACAACGAAGCAGCAATGCCCGCGTTCCAGTAATATTTTTTCCAGGGCATAGGCTAAAGTTGATTTTCCAGCGCCACTCAAACCAGTTAGCCATAAGGTAGCCGGACTTTGCCGCATCAGGCGTTCACGTGCATTGGAATTGACGACGCCATAATGCCATTTGATATCCACCCCACTAGTCTGTGGGCTTTGCACAAAACGGCCAAATTGTGTCCTGCGCTCTACCCTGACCGTAGTCTGCTCAACTTGAGGCTTGTCTTCCAGCATGCTCGTATTCGCTAGCATAGATTGCTCCCGGTTTTACCACTGATGCCCAACAATCAATTCAATTCATTAAAACTCTTCCCAATCAGTATTACCAGACTGAGGATTGCTTTTCGCATTTGCCACGCGCTTGATCTGCTTCACAGGTGCATTATTTTGCGGTGCAGCTTTTTTAATCAAAGGAACGATTTTCTTGTTTTCCATGACTGGCTCTTGCCATGTAGCTTGAGCATTTTTTTCTGTCGTCAACTGGAAGGTACTTACCAGTTCAGACAAGTCGTCTGCCTGGTTTTGCAAGGCAGTAGCTGCTGCTGCTGCTTCCTCTACCAGCGCAGCATTTTGCTGTGTAACATCGTCCATCTGTACGATGGCTTCATTGATCTGTTCTATCCCCGCCGTCTGCTCCTGGCTGGCCAGCATGATTTCGCTCATGATGCCAGTGACACGTTTGATACTGACGACTATCTCATCCATGGTCACACCGGCCTGATCAACCAGTTTGGCACCGACTTCTACCTTCGTGACAGAATCGTCGATCAAATGCTTGATCTCGCGGGCAGCTTCGGCTGAACGTTGTGCCAGGTTCCTGACTTCTGTCGCAACCACGGCAAAGCCGCGGCCTTGCTCACCAGCACGAGCAGCCTCCACAGCAGCATTGAGCGCAAGTATATTGGTCTGGAAAGCAATGCCGTCAATGACACCGATAATATCGACAATTTTGCGGGATGAAGTATTGATCGATCCCATGGTATGCACAACCTCAGATACAACCGTGCCGCCTTTGACTGCGACATCGGAAGCAGATTGCGCAAGAATATTGGCCTGCCTGGCACTGTCGGCATTTTGTTTGACTGTGGAAGTCAGTTCTTCCATCGAAGACGCTGTTTCTTCCAGAGAGCCTGCCTGTGCTTCAGTGCGTGAAGACAAATCCATATTGCCAGAGGCAATTTGCCTGGATGCAGTGGCGATCGTATCTGTACCAGAACGTACCATGCCTACAATGTCGGCCAGGCCTTTTTGCATTTCATACATGGCATGCATGAGACTGTGTTCATCCTTGTCAGCCAGTCTGATAGGTACTGACAAATCACCGGCCGCAATTCTTTCAGCAATTTGCACGGCGTAACGAGGTTCGCCGCCCAATTGTTTCAACAAACTCCTGACGATCAGCCAGGCGGCCGCCATGCCCACGAACAGGGCTGCAGCGCCAAACATATACATGAGTTTTTTTGCACTGTTATAGTCTTGCTCCGCCTGCACTATAGCCGCTGAGTTTTGTTTTTCTTCATCAGAAATAAAATCATTCAACAAATCCCACCACTTCTTCTGCACAGGACGAAATTCGAAGCGGAGTAATTTATAAGCCTCTTCTCCCTTTTTTTGCACGCCGAGGTCGGCACCTTTGGCGATAAAAGACTCTGACAGCTTGGCCTGGTCCCTGATTTTACCCAGCAAGGCAATTTGCTCTTGAGTGGCATTGGGATCAGCATTCAGCATCTGGGTGAGTTTATCTTCAGCCTCAGTGTATTTTTTTGTCTGTGCCGCTATCCTTTTTACTTCAATCTGGATTTCAGCTTCTTCTGACAACAAAATGAGATTTCGCAAAGCCAGTGCCCGCTCTGTCACAGTAAGATACATGGTAGAAGCCAGTTTGGACTGGACATTATTGACGTTGGCGATTTCCTCCAGACGCTGATGCATCTTCGCCATGTAAGTTATTCCCAGGAGCAAAACAACCAGCAGCAAGCCCAACACCAGGCCAAAACCTGTGATCAGACGGGTTGAGACTTTCGAATTCTCAATATTCATGATTCCCCCAAAAACGTTGTCAGCGACAAAAATGTTTGACTTGGTCTGTACTATCAGGGCTTGCATAAGTTTGTTCAACAAACTCATATTGCCACACGGAATTTAATGCCACAAGAAAATTATTAAAAATTGTGTCTTTAGAATAAAGCTTTTAACTTCAATTACTTACATCATTAAATATAACTATCAAGGACTGATATCTAGTAGCATAAAACATATATGATTATGCTTAAAGTTTATATCAATGAATATTAGTAGATATTTTTACAATGTCAATATTGCAATTCACTATTATTTTCGCGATTCAAGTGCGCAATGGAATAAATCTTTTAAAGATTTTAAAAATTAAGTCACCGGCACGGGCCTATAACCTACTATGCTTGTAGCAATGCAATGCTGAGTCGAAAGACATGTAGCTAAAGAGGAGACAAAAATGGCAGAGAAATTTACTGATTTTTCGAAGTTTTATGCTTTTTACCTGACCGAGCACAGCAACAAAACTTGCAGGCAATTGCATTTCCTGGGAAGCAGCCTTGTTCTCCTGTGTGTCGCCACATTCATGATCACGGGTCAGGCGGGTTATTTGCTGGCGGCACCAGTCTGTGGCTACGGCTTTGCCTGGTTAGGTCATTTTGTTTTTGAAAAGAATCATCCGGCCTCATTCAAACAGCCCTTGTTCTCTTTCATGGGGGATTGGGTCATGTATTGGCAATTACTGAGTGGGGAAATCAGCTTTTCCTCTCAGGAGGATGTGCGCAAAACATGACGTAAAACATGGAATCAAGATGCAGCCCTGTCATATCAGGGCCGCTATTGAATTAATCAGGCAAAGTGGTAAATCATACTGACATGAGGAATGCCGGCTTCTTCAAAAATCTCGCCATCGCGGATATAGCCTTCTTTAAGATAGAAGTTCTCTGCTGATTGTTGCGCATTCAAGCGCACAGCTACCTCGCCTCTGGCCTTCGCCTCTTTCATCAGGGCACGCAAAATCTGTGCACCTACACCCAAACCACGCGCCGTTGCCAATACAGCCATGCGACCTATGTGCGCGTCAGGCAACAGGCGACCTGTTCCCACTGCCCGGCCATTCACATCATAAGCAACCGCATGCAGGCACTCTGCATCAGCCGCGTCCCATTCCAGCTCTGCCGGGATTTTTTGCTCGATGACAAACACTTCATAGCGTATGGCCTGCGCATC
This sequence comes from Undibacterium sp. TC9W, assembly GCF_049339865.1. Lineage (NCBI taxonomy): Bacteria > Pseudomonadati > Pseudomonadota > Betaproteobacteria > Burkholderiales > Oxalobacteraceae > Undibacterium > Undibacterium sp. TC9W. Next base: position 447,173 of record NZ_JBMPPJ010000001.1, on the reverse strand, counting down.
TTTTTGCAGCGTGGCCCAGTCAGCAATAACCAGGCGGAGGTTTTCAGTATTCATGTTCTGGTATCAGCGGGTGCATGCGTTTCAAAGGATGAAATTATCGCACGCCATGCATCTGTGACGGCAACTGCCTTGCGTTTTTCTGTATCGGCATACACATAAACCAGCTCGCCTGATATCAAATGGTTTTCACCAATATAGATTTCGAGGATGAACTGCAGAGAAGACCTGCCTATGCTGGCACAACGCACACCAATATCGAGCTCATCATCAAACCTTGCTGGTGCCATGTATTCGATAGTAGATTTGCGGGCAAACAATTCCTTGCCCTCGGCTGCCTGGGTAATCACATTCGGCAAACCGGTAGCACGCCAGTATTCGGTAAAAGCCACGTCAAAATAATTGAGGTAATTGCCATTAAAGACAATGGCTTGCATATCTACCTCAGACCAGCGCACCCGCAAGCGATGAAAAAAAGCAAAATCTGCTTTGGCCATAATCCCTAACTCTGCAAAAATTGACGAATAAGACGATTCACACGCTCCGGTTGTTCATGGATAACCCAGTGTGAACCCTCAGCAATACGCTTTATCTGGATATCATCGACAAAATTCTCAATACCATCGAGCAAGGTCTTGGGCAAGGCTTTGTCATTTTCACCCCAGATGACACGGGTGGGCACCTTGACTTGAAAATCAGCCGGATTCAGATTTAACTGCAAAGGCCCGGGACTTTTTTCTGTCGGTGGGTGCAATGGTGACGCGCGGTAATAATTGACACCACCAGTCAAACCGCGTGCCCAGCAAGCATGGTAAGCTGCCTGGGTCTCTGCATCAAACCAGGTAGCTTCACCCTGACCCATGCCATTGAAGAAGCCATCCATGAGAGCAAAATCATCTTTGGCAAGCGCTTCTTCAGACCCTGGATTGCGCAACCAGTTCATGTATTCACTGGAAGTCTTTTGCGCAGGATCAGTCGCCAACGCCTGCATGAACAGGTACGGATGCGGTGAATTGATGATGATCAGTTTTTCAAACAAAGCTGGCAGGGCAATCGCCATATTCCAGCATACCGCCCCACCCCAGTCATGCGCAACGACCGTGGCTTGCTGATAACCAAGGTGGGCAATCAGCAAACGCAGGTCATCGACAATATGCCTGGCCTTGTAGGCAGCAACGTCTGTAGGCATATCAGAAAGATTGATGCCGCGCAAATCCGGTGCCACGGCAAAATAATCCTGTCCAAACTCAGCCAATTGCGCCGACCATTCATACCAGAACTCTGGAAAGCCATGCACGAACAAGATCAATGGCCTGCCGCGCTCACCCGCACTGGCAAAATGCAGGCGGGTTCCATTGTCCAGTGTGGCAAACTGATTACTTAGTATTTCTGTGGTCATCTATACCTCTCCCTGATGCCTGTAAAGTGATGATTAAGCCTTCAACTTGGCTCTGAGCATGTCACGGATATGCGGCGCTGCCTTGTAAGGATCACCAGGGTTGCGTTGCAGGACGATATCTTCCATGCGTTCCTGCACATTACCCAGGGCACCAGGGTGAGAGAAGATATAAAACTGTTCGTCAGCAATTGCCTTGAAGGTGTTTTCAGCCACTTCTTCAGCGGTCACCTTGCCGGAATTTACAGCCTTGTCTGACATCGCCTGCGCCGCTCTCTGGCTGGCAGTTGGCGCAGAACCTGGCACATCGTCAGGGCGATTTCTATGCGATTGTGAAATGCCTGTTGGTACAAAATATGGGCACAGCACAGATGCGCCTATAGGTGCCTCAACCAGTTTCAAATCCTGGTACAGGGATTCTGACAGAGACACTACCGCATGCTTGGACACGTTATATACGCCCATGGTCGGCGCATTGAGCAAGCCAGCCATGGATGCAGTGTTGACGATATGCCCTTCAAATTGTGGATCTTTCTTGGCACATTCCAGCATCAAATTGGTGAAGATGCGCACGCCGTGAATGACACCCCAGAGATTCACGCCTATCACCCAATCCCAGTCAGCCTGGGTGTTTTCCCAGATCAGGCCACCGGAACCGACGCCAGCATTATTGAATACCAGATGCACGGCACCAAATTTTTCCATGGTGGCATTAGCCAGGGCCTGCACTTCTTCTGCATGGCGTACATCGCAACGCATTGCCAGCACCTGGGCTCCTTGCGCTTCCAGTTCGGCCTTGGTCTTGTCCAAGGCATCTTGCTGCACATCAGCCAGCACCAGTTTCATGCCCAGGCGTGCGCCAATAATCGCAAATTCACGGCCAAAACCGCTGGCACCACCGGTAATCACAGCTACTCTGTCTTTGAATACTTTCATGTTGTCTCCTGTATGTAAATTATTAAGCTTATTTATTCTGATTCAATTTATTTTGCGCGTTTCATCTGGAAGCCTACGCGTGGGAAATGAACGACTACAGTTCCAGCCCGTTCATCTTGACGGCGCACGGCCAATTCATTTTCACTGGCGATGACAAGTTCGCCCACGACCGGGTCCAGCGCATAGTCAGTAGGCATGATGGTAACCTGCTCCCCCAGCGCTATGCCATGGCTGTCAACAAAATTGCGCCCTGCTGTATCAAAGCCTTGCGCATTTTTGGCGATCTCCAGTGCCTCCGTGCTGCTTAGAACTTCAGACTGGTGATGCCCGAGGGCAGCGATACGATTCATCCACTCCAACAGCTTTGGATAAGCATCGAAGACAGGATTAATTGCTGGAGCCAGTCGTATCAGCCACAAAGCCTGATAGACAGAAAAATCAGCAATACTGACTTGCGCACCCAGCAGAAATGGCGCATCACCACTGAGCATGTTTTCCAGACGACTTAAGTATTCTAAAAGTTGCCCTTTGGCTTCACCCATGCTGGTGCGCGGCATATTGGCACGCATGGTGGCACGGTCTGCACTGAATGCCTGCAATTCTTCAGCATTGATATTGCCGAATATGGAAGGAATGGCTGCTGGCTGGAATGCATAGGGGATTGCCGTCCAGAACAGCGTAGTATCCGCCCATTGCGCCAGGTTGCGCGCAATACCGTTAATGGCAGTGGGATATAACGTGGGTGCTGGCGAGCGCTTATCCAGCACCTCCGCAATCAAAGAAGTATCGCAATAAATATCCCCACCAATTTGCAATACGGGCGTGCGTCGGTAACCACCTGTCAATGCCGTCACATCCGGCTTGGGCATGATGATAGGTACTGTGACTGACTTCCAGCTCAATTGTTTAAAGCCAAAAATCAGGCGGATTTTTTCTGAAAACGGAGATACTGGAAAGTTGTGGAAAATAATATCGGACATGGCTGCTCTGTGCTCTTTAAATCTATACGATTAACTCAAATCAGCTTCACTAGTTGCTTGCCGAAGTTTTTGCCTTTCAATAGACCAATAAATGCTTCTGGCGCAGCAGCAATCCCTTCAGCGACGGATTCACGGAATTTCAATTTACCAGTCGCAACCAGCCCCCCCAGTTCTTTCAAACCTTGCGGCCACAAATCCATGTGTTCAGAGACGATAAAGCCACGCATGGTCAAACGCATGGTCAGGAATACGCGGGCATTCTTGATGCTCAGTTGTTCACCGTTATAACCGGCAATCAAACCACACAGTGCGATACGGCCAAAGGCATTCATGCGCGCCAGGCTGGCATCAAAGATTTCACCACCGACGTTTTCAAAAACGGCATCAATACCATCTGGTGTTGCGGCGGCAAGATCGGTTTCCAGATTGCCTGCCTTGTAATCGATGCAGGCATCAAAGCCCAGTTCATTGACGACATAAGCACATTTGTCTGCACCACCGGCTATACCGACCACGCGGCAACCCAGTTGCTTGCCCAGTTGACCGACTACGCTGCCCACTGCACCGCTGGCAGCAGACACCACGATAGTTTCACCAGCTTTGGGTTGCATGATCTGGGTCAGACCATACCAGGCAGTCAGCCCAGGCATACCAACCGAACCCAGGTAGGCCGACAATGGAATGTGAGTCGTATCGACTTTACGCAGCAACAAGCCATCAGACACGCCCATTTCTGACCAGCCCAGCATGCCGATGACTTTGTCACCGACGTTGAACTTGGCATTCTTGCTGGCGACTACTTCACCTACGGTGCCACCTATCATGGTTTCACCTATCACTTGCGGAGCAGCATAGCTCTTGGCATCTTCCATGCGGCCACGCATGTAAGGGTCCAGCGACATGTAGTGATTGCGCACCAAAAGCTCGCCATCCTTCAGTTCAGGAACGGGCAGGGACTCAAGGCGGAAATTGTCTGGCACGACCTGGCCTTTAGGACGGGAAGCCAGCACAATACGTTGGTAAGAATTTTGAGAACTAGTGGTCATGATTTGCTCATTTCATCAAGTGATTTGCCAAAGCCTGGAAGGCACGATAAGTGACAGGGTCAGTCGCACCATTGGCAGCAATGGGATGGGAAGAAAATTTAACGATGACCATTTCAGCCACCGGGTCGATATAAATACGTTGTCCGTGTATGCCACGCGCTTCAATAGTCTGGTGGCTGTTGTGCCCTACCCACCACATGTTACGGTAAGAGTAACCAGGTAAAGTCGCATAGCCAGCTTTAGCGAATTTGGCTGGATCAGCACCCTTGCGTATGTCTTCTACAGCAGCGGCAGGAATGATTTGCTGGCCATTGAACTTGCCATTCAGGCGCATCATTTCACCAAAGCGTGCCATATCGCGCAGCGTCAGGTTCAGGCCACCGCCGCCCTGCTCGGTGCCTACGCTATCCACAGCAAAATAGGCATCATTTTCGGTGCCCAGTTTTTGCCAGATACGCTCAGACAAGAGATCAGACAGATTTTGCCCGCTAGCACGTTTGACTATCCATGCCAGCACTTCAGCATTCACGGTCTTATAGGCAAAGGCTTCATCATGCTTGCCTTCTTTTTTCAATTTCACTAGGAACTCATAAAAGGTTTTAGGCCCGTCATAAGTTGGTGCTGTCGGCAGCAAGCCACCTGACCTGGCGTAGTCCCAGACTTCAGCTTTGGGGTCTGCATAATTTTCAGAGTACTGCACACCGATGGTCATATCCATGACCTGGCGCACAGTCGCGTCACCATAGGCGGTGTCTTTGAGTTCAGGAATATATTGCGTAACAGGCGCACTCGGATCGAGCTTGCCTTCCGCAGCCAAAGTCGCTGCCAGCGTACCGACAAAGGACTTGGTGACCGACATCGCGATATGCGGCACATAGTTCTTGGTAATACCAAGGTAACGCTCGTAGACTATTTTTCCCTTGTGCAGTACCAGTATGCTGTCGGTATAAGTGCGGGCTTGTATATCCGCCCAGCTTATATCGCTGCCTTTTTCATCTGCAAATCGCAATTTATCGAGATCACGCAAAGCTACCGGCAAAACTGAAACCGGGCCTGCGCCATGCCAGACATTGCTGGTAGGTCCAAGTTCACGCCCATGCGAAAACGACCAGCGGGTACGGGGAAACTGATAATTGCTGCCATTGGCAAACTTGATGAGCTTGTCAGGCGCCGGAGGAAATCCTTGCATCCAGCCCATTTTTTGCGGATCGCTTGCCTCAGCATCAGGCAAGGCAGTTTGTGCCGAAGACATGCTCATGAAAGGTCCACAAATTAAAGCTGAAAAAAGTACTGCAAAGCGGGTCTGCTGCATGTTGGTCTCCATTTATTTTTATAAGACTTGCAGAAACGACGTCAATTTTTAATCAGTCACTACCATAAAGCTTTTTCATATTTTCACCAGACTTCAAGCGTCGCAGGTATTTGAAAGTACCCATGGCTTTGGCAATGAGCTTGTCGCCATTCCATACTTCACCCTCGCAAAAACACATGGTGGTGGATTGATGGAATGCCTTGCCACGCGCTTCCATACGGCCACCTGGTACGCCGCCTGGTTGCAGGAAAGTGGTTTTCATTTCTACCGTGACGACGCCCTTGAGGTCGTTACTCATGGACCGGCCAGCCATGGCCATGACCACATCCAGCATGGTCATGATCACGCCGCCATGGGCAATTTGCCAGCTGTTCATATGACGCCCGGTCAAATCCAGAGCCAATCGCGCCTGACCATTCTCCATTTCCAGGAACTCAACGCCCAAGTCATGCAAAAAAGGATTCAATACCGGTGTTGGTTGCGCAATGGGAAGCGCCGCAGGACACTTGGTCTCTGTCATACAGCAGACACCCCGCCATCCACTGCCAGGGTCTGGCCTGTAATATGTTTGCCCGCATCGCTGGCAAACAGCATGGCCACGCCCTTCAAATCCTCATCATCACCTATGCGTTGCAGAGGTGCTTCTTTGGCGAGTTTTTCTTCACCCAGGTTTTCCAGTATGCCCTTGGTCATCTTGGAGGGGAAAAATCCTGGTGCAATTGCATTGACTGTGATGCCATGTACACCCCATTCACCAGCCAGGGTGCGAGTGAAGTTGATGACAGCAGCCTTGGAGGTGTTATAGGCGATGGTTTGCATGGTCCCTGGCGCATTGCCAGCCAGACCAGCGATAGAAGCAATATTGATGATACGGCCATATTTGCGCGGTATCATGGACCGTTTACCGACTGCCTGCGAGATCAGGAAGATACTGCGGATATTCAGGTTCATGACCTTGTCCCAGGCATCAACCGGATAATCTTCTGCCGGTGCGCCCCAGGTAGCACCAGCGTTATTGATGAGGATATCGATATGCCCAAGACGGGCTAGTGTTTCATCTACCAATGGTTGTACCACTGCTTCTTTAGACAAATCGGCAGCAATTGCGCTGGCATCTATACCACGGCTTTTCAGGTGGGCGACAGCTTCATCCAGGTCAGATTGTTTACGAGAAGACAGCACCACTTTAGCACCCTGCTCACCCAGTGCTTCTGCCATTTGCAGACCCAGGCCGCGTGAACCACCAGTAATCAGGGCAGTCTTGCCATGCAGGTCAAATAATTGTTGTACGGTGCGAATCGCTTTGCTCATTTTTTTGTCTCCGGTATGTGCGGCCACCACCTGTCTGCGAGCAGACAGGAAAGGCATCGTTTGTTATGGGTTTTTAATAATTTCAGGGCTATGGTTCAGAACCAGGCATCTTGCATATCGAAAGTCGTCATATCGATATTCGATAGCAAATCCAGCTGAGGATGAACGCGTGGCAATTCCCAGTGGAAGAAGTATTTACAAGCCTGCAGTTTGCCTGCATAGAAATCAGCATCATGGTGAGTTTCTTTGTTCAGGCACAAAGTAGCTTGCTCCAGCCACATCCACGCAATCACGGCATGGCCAAATACTTCCAGATAAGCCGAGGCATTTGCCAGAGTTTTGTTGGCGTCGCCAGTGCCGTGCAATTGCTGGGTAACGCTAGCCAGCCTTTGCAGCACACGTGCCAGTGATTTAGTATAGGCTAACAATTCAGGATGTGCGGCAGCTCTCGCCAGCGTCTTGTGCATGATTTCGCCCAAAGCCTCGAGCGCTGCACCATCTTGCATGACAACCTTGCGGCCCAATAAATCCAGCCCTTGTATGCCATGTGTTCCTTCATGGATGGGGTTGAGACGGTTATCGCGGTAAAACTGTTCTACATTGTATTCACGGGTATAGCCATAGCCGCCATGCACTTGTATCGCCAGGTTATTTGCTTCCAGACACCATTGTGAAGGCCAGGATTTGGCAATCGGTGTCAGTATTTCCAACATCTGCGCAGCATGGGTACGCGCTTCTGGCGACGGCGCGGTGCGCTCTTCATCCACCAGACGGGCGCAGAATAAATTCAAAGCCAGGCCACCTTCGACATAGGCCTTTTGTGCCAGCAACATGCGCTTGACGTCAGTATGCTCAATAATCGGCACTTGCGGTGCAGCCGGGTCTTTGTTCAGTGGTGCCCGTCCCTGTGGACGGTTGCGGGCATAATCCAGCGCATGCAAATAGCCGGTATAACCCAGCATGACCGCACCCAGGCCTACACCTATGCGCGCCTCATTCATCATGTGGAACATGTTTGCCATGCCACGGTGCAAGGTACCCACAAGATAGCCTATCGCGCCAGCCTTGCCTTGCGGCTTGAATTTACCTTCACCAAAATTCAGCATGCAATTGGTGGTACCGCGATAACCCATCTTGTGATTCAGGCCGGCGAGCACTACGTCATTGCGTTCACCCAGGCTGCCATCTTCGTTCACCAGTTTTTTAGGCACGATGAAAAGCGAAATGCCTTTGACGCCAGGTATCAACTTGCCGTTTGCATCCGGCACTTTGGCCAATACCAGGTGCACGATATTCTCGGCCAGCTCGTGCTCCCCTGCCGATATCCACATCTTGTTGCCGGTCAGCCGGTAAGTGCCATCTTCTTGCGGTTCAGCCCTGGTGACGATATCAGACAGGCTGGAACCAGCCTGTGGTTCAGACAAACACATGGTACCAAAGAAACGGCCTTCCAGCATGGGCTTGACGAAGGTTTCTATCTGCTCAGGTGTGCCGCATTTGAGCAATGTATTGGCGTTGCCTATGGTCAGGAAAGGATAGGATGCCGTTCCTACATTCGCCCCTTTGAAATAGGCAAAACCAGCTTTTTCAACGACGCAGGGTAACTGCATGCCGCCGACATCAAAGTCTTGCCCTGCCGCCATCAGGCCAGCTTCGCAAAATGCTTTCAGGGCCGTCTTCACTTCAGGAATCATGTGCACTTCTTCACCATCGAAGTGCGGCTCCTGCTGGTCATTTTTTTTATTATGGGTAGCGAACAGGTCTGTCGCTATTTGTTCGCAGGTATCAAGGGCGGCATTGAAAGTTTCGCGACTATGATCGGCGAAACGCGGCCTTTGATTCAGTGACTCTACATTCAGCCATTCATACAGCATGAATTCGAGATCACGGCGGGAAAGAATTTTAGATTGCATGGCTTTATCTGGATAAAAGAGATGAGGTACTCATTTTGCCCAAACCGCATGACAACATCATACAGCCTGGGCACCCGACATGCATCCAGCTTAGACTACTTCAAACAAACCTGCAGCGCCCTGGCCGCCACCAATACACATGGTGACCACTACATATTTAGCACCACGGCGTTTGCCTTCAATCAGTGCATGACCAGTCAGGCGTGCACCTGAGACGCCGTAAGGATGGCCCACGGCAATTGCGCCACCATTGACATTCAATTTGTCCATAGGGATGCCGAGTTTGTCTGCGCAATACAAGACTTGCACGGCAAACGCTTCATTCAATTCCCACAAACCGATGTCCTCAACTTTGAGGCCGGCTTTTTTCAGCAATTTTGGAATGGCAAAGACCGGGCCTATACCCATTTCATCTGGCTCGCATCCTGCAATCGCAAAACCACGGAAAATACCCAATGGTTGCAAGCCCTTTGCTTCAGCCAGTTTGCTGCTCATCAGAATGGCAACAGAAGCGCCGTCAGAAAACTGGCTGGCGTTACCGGCAGTAATCACACCACCTGGCACTGCGGTACGGATTTTGGAGACGCCTTCGAGCGTGGTATCTGCGCGAATACCTTCATCGGCAGAAATGGTGACTTCTTTGGTAACCAGCATGCCGGTTGTTTTATCGGCGACGCCCATGACAGTCGTCATCGGCACGATCTCGGCATCAAACAGACCAGCAGCCTGGGCTGCAGCTGCGCGCAACTGGCTTTGTACGCCGTATTCATCCTGACGCTCACGTGGGATGCCATAGCGCTTGGCAACAGTCTCAGCTGTTTGCAGCATAGGCCAGTAAACTTCTGGTTTATGTTGCTTCAACCAGGTTTCAACAATCATGTGGCTATTGGCTTCGTTTTGTACGCAAGAAATAGACTCGACACCGCCTGCCGCATAGACATCGCCTTCACCGGCAATAATTCTTTGTGCTGCCAGGGCAATGGTCTGCAAGCCAGAGGAGCAAAAACGATTGACCGTCATGCCAGCAGTAGTTACCGGGCAACCTGCACGCAAAGCGATCTGACGGGCGATATTGCTGCCAGTTGCGCCTTCTGGTGTGGCACAGCCCATGATGACATCTTCCACCTCGCCCGCTTCAATCTTTGCGCGGGTAATGGCTGCATTCAATACATGTCCACCCATGGTAGCACCATGCGTCATGTTGAAAGCACCCTTCCAGGATTTTGCAAGGCCAGTGCGGGCGGTGGAAACGATAACTGCGTCAGACATGAAGATCTCCTGATTGATATAAGTATGTGTACAGGCTGGAACTGCTGATAACCATCATAAGTAGTAATTTGCCCTTTGCAAACCAACATGCAGGAACAAACTTCCACAGCCCTGTTTTGCCTGAACCGAATTGCCTTAATTAAAAGCATATAGACCAAGCTCAAAAAAGAGAATATCACATTTTAGTACGACCGTTCGTAAATTAATTTCATGCAATTACCGAGTTCAATATTGCTCTTCTTTACATATTCAGGATAGAGCTTTTGTAAGTTTCTGTAAGTTTGGAGCAAGCAAGCCGTAAGTTTCGACTTGCACACTTTGCTTGCAATAAAAATTATGTCGGAAATGTGATTGTGGGATTCCGGCCATTTTTTAGCACACTTAAAATATATTTAAAAACAGGAGACAAGCATGGCGACAGCACCAAAAGCGGCGTCACGAGATATGACGCCTGAGGAACGCAAGGTAATTTTTGCGTCCTCTCTGGGTACCGTCTTTGAATGGTACGACTTTTATTTGTACGGCACATTGACAGCTATCATTGGTAAGCAATTCTTTACCAATCTGGATCCAACATCACAAGTCATTTTTTCCTTGCTCGCCTTTGCAGCAGGTTTTCTTGTCCGCCCGTTCGGCGCCCTGGTTTTTGGTCGCCTCGGAGACATGATAGGCCGAAAGTATACTTTCCTTATCACAATCCTTATCATGGGTGGCTCTACCTTTACTGTCGGCATTTTGCCGACTTATAAGGCAATTGGTGTCGCAGCTCCAGTTTTGCTGATAGCCCTGCGTATCCTGCAAGGTCTCGCTCTCGGTGGTGAATATGGTGGTGCGGCAACTTATGTTGCAGAACATGCTCCTGCCGGCAAGCGTGGCGCCTATACATCATGGATACAAACGACGGCAACATTGGGACTCTTCCTGTCCCTGATTGTTATTCTCGGCACCAGGACAGCCATAGGTGAGGCTGAATTTGCCGAATGGGGTTGGCGCATTCCATTCCTGGTCTCAGTATTCTTGCTGGCCATCTCGGTATGGATACGTCTGTCCATGAATGAATCCCCCGCCTTTGCAAAAATGAAGGCTGAAGGTAAAACATCAAAAGCACCTCTGACAGAATCTTTCGGTCAATGGAAAAACCTGAAGATCGTTATCCTCGCATTGGTGGGATTGACTGCTGGACAGGCTGTAGTCTGGTATACAGGCCAGTTTTACGCCCTGTTCTTCCTCGAGAAGACACTGAAAGTTGATGGTGCCACAGCAAACTTGCTGGTCGCTGCATCTTTAGTCATAGGCACACCATTCTTTGTCATTTTTGGGACATTATCTGACCGCATAGGCAGAAAACCTATCATCCTGGCTGGTTGTCTGATCGCTGCTTGCACTTACTTCCCGCTGTTCAAGGCATTGACTGCCGCTGCCAATCCTGACCTTGCCGCTGCACAGGTTAAAAACAAGGTAATTATTACAGCCAACCAAGATGAATGCTCGTTCCAATTTAACCCTACAGGCACCTTGAAATTCACCAGCTCTTGCGATATCGCGAAACAGGTGTTAGCGGCAAACTCAGTCAGCTATGAAGATCAAACAGGGACTGGAACTGCCAAGATCAGCATCGGTGAGACAGTCATTGAGTCTTATACATCAAAAGGTTTGCCAGCAGATGAAGCCAAGAAAAAAGATGCAGAATTCAAAAAAACGGTGGTTGATGCATTGAAAGTTGCGGGCTATCCTGCCAAGGCCGATCCTGAAAAAGTCAACAAGCTGCAGATCATTCTAATACTGACAATATTGGTCATCTACGTCACGATGGTTTATGGGCCGATAGCTGCCATGCTGGTTGAAATGTTCCCGACCAGGATCAGGTATACTTCCATGAGTTTGCCATACCATATTGGTAACGGATGGTTTGGCGGCTTACTGCCTGCAACCGGTGCTGCCATCGTCGCACAGACTGGTAATATGTATAATGGTTTGTGGTATCCGATTGTTATTGCCTTAATGACCTTTGTCATCGGCGTATTTTTTGTACCCGAAACCAAAGATAATGACATTTATGCCAATGATTAGAATGCATGGTTAGCCTCATAAAAAACGCCCGTCAAGTACGGGCGTTTTTTTGAGTCTAGCTTACAATACAGAATTACAGTAAGTAGCTCATTTTCAAGCTGGCCAGTGCTGATTCAATATTCAATTCCGCCTGACTACCAACGATCAGAGTGGCACGGGTTGATACATGACCAAATGGCAGACCAGTGATAACCGGCACGTCAATCAAACTACGAATGTAAGCAAGCATGGCATTGAAGTCATAGCCATTATCATGCTCTGCCAGTTTATAGGCAGAAAAATTGCCAAGTACGATGGCTTTTTGCTTGCTCAAGACACCTGCAAAATGCAGTTGCAGCAGCATGCGCTCTATGCGGTAAGGGTGCTCACCTATATCTTCCAGGAACAATATGCCATCCTTAACTTCTGCCCAATAAGGTGTGCCGATTGCATGCGTCAGCATGGCCAGATTGCCGCCCCAGAGTTTGCCTTGCACCTGCAAGTCGCAACCCGCTTCAGTTTCAAATTCAACTTTGTGCGTGGTGTTGCTCACGCATGCCTTGAATTGCTGCAGTGTATATTCAACAGGCTGCTCGCGTATGTAATCATCACACAGCATCGGGCCTGCAATACTGGTACGGCCACGCGCCAGCATTGCCAGATGCACGAGTGTGAAATCACTATAGCCAACAAAACATTTACCACTATTTGACAGTAAATCAAAATCAAGCAAAGGCATCAGCCTTGACATGCCATAACTGCCACGCAGTGCCATGACTATCTGCACATCCGGATTTTGCGCAGCCTCATGGATTTGTCTGACACGCTCGGTGTCGCTCGCACCAAAGCGCTGAAATTTGCGAGCAGGTTCATAGTAGCTGTGTACCTTAAAGCCCTGATGAGCCAGACGCTGCAAGCCACGCTCAATCAGACTGTCATCCAGCGGCGCACCACTGGGAGCAATAATAGCGATTCCGGTTTGGGTGCTTTGTTCGGGCATAGTGTGTTTCAGTCTTGTATAGGAGATATGCTGGCGTCAGCATTAGCGGCCAGCTTCTTTTGTGCAGCTACAGCGCGCCGGTGAGAAAAAAAATCCTTGAGCATGCTACTGCACTCATCTGCCAATACCCCGCCCGTGACACGTGTATGGTGATTCAATTGCCCGTGCTCAAACACATTCAGCAAAGAACCGACAACGCCGGTCTTGGGGTCAGTGGCAGCGTAAATGACGCGCGCCAGACGAGCGTGCATCATTGCCCCCGCACACATCATGCAAGGTTCAAGGGTAACGTAGAGTTCACATCCTGGCAGGCGGTAATTGCCAATGAACTCAGCGGCTGCGCGCAGGGCCATGATTTCTGCATGGGCGGTGGGGTCGTGTTTGCCTATGGGGCGATTGTAGCCAGTAGCGATGATTACGCCATCCTTAACGACTACGGCACCCACTGGCACTTCACCTTCATTTCTGGCCAGCAAGGCTTGCTGGTAGGCTGCCTGCATGAACCGTATGTCATGCAGGCTCTGCTGGTTCCGCTCACTTTGCGGCGGCAGGTTTTGCGCGTCGGCCATTACCCGTCTATCTCTGCCCAGCAATTTGGTGTTTCATACAGCGTGACTTTGGTCAACTCCAAAGTGCGGCCAAACCTGCCGTGATAAACCACCTTCAAAATATCAAAAGCAATTTTGGCGAGATTTTCTACTGTAGGCACGCGGTCAATGACCACCGTCTTGTGTCCTGGCAACTTCTCCAGGAAATTCTTGATGATGTAATCCTTCTCATAGACGATGAAGGAATGGTCCCACAGATTGACCAGATGCTCGTTGGCGAGCGCCTTGATATCACCAAAATCCATGATCATGCCGTTGTCCGACTCGCCATCTTTCTGGACGACCTCACCGGTCAAGGTAATTTGCAGGGTATAGCGGTGACCGTGCAAATTGCGACACTGGCTGCCGTGATCGGGAATGCGATGACCTGCATCGAATTCCAACTTTCTGGTAATCGTTAACATGAAAACTCAAGGAATCTGTAATAGTTTATGGGTTTGCAAACTCAGCTTCCATTGCGGATGCTGTTTGCAGTATTCAATTGCAAGACGCAAATTATCGTCTTTTAAAGGGCCATCCATGGCTTGTACAAAGTAATGTTCAAAATCAAGATTTGCGTATGCAGCCATATCCTGACCAAACTGCGGGATCACCACTTTGAGCTCACTACCTTTTCGAACAACCAGCTCTGATCCCATTTTGGGACTGACGCATATCCAATCTACACCATCAGGCACAGGCAAGGTACCATTGGTTTCTATGGCGATCTCAAAACCCACTGCGTGCATTGCTTCAATCAAGGCCGCATCAAGTTGCAACAAGGGTTCGCCACCGGTAAACACCACATACTTGCTTGCAGTATAGGACAATGGCCACAAAGCGTTGATGGTCGCAGCCAGCGCTTCGGCCAGCTTAAACTTGCCACCACCTTCACCGTTGGTGCCGACAAAATCAGTATCGCAAAACTGACATACAGCCGTCGCCCTGTCCTCTTCGCGCCCGGACCACAAGTTGCAGCCAGAAAAACGGCAAAACACTGCCGGGCGCCCGGCATGATTGCCCTCGCCTTGAAGAGTATAAAAAATTTCCTTGACGCTATAAGTCACGCCTATTCCCACTTGGTTATTTGACAGCGACCCACAGTCCTCCAACGAGAGGCAATCCGGGTTTCGTATGTCGCTAATGCGTACTGCGGATAAAAACAGTATATGAATTTTGTCGTGTTTTTAAAACACAAAAGGCCGACATCATACCATGATGCGGGAGTCAGGATTAGCTGCTTTGATCAGGCACGCCATTCTTCTGGGGTTGCATTGATCACAATCGCAGGAAAAAATAATCAAACGACAAGATAAGATCTTCATCGATGGTCCTGGTTATTACTCTTGCCCACATTTACCCTTTGCGTGGACATTATTATTCAGTAGTCACCACATAGCCATCGTTGATTACCAGCTCCCTGATCCACCACTGACTGCTAGTATTAGCCTCAATAAAACGCATGTGAGAAGCAATACCTAGCAAGGCAGGACCATCGGGCTTGAGCATTTTATAGATATATTCTTCAATATCTTTTGCAAGGCCGATAAATTCAAACCCGTCGTGCTCAAATTCAAAGATACGTCCAGCCTCAACGCCAGCAGTTGCCATCAATAGGTAATTACCAGTTCGTGGTATTTCCCCAATAACGATGCAAGTATCCACCCATTCAGGCAAATAATCGCTTCTTTCTTCCTCGGATAAGTCTTCTATCCAGCCATTAAAATTGGTCCGTAAAGACGCCCACTCACCCGGGGCACCTACATAGACTGCAGCGTCATTACTTTTTGCACAAGAATAGAGTAACAAGCTGCCAAATGTGTCATAGAAATCGTGCAATTTACCGAGCTCAGGAATTTCTTTATGGGATGCAGGGGAAGCATATTCATGCTGAAACGAGACCGTTTTTGTATTGTGCTCATGATGTATTTGCACACAATTAAATATCCCGGCGTGATTCTTTACTGCTTCTTCCAATTTTTCTAATTTCAATTTCACCTCACCGTCTGCACCAGCCCGTTTATTTAGTTTTAAATAATAACTGGAATTGACCCGGCATTTCCGGATTTCAACTAAAGAATTAAGGCAGACTATCAATTTAACAATAAATACTAAAGCACCCGTTCCCTCAAATGTTCGCTAAGCCCAGACTGATATCCAAGCGCGATGAGAGGAAAAAACGCGACACAGGAAATCTGCCTCGCGTTTTTATTTGAGATGACGTGAAGAAAATCACGGTGTTTCCGGCAACTTCTCCATAGTATTGATACTGATATGTGGCCACTGTATCAGGCCCTTGCCATCAGGGTGCGAGAAAAATTCCAGCAACACCAACTGCGAATATTGCAGGCGCATCTGAGGTTTGTTATTCGCATCCAGAATCTCCTGTATCCAGAAGGTTGATTTCATTGTCACAGCATTGGCCTGTTTGACAACAAAAGGAATATTGTGGATACCGCCCGTCTCTATCGTTGTATCAACTGACAGAATTGTGGTTTTCTTGATATTCACCCCTTTATTTGCCGCATTGAGCAAAGCATTTGGCAAGGTAGGATCAAACAAATTCTTGAAGGGCTGCGCATGAAAATGGCTGTACGGCGCCAAATATGGGTCCGTCAGGCTCTGTGGCACGCCTATGGGCAAACTGTTGTTTCACGAATGACCGGGGCACCCGCTACTTCGGTGTGCTGTCCCAGTGCCAGCACAGAATTGCCATGAGGGACACTGGATATACGCGCTATGTCGTGACCAGTCGAAACCTGGTTGGCCATGTGTAGCCACAAGCCAGGCTCGAAATGGATAGGCGTGCCTGGCTTGCCAGCCAGTCCGCTGACAGGAAAATCATCTTCGGCAATCTGGGTAATCGATTGTTGATAACGCAATGCAGCCAGAAATTGATCCGAATTGATCAGGCCTGTTGCCGTTTTGGTGACACCGCGATTGGGCACCCCCTTATCGACAAGGGTAAAGTCCAATTCTTCGTTATATTGGTTCAGTAACAGTCTAAAATCTGTTTTTGCAGATGCCGGTGCCACGAAGGGCAAAGCAATCATATTCCTCCAGCCATGCCCTTCCAGGCCATTCACATTACGCCACTTGCCTGCCAATAATTTAAGTGGGCCAAGTTCATCATCTTTAATGCTGGCTTTACTGATAGTACGGCCTTGCGCCTTCATGGCCGTAAGTTGCTGGCTGCTGAGCATGGTGAATTCCCTTCCGCAATTGTTTGTAGGATTGCCCGCTTACGTCATTGAAGTCTTGTCCTTGCGGTCAAAGCCCCTTGCAAAAGCTTCCTATATGACAATTATTTCCCAAGCAGATACCTATCTGGATCAGTGCCCGGGCTTTTTGCGAGCAAATCATTTTAGCAATTTAAACCCCGAATAATTATCTTTTTAATAATAAATTTAATAATTAAATTATATTTTTAAGTAGACTTAAAGATATTTCGAATAAACAACGAAATTTTCACGGATTGTTATCCGGCAGGAATAAAAAAAATCATCCAGATATGGCGGGCACTCTTGCTTAAAAGGCCCTGAGCAGAAAAACACAAATGTTCATCAACGACTACACCAGTCCTCCCCAAAATCAGAAGTACATCACTCTTCTTTGACGAGAACGCTCCCAAGCTGATCCACCAGTTCCCTGATCTGGTTATTTCCCCGTCCTTAATTAAGCCACCAGCCGGACAACAAAAAGCCCGCAATGACGCGGGCTTTCGGGGTGTTTTATGCTTTCAACTGCCTGACGTTGCCAGATCTAAATCACTCCCCTGCAGTCATCAACAAGCAGAAAAATCTTTTAATTAACAAAAAGTTAGGATAACGCGATTTCTCAATGCCATGAAAAATGCCATGATCAAATGTGCGCGGCGCGGCAAGGGCAACATCGTTACGGATCAAAGTTCGCCTTATAGTCTGCGTGTATTCTCACGGTTCACCCAAGTGCGGGAACTCAAATTCAAGTCCCTAACGTCCAGATCAGGCTGATTTCAGAAGTTCACCAAAGACAGCTTCGCCGAAGTTCAGTGACCGCCACTAGATCGGCTTGACGGCAACGTATGTCGTACTCTCGATATTGCTCATGATCTCCTTGGCTCGGCCCAACATCTCCGCTTCAGCTTGCATCTCACGAGTCCAGGGATCTCGCTTGCACAAGCGGAAAACTCTCGATGTTCGCGAATCCTTTGCGTTGGGCATTGCAATGCCGAAAAAAGTGTGCGCGTTTGGAAATTTGCTCATGGCGACCACGATGTAGTCCGCCAGTTCAACTCCCACACGCTGTTCTAGATCGTCATCGGAAACACTGCCGTCCACCACGGGATAGATTAGCCAGAGATAGAGCACGCCAGGCTGACCTCTCGACTCGATCACCACGCTCCAGAATGTGCTGGGGCTTTCGTTTAGCACGTCGACGACGCCTAGCCCGATCAGCATACGCGCCATCCTTGACTCGGCTGAGAGCAATTGAAACGCGGTCGCGTGGTAGGCCAACTCGGAGGCTCGATCACCACTGATGCGTCCCAGCCTGTGCTCTGATGCCAGCTGTTCGACGACATCGTCTATGACGTAGGACGGGGCAAGCTGGTTGCGCCGATCAGCAAATGACGCGCTGGCTTGCAGATCTGTCCAGAGGCCAGGCTCCAAGCAATTTGTTCCATGTTCAAGGTCTTCAACCAATTCGCTTAAAGAAGCGCTTCCGTCTGGGCGACGCCCCCTCATATACAAGGCGATCAGATCCTCCTCGCCATACATAAATACGCGCCTACCGGAAAATAGGGTCTGTTTCTCGTTCAAGTATCCGATCAAGTCGGCTGTTGTGTCGAAGCACTCAAACATCGCGTCCAACGCCGTACGATTGACGACATGTACGAAAACGTCATCGAAATGCACGCCAACGGTGAGTGGCGTCTTATCATCAACAACGTCGGAGTCGACCGCAAGGCTGGGCGTCCCGTATTGCGCGGCGCCAGCTTGTTCAGATCCATGTGCGACGGCGACCAAGTGGTAGCGGGCTTTAGTCGGGTCAGGAAATTCTAGTGGGAACGGCGACGACACCTTGGCATCAAGGTGGATGGAGCCAGGTCGGTTTTTGATGGTCTTCAGCGCCGCTCGCAGCTGAATCACGCTCTCTTCCACCGCCTTCCGGTACCAACGCGACCAAGGTATGGCTGAGTCTTTGTGTTCTGTGTAACTGATCGCCTTATCGGAGATGACGATCACGTCCTGCCCGAAGACGATCAGCACATCGCATAGTTCCTTGCCTTCCTTGTAGAACGGGTTCTGATACGACCACATCGACATGAAGGTCCGCCTCGACAGATCTGCAAGTCGTTCTTCTGATTCGTTCACGCTCATCAAGCACTCCCATCCATGTATCGTTGTAGATCGTTGATCATGCTGCGAGTCTACTTTATCTAGTGAACCGCCTGCTAACATTAACGATTGGTATGGTCTGTCAAACGGCTTTTCGGAAACCTTTGCGCACTACGCTGATGGTACAATTTACTAGGGCTCGATTCTCAAAGCGAATGAAGTGAAGCGAATTTTCAAAGGACAACCTGACATTGACGCCGCGAATGTCATGTTTTCAATAATTTTCAATCACTCAAACCAAAACATAGCATTTATTCCAAATTCTTCTGTTATTGCAACATTCTTCAGAAAGGAAGTGTTTAATCGGGCAATGATGATTCGTGGTGTTGTCCATTATTCTGTTACGTGGGGATCTGCGGACATATCGCCATATCTACCAACAAGCGCACCCGCGGGGCTGACAGGCAGGCAGTGGGACAGCATCATTGACCAAGCAGCCAAGAACTTGGCATTGACCCTTTGACGAGTTTCGCTACGAGTTCTTTCGTTTCGCTATGAATCGTCCAAACATTCCACCGATTAACCCGAAAAATATAACGGCACCAACGGTTTGAAATATCAATCCTCCGATCAATGCACATCCAATTGATCCAATTCCACCGTACATACGAGAGTCCATTGCATTGACAAATTCCTGAACTTCGGGCGCTCGCTTTTCCGCAGAGTGAATTAACAGTGTATGACATTGGTAACAACGAACAGACGTCGCGGAGTTCTGAGTGTTGCAGACTGGGCAGGTCATTCTCTATCCTAAAGTTTAAGCTGTGCGGCTGGCCGCCGGCGGATTAGCAGGAAATTGCAGCGCATCCGGCCAGTCCGAACGGTTGGAACTCACTCTACTTTTCCACAAATTGCACACAGCTTTGTAAATTGAATGCAATCTGCATGCTAAAGAACTTTAGAATTAAAAGAAAGTTAATTCGGAGTCTAGTAGAAAAGGCAACGCATAACTTTACTATAACTAAATAAATAAGGTAATCCCCCGGCTCTGCCGGGGGACTCCTCAAGGTTTGACCTATACGGCGGTCGGTTTGAAACTTCTATCTCTACCAAAAGAAGGAGTTTCAAGATGAAAGAGTATCAAAGTTTGAGTCATACGAGGTGGGATTGTAAGTACCATATAGTGTTCATTCCGAAATACCGAAAGAAGTTGATCTATGGGGCGTTGAGAAAGCATCTTGGGGAAATATTTCGGGAGTTGGCCAAGCAAAGGGAATGCAGCGTAGTAGAAGGTCACTTAATGATTGACCATGTTCATATGTGTTTGAGCGTTCCGCCAAAGTATTCAGTGTCAAACGTTGTGGGATTCATGAAAGGCAAGAGTGCAATTTCGATAGCCAGACACTTTGGTGGGAGGCAAAGGAATTTCACAGGAGAAGTATTTTGGGCAAGAGGTTACTTTGTCTCAACGGTGGGACTAGATGAAGAAATGGTTCGAGCCTACATCCGAAATCAATAGCAGGAAGATGAACGTTACGACCAAATGAAATTGGGACTGTAGCCGCCTTTAGGCGGCTCAAGGGTTACCAGCGCCTTTGAGGCGCCCCAGCAATAAACCTCCGGCTTTGCCGGAGGTAATTTAATTTTTGATATATCCCCTTTCTCTTCTTGCGGTGCAAATCTCGTTTGACCAAAGTCACGTTTCACGCTGCAGAATGCCTGGTCTCATTGGTCTGTCTCCAGAATTTTTTTAGTTCCGATCCAGTGTTCAATTTCGGTTATTCCTCCATTACCGTACCGCCCAAAAGTGACAGTTTCCTGCCGCCGTTGATCGTGTAGTTGCAGCGAAATGAAATAGAACCTGCAGGCGTGACGGCTACATATAGCCCACTACGATCATTCACTTTATTAATTTTTTCCTGCGGCTTGAGATTACGTAGCTTGGCATCGGTGAGCATTGGGAACGTCGTTTTTAATGTCATCAAAAATAATTGCTTGACCGTGCTTTTAATTGCCAGTCATTGCCAGATCAAAAATACAAAAAAGCCCGCAATGACGCGGGCTTCCAGGGTATTTCGTGCTTTCAGTTGCCTGATGTTGCCAGATCTAAATCACTCCCACTCTATCGTCGCAGGAGGCTTGCCTGAGATGTCATAGACTACGCGGTTGATACCGCGCACTTCATTGATGATACGATTCGACACTTTACCCAGCAGTTCATGCGGCAAGTGTGCCCAGTGGGCAGTCATGAAGTCCTGGGTTTGTACGGCGCGTAAGGCAACCACATATTCGTAAGTGCGGCCATCGCCCATAACACCAACGGATTTGACTGGCAAGAATACGGCGAAAGCCTGACTCGTTGCGTCATACCAGCTTTGCGGTTTTTCTGCGGCTGGATCAACCAGGGTGTTGCGCAATTCTTCGATAAAGATGGCATCGGCACGGCGCAGCAGATCGGCGAATTCTTTTTTTACTTCACCAAGTATGCGCACGCCCAGGCCAGGGCCAGGGAAAGGATGGCGATAGACCATGCTATGCGGCAGGCCGAGAGCTACGCCCAGTTTGCGTACTTCATCCTTGAATAATTCGCGCAATGGTTCAAGCAATTTCAAGTTAAGGGTATCTGGCAGGCCACCTACATTGTGATGGCTCTTGATAGTGTGTGAGCCTTTTTTACCCTTGCCTGCACTTTCAATGACGTCAGGGTAGATTGTGCCCTGCGCCAGCCATTTTGCATTACTCAACTTGCCGGATTCCACCTGGAAGACTTCAACAAATTCGCGGCCTATGATCTTGCGCTTGGCTTCCGGATCAGTGACGCCGGCCAGGTGCCCCATGAATTGGGCAGTTGCATCAACATGGATGACTTTGACACCCAGATTGTTGGCAAACATTTCCATTACCATCTTGCCTTCATCAAGACGCAGCAGGCCGTGATCGACGAATACGCAAGTCAGCTTGTCGCCAATAGCGCGGTGTATCAATGCAGCAGCTACACTGCTATCGACACCGCCTGACAAACCAAGGATGACTTCATCATCACCGACCTGGGCGCGAATCGACGCAACAGCTTCGGAGATGTAATCAGGCATGTTCCAGTCAGATTGGCAGCCGCAAATTTCATGCACGAAGCGGCTGATGATGGCCTCGCCCTTCAGGGTATGTGTAACTTCCGGGTGGAATTGTACGGCATAAAAGCGGCGCTCTTCATCTGCCATGGCAGCGATAGGGCAATTGTCGGTAGATGCCATCAGTTTGAAGCCTGGCGGCATTTCATTGACCTTGTCGCCATGACTCATCCATACCTTGAGCATGCCATGGCCTTCTGGCGTGACAAAGTCATTGATGTCCTTGAACAGCGCTGTATGGCCACGTGCACGGACTTCGGCATAACCAAATTCACGGACCAGGCCATTTTCAACCTTGCCACCAAGCTGCTCTGCCATGGTTTGCATGCCGTAGCAAATGCCCAGCACTGGCACACCCGCTTCAAATACGGCCATAGGTGCACGAGGAGTGTCGCCCTCTGTCACGCTGTTTGGACCACCAGACAAGATAATGCCAGCCGCACCATAGTTTTTAATGAACTCATCACTAACGTCATACGGATGAACTTCAGAAAAAACACCTGCATCACGGACGCGGCGAGCGATCAGTTGCGTGACCTGGGAACCAAAATCGAGGATAAGAATTTTTGAGTGCATAAATCAAATTATCATGTCAGGTTGTGCAGGCGTAGCCTGGACAACACAATTGTTTCCTGCATTTCTGGCGGAAAGCAGGGCTTTTTCTGCGAGGCTAATTAAAGTTTCTGGTTCGGCATCAGGAAAGATGTCAGTTGATGCGGTACCGGCACTGATCGTCAATGCTGTGTTCACATCATTCATTTTTTCAGGATGCATGAGTACGGAAGCACGTATGCGCTCCCCTACTGCGGTGACCACCAAATGGGATGCACCAGGCAACACCACCAGCAGCAAGTCAGTGCCAAAACGGCCCAATGCGTCAAATGGGCGCACACAAGAGCGAATACGGCTGACGGTCTTGACCAGTATCATGTCGGTGATGGCGATACCATGCAGATCACGCAAATGCTCCATCTGATCAACGCTGGCAATCAGCAGGGCCAAAGGTTTCATGGCCTTGGAGCAGCGCTCCATTTCCAGCTTTAATGAACGGATGATGGCAGATTTGTTCCAGGTACCCAGCAAAGGGTCTATCAGTGAATCACGCTTGAGATTGCGGTTTTGCTTGATGATTTCTAGTTGCGCCTGATACAGGGCACTAAAAGCCATTTCACGTTCAACCATGGAAGAAAGATCAGCAAATGATTGCCTTTCTTCATCATTGAGGTCACGGGTTTGATAGTCGATCAGGATGACGCTACCAATTAACTGGTTGCCATGATCAAAAATGGGATGAGAAGCAAAGAAACGTATTGACGGTGGGCCTGCCACCATGGGGTGTTTACCCAGATGCTCATGCAGGCGCAGGTCAGGTATGACCAGGATTTCATCAACAGGTGTAACCGAATCGCAAAACTCGGCTTCCATATTGGTAATGGAATGCACCAGATGGTCAAACCTTGGCACCAGTGCGCCAAAACTGACCAGGCAGTTGGCCACCCCAAACAACTTGATGCCAAGTCGTTCAAAGCGGCCCAGGCGCAGTTCCATCCGTTCAGACACCATGCGCTCAAAACCCGAACTGACAGGTGTTGTTGTCGATGGCCCGGAACGATCTAGGTTCGTTGACATTCCACTCTCCAGGCATCCTCAATTCGGGACATGCTTCTCAAGCGCATTTCAAACATTAGTCAGCACGGTAATTTGGCGCTTCTTTGGTGATTTGCACGTCATGCACATGTGATTCACGCATGCCTGCAGAAGTGATTTCAACGAATTCAGATTTGGTACGCAAATCATCTATCGTCGCACAACCACAATAGCCCATGGAAGAACGTACACCACCTACCAGTTGATACAGGATGGCAAGCACGCTACCTTTATAAGGAACACGTCCTTCGATACCTTCAGGCACCAGCTTGTCGGCATTATTGGCCGCGTCCTGGAAATAGCGGTCGGCAGAGCCATCAGCCATCGCACCCAGGCTACCC
Source organism: Undibacterium sp. TC9W (assembly GCF_049339865.1). Lineage (NCBI taxonomy): Bacteria > Pseudomonadati > Pseudomonadota > Betaproteobacteria > Burkholderiales > Oxalobacteraceae > Undibacterium > Undibacterium sp. TC9W. The sequence goes on along the minus strand of NZ_JBMPPJ010000001.1, from coordinate 422,943 downwards.
ATGCCGCGATAAGACTTATAGCTACGGCCCTGGAACAGGATCACTTCACCTGGCGCTTCTTCAGTACCAGCAAACATGCTGCCCATCATGACAGTCGATGCGCCAGCAGCAAGAGCTTTGGAGACATCACCGGAAAAACGTACGCCACCGTCAGCGATACAAGGAACACCAGTGCCCTTGAGCGCATTGGCCACATTGGCAATTGCGGTAATTTGCGGCACACCAACACCTGCGACGATACGGGTAGTACAGATAGAGCCAGGGCCGATACCAACCTTGACCGCATCTGCGCCATGCTCAACCAGCGCCAGGGCTGCTGCTGCAGTAGCGATATTGCCACCGATGACTTCAATATGCGGGTAATTTGTTTTCACCCAGCGCACACGATCCAGCACGCCTTTGGAATGACCATGGGCAGTATCGACCACGATGACATCAACACCGGCTTTTGCCAGCAAGTCTATACGCTCTTCATTATCAGGACCGACACCAACAGCTGCGCCAACGCGCAATTTGCCCTGATCATCTTTGGATGCAAAAGGATGCTCTGTTGATTTTTGGATATCTTTGACAGTAATCAGGCCACGTAGCTCAAATGCTTCGTTGACAACCAGCACACGCTCCAGGCGGTGCTTGTTCATCAGGCGCTTGGCTTCTGCCAGATCTGCTGTTTCATTGACACAGACAAGTTTTTCGCGTGGCGTCATTTTGGCGCGGGCTTCTGCGTCCAGTTCTTCTTCGAAACGCAAATCGCGGTTGGTGATAATACCAACAACAGTCTTGCCTTCTACGACAGGGAAGCCGCTGATGCCATGTTGCTGAGACAAGGCAATCACTTCGCGGATTTTCATGCCGGGTGGGATGGTGATAGGATCACGCAATACCCCGGATTCAAAACGTTTGACCTTGGCAACTTCGCGGGCTTGCTCTTTTGCCGTCAAGTTTTTGTGAATAATACCGATACCACCTTCTTGAGCCATAGCAATTGCCAGGCGCGCTTCAGTGACTGTATCCATCGCAGCTGATACCAGAGGTATGTTCAGATTGATGTTGCGAGTCAGTTTGGTCGCAAGAGAAGTATCTTTAGGGAGTATGTTCGAGTATGCAGGGACTAGTAGCACGTCATCGAACGTGAGTGCTTTTTGGAGTAAACGCATAGTATTTCCTATAGGCGCAAAACCGAATTATACAGAAAACTTGCGAAGTCGTCTTGCTCCGTGTAAAACTCTTGCATAATCCCATGTTTTTCTTGAAAGCAAAATTATGTCTATCTTACGAATATCACGATTAGGCTCTGCACTTTTAATGTCTTTAGCATTCTGCGCCGTCGCTCATGCGCAATATGTGTGGATTGATGACAAAGGTAATAAGCAGTTTTCAGACCTGCCACCACCGAAATCCGTGCCCAAGGATAAAATCCTCAAAGCGCCAGGTGGCGGCAAGGCTGCCCAGGCACCTGCAGCAGATGACAAAGCAGCCTCAGCCAGTCAAGCTGCGCCCAAGTTGGAAAAACCTGTTACGCTGGCGACCAAGAACGAAGACTTCAACAAACGCCGTGCCGAACAGGCTGAAAAAGACAAGAAGGCCGAACAAGAAAAAACGGCTGCTGATGACAAGGCAAAAAATTGCGAAAGAGCCCGCAACTATCAACAGTCGCTGAACTCTGGCGCTCGTCTGAGTCGCACCGACAAAAATGGCGAACGTAGTTTTTTATCTGATGCTGAGCGTCAACAAGAGTTGGATACCGCAAAAAAAGCCCTGGCTGATTGCAAATAGCAAAAAATCAGGTCAGCGCCTGTTTTTTAGCCCTGCGCCTGCGAGCTTCCATGGGGTCTGCGACCAGGGGGCGGTAGATTTCTATCCTGTCCCCTGAGTGCAAACAGCTGTCGAGCGCCTTGAGCTTACCAAAAACACCGACCTTGAGAACGTTGACATCAATCTCAGGATGAATTTGTAGAATGCCACTTTGCTGTATTACTTGCAGAATGTTGGCATTAACTGGTACCTGAATATCCAGCAAGCTGGTCTCGTCCAGCCCGGCGTAACAGACCTGAACAGTCATGCTGATTTGCTCAGTCATATAATGTCTCGGCACGGGCACAAAAAGAATCGACAAAACTATTGGCGATCTTGGAAAAAACCGGGCCGATTAAATGCTCCAACAATTTGCTGGAGAATTCATAGTTAAGTTCAAATTCAATTTTGCAGGCATCCACACGCAATTCAGTAAACTTCCAGCAACCTGACAATTGCTTGAATGGCCCCTCAACCAGACTCATTTCAATAGAATGTGGGCGTTTATTGCTGTTACGCGTCGTAAAATGCTGCTTCAAGCCATGATAATTAATGGAAAGCGTGGCAACCAGTTCATCATCAGTACGCTCAGCCACCCTTACCTCGCCGCACCATGGCAGAAATTGAGGATAATTTTCCACTTCATCAACCAGAGCAAACATTTGCTCAGTGCTGTAAGCTACGAAAACTGTTTTATGTACAACTGCCATCAAGAAGAACCATTTGGTAGAATCACAGGTTCGCATTTTAACCGAGTCATAAGCAGTACCAAAATGCATTCGTGCATTTCCATACTCTAATTTGACCAATTTTCATCCTACATGAGCATCGCTGATAATAAAAAAGCATTCCACGATTATTTTATCGAGGAACAATACGAAGCTGGCATCGTCCTGCAAGGCTGGGAAGTTAAAGCCATACGCGCAGGCCGTGCGCAGTTGAAAGAAGCCTATGTGATCGTCAAAAATGGCGAAATCTTCCTGTTCGGCGCGCATATTGGCGCCCTGCCGACGGCATCTACCCACATTCACCCTGACTCTGTACGCACACGTAAATTATTGTTAAATGCTGCAGAAATCAGCAAATTGATAGGGAAAGTGGAGCGTTCTGGCTACACCATGGTGCCGCTGAACCTGCACTTCACCAAGGGGCGCATCAAATGTCAGGTCGGCCTTGCCAAGGGCAAAAAGCAGCATGACAAGCGAGATACTGAGAAAGAAAAAGACTGGCAGCGCGAGCAACAAAAAATAATGAAGCAAAACAGGCGCTGATATTTGTTGAGAATTTGGGAAAGAATCTGGGAAGATTTAGCGGGCAGGACGGTATAGTTCGTGCCCTACATCCTGAATCTGGCGACGCAGGGCGCGCTTTTCTTCTGGCGTGAGGCGACCAGCTTTTTTGCCATCCTCAGCACTGCCACAAGCGTGCTCGCCTATATGGCGTGCGTCATTACAGCGCTCAAGCAAGCTGTTTTTTTCAGCCTGTTTATTAAGTTGCCGCTCGTGCTGTTTTTCTTCTTTGCGCGCTGCGTCATTTTTTTGCTGAGCATTGCCGTTATTAAATCGTCCCCACAGAGCCGAACCACCATTGCCTTTACTATCCGCCATAGCCGCAGCAGTCACGATCAGCGACAACAGCAGGACAGAAATTTTTTTGTACGGTATATTCATCGACTTGAAAACGAATGGTCTTGCAAGCAAAACATATAAATGGATTGCAATTCTAAGTGCAAATGGCTGTACCTTACCAGCATCAATTTGTATGAATTTAGTTTACGATAGCCACATGAATTGCGCAGTCCCATTCCGTAAAGTGTGTAACAGTTTGTAATCCAGAATATTAATTTTGTTTGCAAGCTCACTCTATGACAGTACTATTAAGCCCATGAACACTACGCCCCCTACCCCAGACTCCACAAATAACAATTCCAGCAACCCCAAGGCCAAAATCTTGGTGGTTGATGATGATCTGCGTTTGCGCGATTTGTTGCGCCGCTACCTGACAGAACAAGGTTTTCAAGTAGTTAGTGCAGAAAATGCCCAGGCCATGAACAAGCTCTGGATACGTGAACGCTATGACATGCTGGTGCTGGATCTGATGCTTCCTGGCGAGGATGGCCTGGCCATCTGCCGTCGCCTGCGCGGTGCCGGCGACAAAACACCCATCATCATGCTGACCGCCAAAGGCGAAGAAGTCGATCGCATCATTGGGCTCGAAATGGGTGCAGACGATTACCTGCCTAAACCATTCAGCCCACGCGAACTGGTTGCCCGCATCAATGCCGTGTTGAGACGAAAAGCTCCGGACGAATTGCCAGGTGCACCTTCCGATGGCCCCCAGACTTTTGCCTTTGGCGACTTTGTCCTTGACCTCGGCACCCGCACGCTGAAAAAAAATGATGACAATATTTCACTTACCACGGGTGAATTTTCGGTATTGAAAGTCTTTGCCCGCCATGCCCGTCAGCCGCTGTCCAGGGAAAAACTCATGGAACTGGCACGTGGTCGCGAATATGAAGTATTTGACCGCAGCCTGGACGTACAAATTTCACGTCTGCGCAAACTGATAGAACCTGATCCCAGCAATCCACTTTACATACAAACAGTATGGGGTCTGGGTTATGTATTCATCCCGGATGGGCAGTCGCATTAAGAGCGGGATACTCTTGCACCCTCCTTATTGTCTTTTTTACAAATCTTGAATGCGTGACTACCTCAACAGTCTGGAATGGCTAAAAAGCGGACTGTTCTGGCGCACCTTCCTCATGCTGGCTGTGCTTGTCACCGCCAGCATGCTGGCATGGATGTCCAATTTTCGCACCCTCGAAACAGCACCGCGGGCGCAGCAAATGGCGGCACAAATCGTCTCGATTGTCACCATCACGCGCGCCGCCCTGACCCACTCTGCACCAGAGAAGCGGCACGAACTCTTAAGAGACCTTGCCAACAAAGAAGGTGTGCAGATCTACCTGCTGGAAGATACTGACCGTGTGGAAGAGCCAGAAGCCACCCCCTTCTTTCTTGAGTCCCGGCCCCTGATGTTGCGCGGACTGGGGAATAACACCCGGTTTGCCAGCAAGCTCAACGGTATCAGCGGCTTCTGGATCAGCTTTGATATTGAAGATGATCATTACTGGCTGAGATTGGAGCAAGACCGCCTGGACCCGCCGATAGGGCAGCAATTATTCAGCTGGGCTATCCTGACCCTCTTTTTGACCTTGCTGGGTGCGGCCATCATCTCCAAGCTCATTAATGACCCTTTATCTCGATTGAGTAATGCGGCGCGCGCTGTCGCCAAAGGTAAACAACCACCGCCCTTGCCACAAAAAGGACCGAAAGAAATTCGCGAAACCAATGTCAGTTTCAACACCATGATGGAAGATCTGGTCAGGATAGAAACCGACCGCTCCATCATTCTGGCCGGTATTTCGCATGATTTGCGCACCCCGCTGGCACGCATGCAACTGGAGGTCGAAATGGCCAGTCTCAGTGATGAGGCCAGGACTGGCATGCAATCCGATCTGCAGCAGATGGATGACATCATCAGCCAGTTCCTGGATTACGCAAAGCCCCTGGACAAAGTCGAATTCGAGCGCATCAACATCAGTGAAGTCATGCAGCAAGTCATGGATGAGGCCTTCCGCTTTCAAAACCTGCGCCTGCGCACAGCCATCAAACCAAATATATATGTCAATGGAAATCTGACTGAACTCAGGCGCCTGTTCAACAACATCGTGGAAAATGCCTGCCGCTACGGAAAAACCCCAGGCTCTCCTGTCATCACACTTGACGTGCAATGCTCACGCAAAAACAAGGACAGAAAGCTGGGCATACAAATCAGCTTCCGTGATCATGGGTTAGGCGTGGCAGAACAAGACCTGGTCCGCCTGCTGCGCCCCTTTACCCGTGGTGATGCTTCGCGCAGCCAGGCCAATGGCTCCGGCCTGGGCTTGGCCATTGTTGATCGCATCATCAAAAGCCATGGTGGCAAATTACGCATCTACAATCACGCTGAAGGCGGTTTTGTTATCGTGATTGCACTACAGGAAGCGAAAGAAGCCTGAGCCTCTAGCCCCTATCAAGCTCGCAGATAACTTTGATCCGGCAATTGGACCGCACTACCTGGACGAATAACCTGACGCACATCAATAAAACCCTCTGTTACAGAAAAGTTTAAATGTTACAATTGCCGCAATTTTTAGGGCTCTTAAAGACCAATAAACTCATGCGTAACCAAATTTCAGCCCTGCTCGTCACCTGCATTGCAATCAGCTTACCTGCCTTTGCAGAAACCTATCCTCCTTCAGCCTATAAAGATGGCGCTGTAAAGTGCATGCAAGTACGCAGCTATGATTGTGCAGAAAAAAACTGGAACCAATACATCAAAATGCGTCCCACCGACGCAAAAGCTATCGCCAGTCTGGCAATCACCTATCATTGGGCAGACAAGCCGGAGGCGAGTATCGTTCAGGCTGAAAAAGCCATCAGCATGGGTGAAGGTGCCTATGACCTGTTCGCCGCTTATTCAGAAAGTCTGGGGAAAACTGGTCGCATAGAAGAAGCCATAGACTGGGGCTATAAAACACTGGCAATAGTTCCCAGTCTGGTGAACGTGCGTGGCGACGTTGCGAAATATCTCGTCATGCGCAAGCGCGAATTTGAAGCTCTGGCCCTGCTTGCCTCATTCGATTCGTCACTGGAAGCACAGGGGCACGGACACTATTTTGACGGTCAGCGCATCGCCATTGAATCCTCATTGGAACGCCAGGGACAAGCTGCCACCACAACAGTGAAAAGCATGCGCCTGCCAAAGACCAAAGAGCATTTTTACGCTCCTGTAAAGCTTGGCAACAACAAAATAGAAGCCTTTATGGTTGATACCGGCGCCACCAAAACCACGCTCAGCGACGATATGCTTAACGACTCCAAAGTGTCCTACAAAGTGGTAAAACCGCTCGCTAATATGCAGACTGCGGATGGACGGATCATACAAGCCCGCGTCGTCACGATCGACAATATGAAAGTTGGTCCATTTGAATTGCGCAAAGTTACCGCCGCAGTGTGCAAAACCTGCCAGTCGCTGCTGGGTCAGGGATCGCTGTCGCAATTCAATATGGCGTCTTCCAAGACACAGGGAGTAGAATTTTTGACTTTGGAATTGCGTTAATTGCATTAGTTGCTAGTTGCGTTAATTACCTGCGCACATTAATCGCCCACTGGCATGCAATAGTTAAAAAGCCGCGCAAATTGCGCGGCTTTTTTGTCCAGACTTTACCTCTCCTTAGCGGCTACCCGCCAAAGCCAGTTGAGTGGTCGTGACCTTACTACCTTCGTCCGCCTGTGAGGGTGCCTGATCTGCAGGAGCAGCCAACTCATAAGTCATGTGCAACCCGCCATTCACTTTCTCGACTGGCGCAAGCTGTTCCAACACGGCTGTCTTTTGCGTCACTGCGCGGGAAGCTGTTGCACCATTTAAAGCAAAATTGCTGAAACCGGCAAAACCTGCGATACCAGCGCACAGCAACAAACCGGCGATGACAGATGGGCGCAGACGGAAGCGTTTTTGTACTTCATCTTGCTGAACTGTCGCATCATAAGCCACAGTGATCGGTGCTGCTGCCAGCATTGGTTCAACCTGTTGGCGCCACTCTTCTGATGTTTGCCTGTTGCTGAGCAGTTTGGTGATCAGGGCTTGCGCCAGTTGTTCTGCTTCCTGATGCTCCGCTTCCAGCGTTTGTTTCGCCATTTCTGCCTCAGCTTGCAATTCTTCTTGCTGTTGCTGTATGTGCAGTCTGTTTTGTTCTTGCCATTCTCTGGCAGACGATAATGCCTGTTCAATGAATGCCTGGGCTGCAGCTTGTTGCTCAGTACGTTGTTGCAACATGGCTTGCAGTTCTGCTTCGTCAGCGGCTTGTTTTTCTAGTTGTACTTGCAAGGCTTTTTCGTCAGCGATGCGTTTTGCTGCGGCATCTGCCAGTGCCCGTTGTTTTCGCTGGGTTTGTGCTTCCACCGCGATCAATTGCTGTTGCAGTTCTTCTTGCAACGCTGCTTCCAAAGACAATTGCTCTTCGAGTTTGGCTTGCAGGGCACTTTGCTCTTCCATGCGTTTGGCGATAGCTGCATTGAGCGCCTGTTCTTTCTCCAGTCTTTGTGCTTCAGCAGCTTCCAGTTTGGATGTCAGCTCAGCTTGCAATACTGCCTCTATTGCCAAAGCTTGTTCAGCTTGAGCCAGCAAGTCATTCTCTTTCTCTGCACGTACTGCAAAGCTTGCAGCCAAAGCCTGTTCTTTTTTCAACCTTTGTGCTTCAGCGACTTGCAGTTTCGATGCAAATTCGGCTTTCAATTCCGTCTCTGCAGCCAAGGCTTGCTCGGCGTGGGCCAGCAATGTGTTTTCTTCTTCAACCCGTGCGGCTATAGCTGCGGCCAGGGCTTGTTCTTTTTCCAGTCTTTGCGCTTCCAGGGTTTCAAGCTGGCTTTCTTCCAATAATTTGGCGCGCAGTTCTGGCAGCGCTTGTTCATCAGCAGCTATTTGCAAAGCTGTAGCTTCTGCGATCTCACGCTCCAGCGCCAGTTTTTCTTGCTCCAGCGCATTGGCGATCAGCAGTTGTTCTGCGCGTTGCTTGCTTTGTTCTGCCAGTTCCGATTCCAAACGCACGCGCTCTTCTGTCGCAGCAATAACCAGACGCTCGGCTTCCATTTTTTCTTCTATGAGGCGCAAAGCATCCTGCGTCATTTGCAGGCTATCCATCTCCATCTGCTTTTGTTGCTGAATGGTGATGATTTCGCGTTGAGCCAGTTCTGCACGTTGTTGTTCTGCCTGCTGCAGGATGAACAGTTCCTCAGCACGACTCTGCGCTGCTTCAGTGGCTTGTTGCTCGGATACTGCCAGTGCATTTGCCAGTTCAGTTGCTTCTTTTTCGCTTTGCAACCTTGCCTGGATGGCGACATTGGCATCTTGCTCTGCATTGGCGCGAATTTCGCACAGGCTCAGGTATTCTTGCTCTGCCAGTTTGCGTTGTTCTGCTTCTTGTGCTGCTTTTTGTTCAACCGCCAATTTTTGCTGCACCAAACTCAGTGCTTCAAGTTCAGTGGTAGCGCGCTGGTTTTCAGTCATGGTCAGGGCTTCAGCTTCGCGCAATCTGGTTTCTGTCGCTTCTGCCGCCAGACGCTGGGCTTCTGCGTGTTCAGCAGAGCGGGCCAACAATGCTTGTTCAGCATTCGCCAGGCGCAATGTGGCTTCCAGAGCTTCTTGCTCCTTATAGGCACGTTCGCTTGCCGCTTCGGCAAATTCACGTTCTATCGCCAGTTTGGCTTGCAGGGTGATTTCTGCAGATTCTTCCTGTTCCAGTTTGGTTTTCAGCTCAGCACTGATTTGCTGTTCAACAGCGATTTTTTCCTGGCTGGCGCGGCTCAATTCCAGCAACAGTGCTGTTTTTTCTTCCAACGCGACAGCTGCCTGGCGTTTGATCAGTGCTTCTTGAGCGGCTTGTGCCAGCCATTGTTTTTCAGTTTCATTGAATTTTTCTGCCAGTTCTCGTGCTTGTGCTTCGGCAGCCTGGCGCTCAGTAATCAATTTGTGTTGCGCTTGTTCGGCCAACAGGCGCGCTTGCGCTTCTGCGGTAGCTGCCAGCTCTGCCTGTTGCTTGGCTGTCAGACTATCCAATACGGCTTGCTCAGCAGCGACACGTTGTTGTTGTGCAGCCAATAATGCCTGCTCTTGCTGCAAGCGTTGGGCCAGCAATTCAGCCATCAGGCTTTGCGCATCAGCATGGGCAGCCAGCTCCTGGAACAGGGCTTTTTCTGATGCGAGGGTTGCGTCAGTTGCGGCGCGGATGATTTTTTCTGCGCGGGCGCGGGCTTCGGCGAACCGCTGCGCTTCGGCTTCGCTGGACAAACGGCTTTGCACGTCTTCGTACGCTTCTTGTTCTGCCTGCAATTTGGCTGCTGTTGTATCCAGCAAGGCTTGATCATCTGCCAGACGTTGTTGCAAGACAGCGTCAAGTTCAGCAACTTTTTTGTTCTTTTCAACGACCAGTTCATGCGCTTTGTGCTGGCTGGCGGCATAGGCTTGTGCCTGGATTTGCAATGCTTGTTCAGCTTGCAGCTTGGCAGCTGTCAGCTCATTGGCTTCTTGTTCTGCCCTAGCCCTGACAGCTGCAGCTTGTGCATGTTGCTGTTCTGCTTTTGCTCTGGCAGTGGCGGCCTCTGTGGCAATTTTTTCTGCTGCCAGCTTCTCAGCTACGGCTTTTGCTTCCAGTTCAGCCGCATCTGCCTTTTGTTTTTCCAGTCTGGCTTGTTCTTCCAACGCCTGGGCTGCCAGTTGCTGGGACTTCGCTTTTCCTTGTTCAAGCTGCGCCAACTGGGTTGCAGCTTTTACCCGGGCGGCGGCGGCGGTTGCCGCTTGCTGTTCCGCCTTGGCTTGTTGATTGTTTTGTTCCAGCAGTTTTTTCTCTTCTGCTAATTTGCTTTCCATGGCAACACGCAAAGCTTGTTCAGATTGCAGACGGGCCAGATGCTGGTCGCGCTGCTCTTGCTCTACAGCTGCCTTGGCTTGCAATTCTGCTGTCAGGCGTTTTTCTGCTTCCAGTTTTTGCTGGACCAGATTCAGGGCTTTTTGCTCGGACTCTGCACGCAAACGCAAAGTCTTGCCGAGTTCTTCAGCTTCAATAGCCTTGGTTTGCGCCAGTACCGCAGATTGTTTTTGCAGATCAGCATGTTCCTGCATTTTTTGCAGACGTATTTGTTCTGCAGCGATCATGGCCTGACGTGCTGCACGGGCTTCTGCCTCTTGTTGCTGGCGAGCGTTCAGGACATCGGTATGTTCGCGGTCAGCGTGGGCGCGGGCGATGACTTGCTCGGCAGCTGATTTTTCTGCTTCCAGCTTTTCCTGGGCAGCTCTTGCCGCTTGCTTTTCTGCTTCCAGATGCATTTGCTCTGCACGCGCCATTTCTGTGGCTTGATGGCTAATCAGCAAAGCGACCTTGGCTGCCTTGCATTGAGCATCTTTTTGCAGTTCTGTTTGTTCCAGAGTAGTTTTTTCAGCATCGAGTGTTGCTTCCAGCGCCAGTCTTTCTTCGCGTTCTGCTTGTTCCCTTGCGGCTGCAATTGCCTTGGCCTCTTCTTCGGCACGCAGCCTGGCTTCGGCTTCTTGCTGGGCGGCTTGTTCGAGTTGCAGTTTTTCCTGGGTTGCCTTCAGCACTTGTTGCACTGCATTGGCACGGCGACGTTCTGCCTGTAGTTTTTCTTCCTGAAGTTCCATCGCTTTCACCTCATCATTAGTGCGTTGCTGTTGGACGCGCAGAAGTTCGCTGGCATCTTGGTTTTTCCTGGCAGCGGCTGCGGCCATTTTTTGCTGCAATTCCACCTGCTCCATGGTTTTTTCCAGGCTCAGTTTTTCTGCCACACATTCTGATTCCTGAGCTATGCGACGGGCATGCTCTGCCTGTTCTTGCATGCGCAAAAGTTCGGCATGAGATTGCTCTGACTTGGCCAGGGCTTCGGCTTCTTCCGTCATTTTGCGTTCAGCAGTCAATTTCTCCTGCAATGCGGCGGCGGCTTTTTGCTCTGCTGCAGCGCGCATTTTTTCAGCCATCATCAATTCCTGGGCTTTTTTGGCTTTATCTGCGGCTGCCAGGTTGGCGCGTTTCAGCAATTCAGCCTGGAAGGCACTGGCACTCAGGGCTTGTTGTTCAGAATCGGCTTTTTCACGAGCATCTTGTACTGCCTGTTTTTCCATCTCCAGGCGCTCTTTGGCCAGCTTGGCAGCGCGTTGCTCTTCGGCGACACGCTGGCGGGCATTGTCTGCAGCTTCCTGGTCAGCCAGACGACGTTGGCGGGCTTCTTCTGCCAATGCGGCTTCAGCAGCTTGTCTTGCCCGCGCTTGCAGGTCAGCTTGCTGTTCGTTTTCTATGCGCGTCATGGCAGTTGATTGCAGTTCGCGCTCTGCGCGTATCCGTGACTCGGTCACCATGCGGATTTTGTCCTCTGCTTCACGACGGGCTTGGGCAGTCGCGGCAGCAATCTTTTCTGCCTGTTCGCGTTTGTTGGCAGCAATGCGCAAGTCTTCTTCCGACTGCATGCGCAACTGTATGGCTTCTGCTGCTTTTCTTTCAGACTCCATCCTGGCCTGGGCGATTGCCTCTTGACCTTGTTCCAAGGCAACGCGCGCCAGTGCATCTTCACGGGCACGCAACTCTACCGGTGCGCGATTGATCGCATACTCCAGCGCCATGGCTTCTGCCTGGTCGCGCTCTTTACTGATTTGCAGGGATTCGCTGCGGACTTTGGCGAGCATTTCTGCCGTTTCACGGGCTTCGCGGTCGCGTTTTTCACGTTCGCGTGCCAGTTCAGTGATACGGGCATCAGCGCGGGCGCGCTCTTCTGCCTGTTGGCGGGCAGATTGTGATGCGGCAAAGCGTTCTGCAGCCCAGTTGCGTGCATTGGCAGTTTGCGTTGCTAGTTTTTCAGCTTCTGCATGGGCTTGAGAAGCCAATTCTGACTCAGCCTTGAACTGGTGCTCGGCTTTTTCTATGGCTTGTTGTTCGAGTTTGGCGCGCTGTTCTGATTGTTCACGGGCCCGTGACTCTATCAGTGCGCGTTCTTGCAGATTCCTGGTTTCTTCGGCGTTGGCAGCTATTCTGGCTTCACTTGCAGCGCGTGACTGGCGTTCTGCCATCAGTTTTGCCTGCGCGCCGGCGATAGCTTCTTGCTCCAATGCCAGTTTGCGTTGGGCCAATTCAGCGGATTCTGCTTCTGCCTGCGCTCTGGTTTCAGCCAGTGCTCTCGCTTGCGATTCGGCTTTGAATCTGGTTTCTGCTGCTACGGTGGCTCTGGCTTCTGCCTCTACCCGTGCGATGGCTTCACGAATACCTTTCACATCGATGCGGGTATTGGACTCAATTGCCTCTTCTGGTGGCAAATAATTGTCCTTGCGGTCGCCATGGCGATCGAGGGAGTAGTCTCCCAGAGATAATTTATTTAACAACGCCTGATTGCTGTCCATTTCTGCACTCCTGATCTGATAGTCGTTCACCGTCATTGCGGGCCCTGCCATGCCGGAACTTCTTATACTGGATTATCAATCAAGAAAAAATTGACGATGGCTGGAGCAGAAGTGGAAAAACACCTCAATTCCTGATTTATCCGTTTCCCTTAATGCTGGCTGGGACGTAAAATAGCGGTCAACTCAACATTGCAGGAGAATTACCTTGAACGAACTCGTTACCGAAATCAGACACCCACTGGTGCAACACAAACTGACGCTGATGCGCAGCAAGGACACACCGACGGATAATTTCCGCCGCCTCTTGCGTGAAATCAGCCAGATGCTGGCCTATGAAGTCACCCGCGACCTGCCGATTGAACTGGTCAAGATCGAGACACCGATCACCACCATTGATGCCCCAACCATCAGCGGCAAAAAACTGTGCGTAATCTCGGTATTGCGCGCTGGCAATGGCATCCTGGATGGCATGCTGGATTTGCTGCCAAACGCACGTGTAGGCCATATCGGCCTGTACCGTGACCCGGAAACACTGGAACCAGTCGAGTATTACTTCAAAGTGCCAGAAGATATCGCTGACCGCCTGGTGATCGTGGTTGATCCTATGCTGGCAACTGGCAACTCAGCCGCTGCCGCTATTTCCCGCCTGAAACTGCGTGGCGCGACGACGATCAAGTTCGTTTGCCTGCTGGCTGCCCCGGAAGGCATCAAGGTCATGAATGCGGCCCATCCTGATGTACCTATCGTGACTGCTTCTATCGATGACCATCTCAATGAACATGGTTATATCGTGCCTGGCCTGGGCGATGCCGGTGACCGTTTGTTTGGTACAAAATAATCGTTTTATATTAATGGCTTATAGTTTTTGAAGAGTTTCGCTGATGACGACTACTGCCCGCTTCGTACCTGAGTCTAAATTGCCCGAAGTAGGCACCACCATCTTTTCAGTGATGTCTGCCCTGGCAGCAGAGAACAAAGCGGTCAATCTTGGTCAGGGCTTCCCTGACTTTAGCTGCGACCCTGCTCTGCCTGCCCTGGTAGCGCAAGCCATGACGGATAATTACAATCAATATCCGCCCATGCCAGGCATGCCGCAGTTGCGCGAGCAAATAGCCGCCAAGATCAAAAATATCTATGGGCATGCTTATGATGTAAATACTGAAATCACCGTCACAGCTGGTGCGACCCAGGGTATTTTGACCATCTTGCTGGCCTGCGTACATGCTGGTGATGAAGTCATTGTCATTGAACCTGCGTATGACAGCTATGTATCCAGTATCAAGCTGGCAGGTGGCGTACCGGTATTTGTCAGCATGGAACTGAGTGCAGATGGCTATGCCATCCCCTGGGATAAAGTAAAAGCCAGCATTACGGACAAGACCCGTTTGCTGATGCTGAATTCACCGCATAACCCTACTGGATCGGTATTAAGCTTAGATGACATCACTACCTTGACCGATATCGTGCGTGACACCAGGGTCTTGATCGCCTCAGACGAAGTGTACGAACACATGGTGTTTGATGGACAGCGCCACGAATCACTGTCCCGCTACCCTGAGCTGGCAGAGCGCAGCTTCATCATTTCCAGCTTTGGCAAGACTTATCATGTCACTGGCTGGAAAGTCGGTTATGTGGCGGCACCGGCAGCACTGATGGCAGAATTCCGCAAGGTTCATCAATACAATGTCTTTACCGTCAATACACCTATGCAGGTGGGACTGGCGCAGTATATGAGCAAGCCTGCCCCGTATCTGGCCCTATCGGACTTTTATCAAAAGAAACGTGATCTGTTCAGGGCCGGCCTCGCCAATTCACGTTTGCGCTTGCTGCCATGTGCTGGCACTTATTTCCAGTCTGTTGATTATTCAGCAGTTTCCGACAAGACGGAGCTGGACTTTGCACGCTGGCTGACGACTGAAATTGGCGTTGCAGCCATCCCGGTTTCTGCTTTTTATCAGCAAGGCAAGGAATCCGGCATAGTGCGCTTTTGCTTTGCCAAGCAGGATGCTACCCTGCAAAACGCCTTGCAGCGCCTGCATAGCATTTAATTACCGTCAAAAGACCTGAAAACACTAAGATTGTAAAACAGGTGCTCAGGTCTTTGCCTTATCTTCTGACATATTCTTCAGCAGGGACCATACCATCCCGCCCAATAGCAACAAGCCAATACCCAATGACGCCCACAACCATGGCTTGTGTTCTTTGCCAGGAGTTTTCTCAGCGGCTGGTTTGACCGCAGCCTGAGGTGCGGCATAGTCGGCAATTTCTACACTGGCAATATCACCCTGCACTGGCTTGCTCAAATCCATTTTGGGGATAAGCGTTGTCAAAGGTATTGCAGCTCCCTCTTTGTTCTCCACTCCCCATTCCAGCTGATAAGGCGGTTTGCCACGCGCCAGAAAAACCAGCCTGCGCGGTAAGCTGGCGATCTGTATCTCAGGCAGGGTTTTGGCCAGCTTGCTGAATGGACTATCGGTTTGCAAGCGCAAAGTTTTATAACTGGCACCATCCATGAGTAAATCAGGTGATTTCACTTCGCCATTCTGTAGATTGATTTTATAGACCAGGCTATCATTCAACCAGACTTGTTGATCTACTACCTGTACTTCAGCATTGCGTTTCTGATTTCTCAAGACATGCAAAGGATATAGCGGACTATGCCTGTGATGATACGAGGACACCGGCGCAGTTGTCGTCGTCACCTGCGCCAGCACTGTGATATGTAACAGGGTGTTAGGCTCGCTCACCAGCAAACGCAGGCTGTCTATGGGCGTGTTGTCCGGGATGGAATAATCACAATAATTTGCACCACAAGCCCTCACAGGAATAGGCTTACTCCATTGCAAAACCGATGGTGTATAGACTTCTTGCTGGCTGTCTATGATAACGCTGTCCAGCCAGGGTGCATCTGCAGGATTATTCCAGCGCAGGCGCAAATACTGCGCACTGACATGGTGTAGCCTGATGCCAAGATTCTGCAACATGGAACCCTGATGACGCAATTGCACCAATTGTTCGCTACCCAGCGATTGCCAGTTTTTCAGGTCATTACTGCTTTCCAGCGTGAAGCCGAACATGCCATCTACCTGCTCAGCTATACCGAACCTGGCTTGCAATAACTTGCCCTTGATCTTGCTGACATCAATAATCCAGGCAGGAACAGGATTTTGCCTGGTGATTTTCACTTGCGACAAGGCGGTCAGTGAGCCATCTGCATTTTGCCGGAAGCTGCTGAAACTGCTGCTTTGTATATCTTTTACAAGAAACGCACTGACCGTAGCACTCTCAAGCTTGGCAGTCGCCGTTTCTACGTCTGCCCAGGCAAAGGACAAGAGATCACCTTCGGCATTACGCACGCGCACATCATGCAGATCAGGATGCAGGCTACCAGGGTAAATACTGGTTGGTATATCCAGTTGAAAATATGGGCCCGCTCCAGTGCTGGAGATGACTGCATGCTTTAGCTGCGGAGTAATCGCCTGTGCCGCAACGACAGCGGAAGCTATCGCACAGGTAGCCAGCAACAAGAGCTTCAGTTGCAATTTCATTTTCAGCTTGCTGATACTCATGACGTCTTCTCCTGATCTTCTGGTGTCTCGTCATCCGCGGATGCAGCCGCCGCCTGCATTTCTTTTGGCTTGACAGGCACAGGTGCAAAGTAACCAACCACCAGCAACAAGATACCAACGCCAATAAAAGATACGATACGGTATAAGCCGCCACGGTCTGCCAGTTCTATCAGGAACAGTTTCAACACCACGACGCCCAGCAAGGCAGCACCGGCTATCCATATACTGCGTGACATACGGCGGTTACCAAACAACATGACAGACACGCCGCAAATTGCCCAGGTAATGGAAACGGCAGCCTGACTCAGGCGCGAAGCAAACAAGGCATCGGCATCCCAAGGCACGCCGGCAAAATGGTGGCAACTGCGCAAGACCATGCCGGTCAACAAAGCCAGGGCTGTAGCGGCTACTAATGCTGTCGCAGCATGTCTGGTGTCTGTTTTGAGCGCAGCCACAGGTAAAGCGCGCCACCAGTGCAACAAGGACGCCAGCACCAGCCATTGCCCCAATTCCAGCGGATTCAGGAAAGGCAGATAAGGCAAGGGGCTGGCATCGCCCGCGCTGAAGGCATTGGTCAACCAACACCATGCCAGCAAATACAGGGCAACGGGCGCGCATGCCTGCTCTATATAGGCTTTACGGTAAGAATTAAGCGGCCATCTGACTGCCAGCGGTTTGGCGCCAATGAACCAGAAGACCAGCGCAGGCACCAGCACCCAACCCAGCAATGGCCAGCTTGACCAGGTGTCAGCCAGTGGCGCAAGACGCGCCTGTCCTTCGCGGGCTGCCAGCAACAGGAAGAACCAGAAACCGGCGATATGCGTCAGGCTCAAGAGTGGCGAAGAAGCAGCCATCCAGTTTTGCTGCTTCTTCAGTAGCTGCAAATGCCAGGCCAGTGCGAGGGGCCAGGCCAGCCAGCCCAGATTTGCCGATGGCAAATAAGACCCATCCGCACCGACCATACCTATCAAACCAGCAAAAATCAGCAAGGGCATAGTGACGATAGTGGCAAAACCCATTTGCGGCCATTGACGCCAGCCTGCCAGAGTCGCCATCAGGACAGAACTGAGCAGACCTATCACGATAGCAACGGTCGAAGAATAATTGCGGTGATCTGTGCGCACCAGGGCTTCCAGACTTTCAGGGAACCAGGCACTCAACCACCATGCCAGCCCCCAGACAACTGGCAAACCAAGCGCCAGCTTGCTATTGCACCAGGGATTGAGCCAAACCGATGGCAATTTTTGCCCTGAAGTATTGACCTCATCCGGTTTTGCAGCATGACCAAACCCACTCAAGTCCAGCAACACGGCACGCATTCTGGCAGCTTCAGCCCGGATCAGATCAGCACTGAGCCATGCAGACACAGCCAGCGACAAAGGTACCAAAAAGCCCAGATGCGCAAATACCGTGCCCTGGTATTTGCCAGGCTCCACCAGACACAAACCAGCCGCAATGACTTGCAAAGCAGCAGAGAAACCTGCCAGCGCACCATGCGACATGCGCAAACCGACCCATAGTAAGAGGCAGGCAGTTAAAGGCCAGATCAATGATGCCTGCGTCAGGTTGATGGCAAACAGCATGGCCAGATGTAACAGTGCGCTGCCACTGACAATGGCCACCTGGTTCCAGATTGGCCAGGCCGGCGGCAAGGATTGCGCTTGTGCAGCCCGCTTGGCAGCCACCATGGAGCGCCCGGCACTGAACAATATGCTGCCAGCAATGATCAGGGCAGCCAGGCCACCTTTCCAGCCATCTTCCAGCGCAGCATTGCCATTAGCGGCAACATGCAGGGTCAACATGAAAGACGCCAGCGCGGCCGCCTGCAAAGTGGCAGAAATATGTTCAAAAGCCTTCAACACATAACGACGGGCAATGGCCGATACCAGCAAGGCCATGACAGCCATCGCCGCAGCTGCAAACTGTGGAACCAGAAACATCCAGGGCAATAAAGCCAGTGACGCAGTACCCAGCCATGGCAAGGCTGCATTTGGCATGGCTTCCCAGCTTGCAATATTCTCTGGCCTGGCTTTTCTATGCAGATTCCAGACCACAAAGCAGCTAATTGCCAGCAATACCGGGCCCAGCAAACCACCCTGCAACAATGGCCCCGTTGCCTCGGGATTGACGTAGATACCATGCAAGAGCTTGTACGCTGCCCCGACCATGACAACATAGGCAAAACCGCGTGCATAAGGACGCTGCTGCCGTATACCCAACCAGTACATGCCTGCACCCTCTATGGCCCAGGCTGCACCTGTCCATGCGCCTTCCAGTCCCAATGGTATTGCCAGCGTGGCAAAGATGGCAGCCACGATGACATAGGCCTCTGCCAGCAATGCAAGACCTTGCCTGGCTCTGGAAAATACAAACCTGGCCAGCAGCAGGTAAAAGAAACCGACTGCCAGTGCTGAAAAGGCTGCACCAAACTCGGTATGTTTGACCAGCATGTATTGCATGCCAAAGGCGGTGATGGGATTGCCAAATACCAGGGCACTATCAACCCGCCCTACCCGCTTCAGAGTATCTAAAGGACCTTCCTGTACTTCCGCTTCTTTCAGGGTGCGGCGGGCGAACAGCAAGCCTATCAGGGCAAACAGGACAAAGAAGAAAATCAGGAAAGGCTGGACTATGCCGTACTGGCTATCGGTATAGTTTTGTTCTGCCCAGCCCAACGCCAAGGTAAAAGTACCGACAAAACCGATCAGGTTCAGCACACGCCAGGCATTAAACCAGGCAACCACGAAGATACCTATATCAAGCACGGCCATGTATGTGAACAAACCGAGCGGACGGTTTTCACCGGTGGAAATCAAAACAGGGGTAGCAAAACCTTCAATTGCGGCAACAATGGCCAGCACAGGCGCATTTTGCAAGACCGCCAATATGGCGCTGAGAACAGACACCAGGAACAGGAAGCCAAAGCCAACATCAGGAGAGATCAGCGCATGCAATTTCATTGCTGACAGTGTGGTCAGGTAAAACACCCCTATCGCCATGCCTTGCAATATCAAGGCATAGTCGCGGCGCTTGCTGCGCAAGAACCAGCCAAGTGCCAGCAAGACCACGCCAGACAGAGCCACACCTGCGTAACGCAGTTCCACTGGCACCGTGACCCGCTCTGCGGTATAGCGCAGCAAAAATGCCAGGCCCAGGAACAAGATCAGGACACCGACTTTGACCAGCGCATTGCCACCAAAAATCAGTTTCGCCAGCGGCGCAGGCACGCTTTCTCTCAACGTTTTTGGAGGTGGTGGTGGTGGGCGCTTGGCAACCGGCGGTTTTACGATGGCGGGACTTACTGTTGGCGATTCAATTGCCGTAGCTGCTGTAGCTGCTACAGATGCCAAAGGTTCTGCCGTCTGCACTGCTGTCATTGGAGTGACTTGTTCTGCAACGATTGCGGGAATTTCTCTGGCAAGAGTCGCTTCTTCCAAAGGCTGCATCTCCAGATCCAGCGCTGGTGGCTGCGCATTTTCTTGCGCGCCAGCAGTAACAGCGTCAGCCTGTGATCCAAATGCCGTTGTCAGCGGCACAGCTACGCTAGTACTGGCGTCGGCTGCTTTTGCCGCAGCAAGAGCTACCTGGGGTTCTGCCACTGTTTTTTCTTCTGCAGCTGGCTGGCTTACCGGTTCTGGCTGTGCTGCGACATTCTTAATGATCACGCCACCAGCTTTGAGCTCGGCCATTTCACGTTCCAGCGTTTGCAGCCGGTGTTCAAGTGAGAAGATTTTCTGGCGCATCTCTGCCATTACATCGACAGGTTTGCTTTGCGCAGGCTGGTGTACCGGTTTATTCGCCACCGTCTTGGCATCGGTATTAGTCTTGCGCGAACTAGCGATCAGATATCCAACAAAACCGCCGGTCAAAGCAAAAAAGAACATGGCAGCACCAGAACCGGTCGCCACGCCCAGAATAAAGCCGATAATTGCGCCCACAAACCACATATATCATTTCCTTGGATTACAGTATGCCAATGCGGCTAACGCCAGACTGTAAGGAAATTTTTAGAGACTTGCAATACTTATATCGCAGTGTGGGATGGGATTCCATACTCAAATCATGCCGCAGGCAACAGACTGCTATCACTAGCTGGCATTGCGCCAGCAGTGCTACCCCGGTCTCAGCAACTGAAAGCCCGGGACACGCCTTCAAATAGCGGCATTTGATAAGGGAAAAGACTTACAGCCAGTTACAAATCTCTCAGCAGTCAGGGCTTGGCCTGACGTTGTGCCAATTCTCTGTCAAGCTGTTCTATATGGAGCTTACGCTGCAAGGCTTTGGCTTCCAGGGAAATTCTTTGCAGGGCAACGATGTATAGACGGCGCTTTTGTTTAACGTCGCTAAGGCAATCATTGACAAAAAATGTATCGTGACAAGCACGCTCAGACTGTTCGTACCAGCTTTGCAAACGCAGTTGTACTGCGTTACTTTCTTGCAGGGCAAGCTCGGCCTGTTCTGCACTGCTGATACTACCTGCCGCATATTTTTGATCAAGGCTGGCAGAAAGATTCGCAATCTGCGTCAGCTCGGTGCTGCCGGGTGTTGCCAGCGCATGCGAGGCAAATATCATTTGCGCAAGCAATGCAAGGATTACAGGCAATAAACGATTCATCAGGCAATATTCTCCGCAAGTTGGCGTTGGTCAGCATCCATGTATTCTTTTGATTGCATTTCTATGATGCGTGACACTGTTCTGTGAAACTCATTAGACAAGGTACCATTGGTATAAAGTTCCTCTGGTGGCACTTCTGCCGACATAATTAGTTTCACTTTGTTATCGTAAAACACGTCTATGAGCCAGGTGAAACGCCTGGCCTCGGAAGACATGGCAGCCGACATGCGCGGTATCGACGACAAAACGACGGTATGAAAACGACTGGCGATTTCAAGATAATCATTTTGTGAGCGTGGGCCGCCACATAAAGTAGCAAAATCAAACCAGATCACACTGCCTGCACGTCGCAAGGATTTGAGTTTGCGTCCCTCGATATCAACTTGCGGGTCCTCATCACTGGTTTCTGCAACGCGGGCAAAAATGTCGCGCAAGGTCTTGTCCGTGGTGGCATTCAATGGTGTCAGGTAAGCCTGCACTTGTTCCATCGCACGCTTGCGGTAATCATTGCCGGAATCTACATTCAGGATATCGAGTTTTTCTTTGAGCAAGGCAATCGTTGGTAACATGCGGTCGCGATGCAGGCCATCTGGATACAAAGTATCAGGCTGGTAATTCGATGTCATGACGAAGGACACACCATTTTCAAACAGGGCATTGAGCAAGTTATACAACAACATCGCGTCTGCCACGTCGGACACATGAAATTCATCAAAGCAAATCAGACGATATTTTTTGGCGATTCTGCGTGCCACTTCATCAAGCGGATCTGCCACGCCTTTGAGTTCGTCCAGCTGCCGGTGTACGGCACGCATGAATTCGTGAAAGTGCAAGCGGGTTTTGCGCACCACTGGCACAACTGAATAAAAACTGTCCATCAAAAATGATTTGCCGCGCCCGACTCCACCCCACATATAAACGCCACGAGGCACTTCAGGACGGGTGATCAGACGGGTAAATTTATTCGCACGCTTGCCCTTGTACTCAACCCATTCTTCATAGGCTGTCTGCAAGCGATCGACTGCACGTTCTTGTGCCTCATCGGCCTGAAAACCGCGTTGACTCAAGGCATCCTGATAATACTCTATGACATTCATGGGCGAGGGATACTATCTTTGCTAGCTTGCCTGCGCATGGCAAGCGGGTAAAAAGCGACGCACCCTACCCCAACCAAACTGAGGACAGAGTGCGCTGCCAATGCGGGCGCGAATTTACGCCCAAGTTTCAAACAAGCGACTTGAATCAGAAATTCAATGAGCGCTTATCGACTGCCAATGCTGCTTCTTTCGTTGCTTCAGACAGAGATGGATGTGCATGACAAATACGGGCGATGTCTTCTGCAGATGCCTTGAATTCCATCGCCACTACGGCTTCGGAAATCAATTCAGATGCCATAGGACCAACGATGTGCACGCCCAGGATTTCATCTGTCGTGGCATCTGCCAGGAACTTGACCATACCTGAAGTATCACCCAGCGCACGGGCACGGCCATTCGCCATAAACGGGAAAGTACCCGCTTTGTAAGCCACGCCATCTGCCTTCAATTGTTGCTCGGTACGACCGACCCATGCAATTTCTGGGGATGTGTAGATTACCCAAGGAATGGTATTGAAGTTCACATGACCATGCTGACCAGCGATACGCTCTGCCACGGCAACGCCTTCTTCTTCTGCCTTGTGCGCCAGCATAGGGCCACGTACCACGTCACCCACTGCCCAGACATTCACCAGATTGGTTTTGCAATCACCATCAACCGCGATGAAACCACGTTCATCGAGTTGCAGGCCAACAGCTTCTGCATTCAAGCCATTGGTGTTAGGTGTACGGCCAATAGAGATGATCAGTTTGTCGAACACTGCCTTGTGCTCAGCGCCCTTGTCGTCAGTGTAGTTGACAGTCACATCGCTACCGCCATTGACAATTTCGCCTATCTTGACGCCCAGATTGATGGACAAGCCTTGTTTGAGGAACAGTTTGTGCGCTTCTTTAGCGATTTGTTCATCCACAGCGCCGAGGAAAGTTGGCAATGCTTCGAGCACTGTCACTTCAGCGCCCAGACGACGCCAGACGCTACCCATTTCCAGACCGATGACGCCAGCGCCAATCACACCGAGTTTTTTCGGTACTTCAGCGATCTTCAATGCACCATCGTTCGACAGGATAGTCGTTTCATCAAATGCAGCACCAGGCAACGCACGTGCATTCGAGCCAGTCGCCACGATGATGTGTTTGCCTGTGATAGTTTCTTCAGTTTTGCCAGCAACCTTGATTTCATAAGCACCTGCATCGCCTTTAACAAACGAACCATGGCCGTGGAAGAAAGTCACTTTATTCTTTTTAAACAGGAACAGAATACCGTCATTGTTTTGCTTGACGATAGTGTTCTTGCGACCCAGCATTTTGGCAACGTCCAGGCCAAGGCCTTGTACATTGATACCGTGGTCAGCGAAAGCATGGCCAGCATGCTCATAGTGCTCGGAAGACTGCAACAGTGCCTTGGATGGGATGCAACCTACGTTGGTGCAAGTACCACCTGGAGCCGGGCCACCTTTTTCATTGGTCCATGCATCGATACACGCAGTAGAAAATCCCAGTTGGGCAGCGCGGATTGCAGCAATGTAGCCACCAGGGCCACCACCGATAACGACGACGTCAAATTGTTTGCTCATGAAAATATCCTGATTTTATATAGATGAATTTAGCGCTGAAACCAGTCGAGAAGTCCATTCTTCGCCTTGTAGCTTTCAGCTCTCTTCAGGGATGAATATCCAGGCCAGCAGATAAGCCACTACGCCAGCACCAAAGTAAAGACTGAAAAAAACAAACATCAAACGCCATATCCACGAATCCAGTCCGGTAAATTGGCCCAGACCGCCACAAATACCACCCAGCCACTGGTCATTTTTTGACCGGCGGAACTGGTTCAGATGATTAAAACCCTGATTTTGGTAATGACCGGATGTGGAAGTGTCGCCTGTCGCCAGCAATCTGGCTTTGGCTTGTGCAAACTCTGCATCAGACAGGGCTCCTGCCTGATGCAGTTCATGCAGACGTTTGATTTCGTCAGCGATATTCACGGAATGATTCTCGCTTTGCGCTTTGAACCTGAATTACAGATCGAGCAACAGGCGGGCTGGATCTTCCAGCGCGTCTTTCATTGCCACCAGACCCAGAACTGCTTCACGACCGTCAATGATACGATGATCATAAGACATAGCCAGGTAATTCATAGGACGGATCACGATCTGACCATTTTCAACTACAGCACGGTCCTTGGTCGCATGTACGCCCAAAATTGCGGATTGTGGTGGGTTGATGATAGGTGTAGATAACATGGAACCGAAAGTACCGCCATTCGAGATAGAGAACGTACCGCCAGACAAATCGTCCAGTGTCAGTTTGCCGTCTTTTGCCTTGGCACCGAATTCGCCGATTTTCTTTTCGATTTCAGCAATCGTCATTTGGTCCGCGTTGCGCAGGATAGGTACTACCAGGCCGCGCGGGGAACCAACAGCGATACCGATGTCGAAGTAACCGTGATAAACGATATCGTTACCATCGACAGAGGCGTTGATGATAGGGTATTTTTTCAATGCAGCAACAGCAGCTTTGACGAAGAAAGACATGAAACCCAGTTTCACGCCGTGTTCTTTTTCAAACTTGTCTTTGTACTTGTTACGCAAGTCCATGACAGGTGCCATGTTCACTTCATTGAAGGTAGTCAGAATCGCGTTGGTGGATTGCGATTGCACCAGACGTTCAGCGATACGTGCACGCAAACGGCTCATCGGTACGCGTTCTTCCGGACGGTCACCCAGGCTGGCGATAGTTGGAGCAGCGACTTGTTGCAGGGCTGGTTTGCCAGCTGCGGGAGCAGCCAAAGGAGCAACTACTGGTGCTGCAGCAGGTTTGGCGGCTACTGCTGCCAGAGCATCACCTTTGGTAACACGACCATCTTTGCCGGAACCATCTACTTGTGCTGCAGTCAGGTTGTTTTCTGACAGGATTTTTGCTGCTGCTGGCATCGCTACGCCGGCAGAAGACTTTGCATCAGCAGGTGCAGATGTGGCAGCGGCAACTGCTACAGGCGCAGCAGATACTTCCATAGGGCTTACTTTTGCGGATGCATCAGTATCAATAATCGCAATGATTTCGCCGGCAACAACACTGCTGCCATCGCCCTTGATGATTTGCGTGATCACACCAGCGTCAGGCGCTGGCAATTCCAGCACGACTTTGTCTGTTTCGACGTCGATCAGGTTTTCGTCGCGGCCTACTTCCTGGCCAACTTTTTTATGCCAGGACAACAGGGTTGCTTCTGCGACGGACTCAGATAACTGAGGAACTTTTACTTCGATAATTGCCATTTTTTACTCTCCGATTCGGGTAGCCAAATGCGACATCAGCTTCTGATGTCGCATCGCGTCATTATTTGGTCAGGACAAAGCCTTTGAGTTTGGAAAATGCCGTCTCCAGCAATGCTTTTTGTTGTGCATAGTGCTTGTCATAGTAACCGACAGCTGGCGATGCACTGGCTGGACGACCTGCATAAGCAAGTTTTTGACCTTCTTCCAGGCTTTCAAAAATATTGTGCTGGATCTGGAACCATGGTCCCTGATTTTGCGGCTCATCTTGTGCCCAGACCAATTCCGCCATATTCGGGAATTTTTTCAGTTCAGCAACAAAACTCTTATGCGGGAAAGGATACAGTTGTTCAACACGGACAATTGCCGTATCAGACTGACCGCGTTCTTTACGGGCATTGACCAGGTCGTAATACACTTTGCCGGAGCAAGCGATAACGCGCTTGACCTTCTTCGCATCAATCTTCTCGTCAACTTCACCGATGACTGTCTGGAAGCTGCCTTTGGCCAGGTCGGACAAAGGTGAACCTGCATCCTTGTTACGCAACAGGGACTTCGGTGTCATGATGACCAGAGGCTTGCGGAACATGCGTATCATCTGACGACGCAACAGATGGAAAATCTGGGACGCAGAAGTGGGCTGCACTACTTGCATATTATTGTCAGCGCACAATTGCAGGAAGCGTTCTGGGCGAGCAGATGAATGCTCAGGCCCCTGACCTTCATAACCGTGCGGCAGCATCATGACCAGACCAGATGCACGACCCCATTTCACTTCACCAGAGCTGATGAACTGATCGATAACAACCTGGGCGCCATTGGCGAAATCGCCGAATTGCGCTTCCCAGATAGTTAGGGTATTTGGTTCTGCTGTGGAGTAACCATATTCAAAGCCCAATACCGCTTCTTCAGACAACACGGAATCAATGACAGTGAATGGTGCCTGTTTGTCAGAAATATTTTGCAGAGGGATGTACGTACCCGCATCCCAGCGTTCACGGTTTTGATCATGCAAAACAGCGTGGCGGTGAACGAAAGTACCGCGACCTGCATCCTGACCCGTTAAACGGATGGCATAACCGGAAGAAACCAGAGATGCGTAGGCCAGATGTTCGCCCATGCCCCAGTCCAGGTTCATGTCGCCACGACCCATGGCTGCACGGTCACCCAGTACTTTTTCTACCAGGCTATGTGGTTTGAAGCCTTCCGGCACGACAGTGATACGTTCTGCCAGGCGCTTCAATTCTGTGGATGGCACTGCTGTGTCAGCTGCATCCGTCCATTTACGGTTGAGGAAAGGAATCCAGTCAACAGCATATTTGTTTTTGAAATTGGAGATAACCGGATCATGCGTGTGCTTGCCTGCATCCATGGCATCACGGTAAGCCTTGACCATTTGATCGCCACCATCCGCAGGGATAGTACCTTGAGCAGACAATTTGTCTGCATACATACGGCGTGTACCAGGATGCTGACCAATTTTCTTGTACATCAAAGGCTGGGTCAGTGCAGGAGTATCTTGCTCGTTATGGCCCAATTTACGGTAGCAAATGATATCAACGACGACATCTTTCTTGAATTCCATACGGTAGTCCAGAGCGATTTGAGTCGCCAGGACAACGGCTTCAGGATCATCTGCATTGACGTGCAATACCGGTGCTTCGATCATTTTGACAACGTCGGAACAATACAGCGTAGAACGTGAATCGCGTGGATCAGAAGTCGTAAAACCGATCTGGTTATTGATGACGATATGCACAGTACCACCTGTACCATAGCCGCGTGTCTGCGCCAGGTTCAGGGTTTCCATGACTACGCCCTGCCCTGCAAATGCGGCATCGCCGTGTACCAGGATAGGCAAGACTTGTGAGCCATCTTTGTCGCCGCGACGATCCATACGCGCTTTGACAGAGCCTTCAACCACTGGATTAACGATTTCCAGATGAGAAGGATTAAACGCCAGGGACAAGTGAACCGGGCCGCCTGGAGTAGAGATATCAGACGAGAAGCCTTGGTGGTATTTAACGTCGCCAGCTGGCAAGTCGTCACCGTGTTTGCCTTCAAATTCAGCAAACAGATCCTGAGGCATTTTGCCCAGGGTGTTGACCAGTACGTTCAGACGGCCGCGGTGGGCCATACCGATAACGATTTCTTCTACACCGCGCTCACCGGCGCGCTGGATAGTCTCATCCATGGAAGCGATAAAGCTTTCGCCGCCTTCGAGGGAGAAGCGCTTCTGACCAACATATTTGGTATGCAGATAGCGTTCCAGGCCTTCAGCCGCAGTCAGGCGGTCAAGAATGTGTTTTTTCTTTTCAGGAGAGAAAGATGGTGTGGAGCGTATCGCTTCCAGCTTTTGTTGCAACCAGCGTTTTTCTGTAGGGTCACTGATGTACATGAACTCAGCGCCGATGGAACGGCAATAAGTATCACGCAGGGCATTCAGCAGGTCGCGCAACGATGCAGTTTCTGGCCCGAAATAGGTATTGCTGATATTGAACTGTATGTCCATATCGGCATCGGTAAAACCATAGAAACTTGGTTCCAGTTCTGGAATGCTTGGACGTTCCTGGCGTTGCAGCGGGTCCAGATTGGCCCAGTGGCTACCAAGGAAGCGATAGGCAGCGATCAGTTGCTGGGCGGCGACGCGTTTGCGTCCCATCTCAGCATCAGCAGTCGCATTGACTGTGCGTATCGGGCCTTGTTTTGCACGTTCGGCAAACGATGCAATAACAGGTGCGTGGGCAACGTCTGGCTTGGAAGAGCCGTCGACGGCAGGCACGTTTTGCATGGCGTCGAAATACGCGCGCCAATTATCAGGAACAGAACCGGGATTATTCAGGTACGCTTCATACAGTTCTTCTACATACGGCGCATTGCCGCCGAACAAGTACGAGTTAGCGTTATATTGTTGCATCATCTTGCTCACCTTTCTTCGCGTTTCGCGAGATTAGCGGGTTAATCTAACCTTCCGCGACACGGCCTGACCGGTTAGCGGATTGCACATCAAGTTGTGGGGAAGGGCTTAATTCAATCTATCCTCGTGACCAAATCAAAAATCATGTCATTTAAATATGTTTTTTGATTAAATCGCGAAAGTTATTTCTAAAAATCACTTTCGTGGCGAAGCATAGCATAATTACTGAAGAAAAAAAAAGCGAGTCGTAAAGACTCGCTTTTTACAACAAAATACAATAGCTAAAAATTAACGTTTAAATGCCCGTTTTGAGTTAGCGCTTCGAATTATCGCTTCAAATCAACGCTTATCGATAGCTGGCACATCACGCTTAGGTGAACCAACAAACAATTGACGTGGACGGCCGATTTTTTGTTCTGGATCGGAAATCATTTCTTTCCACTGAGCGATCCAGCCTACTGTACGCGCCAGGGCAAAAATACCGGTGAACAATGCAGTTGGGATGCCCAGTGCACGTTGTACGATACCAGAGTAGAAATCGACGTTAGGATACAGTTTGCGGCTGACGAAGTATTCGTCTTCCAGCGCGATTTTTTCCAGAGCCATGGCCAGCTTGAACAGTGGATCATCTTGCAGACCCAGTTCTTGCAGCACTTCATAGCAAGTTTCACGCATCAGTTTGGCACGTGGGTCATAGTTTTTGTAAACACGGTGACCAAAACCCATCAGTTTGACGCCAGAGTTTTTGTCTTTGACTTGAGCGATGAACTCAGGAATATTATCGACGCTGCCGATTTCTTCCAGCATGCTCAATGCGGCTTCATTCGCGCCACCGTGAGCAGGCCCCCACAGGCAAGCGATACCAGCAGCGATACAGGCAAATGGATTGGCACCAGAAGAACCCGCCAGACGCACTGTCGATGTAGAAGCATTTTGCTCGTGATCTGCGTGCAGGATCAGGATACGATCAAGGGCGCGCACCAGCACTTCATTGGTTTTGTATGGCTCGCATGGCGTAGAGAACATCATGTGCATGAAGTTCGCGCTATACGACAAGTCATTACGTGGATACACGAAAGGCTGGCCGATAGAATATTTATAGGCCATCGCTACCAGTGTAGGCATTTTGGCGATCAGGCGGATAGCTGACACTTCGCGGTGATGTGGATCATTGATATCCAGCGAATCATGGTAGAAGGATGCCAGTGCACCAACTGTACCGACCAATACCGACATAGGATGTGCATCGCGACGGAAACCACGGAAAAAGAATTGCATCTGCTCATGCACCATGGTGTGATTGGTGACAGTCGCTACAAATTCTTTCTTTTGATCTGCGTTTGGCAGCTCGCCATTGAGCAACAGGTAGCAGGTTTCAAGAAAATCGCCGCCATTGACTGCCAGTTGTTCGATAGGATAGCCGCGGTACAGCAGCTCACCTTTGTCGCCATCGATGTAAGTAATGGAAGAATTACAGGCTGCCGTGGACATGAAACCTGGGTCATAGGTGAACATGCCGGTAGAACCATACAATTTACGGATGTCAATGACATCGGGACCAATAGAGCCCTTGTAAATCGGCATTTCCAGGGCTGGTGAGCCATCGGAGAATGATAGGGTGGCTTTTGTTTCAGAATTTGTCATGGCTCTTCCTTCAGATAAGAGGTGAGTCGTTAATCAAAAAAACACAAAAAATCAAATTGACTTACGCCGTTTGCAGACGTAGCAATAATGCATGTACATGAGGCAGATCGACTTCGGCTTCCGGTTTTGTCTTGGCCATGATCAGATCCATTAATGTATTGTCCGGCAACTCCATCAGGCGGCTGAAGGCATCCACTTCCTCATCTGTCAGGGATTCTTCATTGGCGTCAAGAAAACGTGTCAAGATCAGATCGTTTTCCAGCAAACCGCGCCTTGCCCGCCATCGCAGCCTTGCCCGCTTTATCGGGTCGCTTTGATGGGATATAGCTTGTGACTCAGACATAATTAATTCTCTTCCATACTGACTATTTCATGCGGCTCTCAGCTCGCCTGGAAAACCGCATGAAATAGCAGCGATACCCCTGAGGAGCATCGCTGACGAACAACAACTTAGACCGCGCGACGGACCATGAGTTCTTTAATCTTACCGATAGCACGGGTAGGATTCAGACCTTTAGGACAGACATCCACGCAATTCATGATTGTGTGGCAACGGAACAGACGATACGGATCTTCCAGATTGTCAAGACGCTCGCCAGTTGCCTGATCACGTGAATCGGCGATAAAGCGATAAGCCTGCAACAAACCTGCCGGACCGACGAATTTATCAGGATTCCACCAGAAAGATGGGCATGAAGTCGAGCAGCATGCGCACAGAATGCACTCATACAGACCATCAAGCTCTTCACGCTCAGCAGGCGACTGCAGGCGTTCTTTTTCCGGAGGAATGGAATCATTCATCAGGTAAGGCTTGATCGAATTGTATTGCTTGAAGAATTGCGTCATATCCACGATCAAGTCGCGAATGACAGGCAAGCCTGGCAAAGGGCGCAAGATGATAGGCTCAGTCAATTCATTCAGGTTGGTAGTACAAGCCAGACCATTCTTGCCGTTGATGTTCATTGCATCAGAACCACACACGCCTTCGCGGCATGAGCGGCGCAGCGCCAGAGAATCATCGACATCAGACTTGATGCGTTGCAAGGCATCCAGCAACATCTTGTCAGTGTCTTGCAACTCGACGGTCAAGTCTTGCATGTAAGGCTTGGCGTCCTTGTCCGGATCGTAGCGATAGATTTTAAATTTCAGTGTACGTGCCATATCGGTATCTCTTTAGAATGTACGGGCTTTAGGCTTGAAGGTTTCTACAGTCAGTGGTTTGGTCACGACTGGCTTGTAGTCGAGGCGATTGCCTTCGGAATACCACAAGGTATGCTTCATCCAGTTCACGTCGTCGCGCTGTTCGTAATCACGGTGCGCGTGCGCGCCACGGGATTCTTTACGGGCGGCAGCGGATGTGATCGTTGCCTTGGCTGTTTCGATCAGATTATCCAGTTCCAGTGCTTCTACACGGGCAGTATTGAAGACCTTGGATTTATCCTTGAAAGAAACGTGCTTGCGACGCTCATCAAGCTCCATAATTTTCTTGTAGCCGGTTTGCAGCAAGTCATCTGTACGGAACACACCGCAGTATTGCTGCATGGTGCCACGAATCGCATTGGCAACATCTTGCACGCGCTCGGAACCTGTACTGGTTTCCAGCTTGGACAAACGTGACAGCGCCAGATCAGCTGCATCAGCAGGCAAATCTTTATTGCTGCGCGCCTTGAGGTTACTTGCAACCACGTGATTACCCGCCGCACGGCCAAACACAAGCAAATCAAGCAGGGAGTTCGTACCCAGACGGTTTGCACCATGCACGGATACACAGGCACATTCACCAATTGCATACAAACCATTGACGATTTCGCTGCCACCGTTTTTCGGAGCAACTACCTGGCCATAGATGTTGGTAGGTATACCACCCATCTGATAGTGAATCGTAGGAACGACAGGAATCGGTTCTTTGGTTGCATCAACGTTGGCAAACTTATGCGCGATTTCCAGAATCGATGGCAAACGTTTTTGAATAGTGTCAGCACCGATATGACGCAAGTCCAGCATGACGTGATCTTTATTCGGACCACAGCCACGACCTTCTTTAATTTCCTGATCCATGGAACGGGAAACGAAGTCACGTGGGGCCAGATCTTTCAGTGTAGGCGCATAACGCTCCATGAAGCGCTCACCCTGGCTATTCACCAGAATACCGCCCTCACCGCGCACACCTTCGGTAATCAGGACACCAGCACCGGCAACACCGGTTGGGTGAAATTGCCAGAATTCCATATCTTCGAGTGGCAGACCAGCACGAGCCGCCATACCCATACCGTCACCGGTATTGATAAATGCGTTGGTAGAAGCTTGCCAGATACGACCGGCGCCGCCAGTGGCAAATATCGTGGTTTTGGCTTCCAGCATCATGACTTCGCCAGTTTCCATTTCAAGCGCAACAACGCCCAGCACATCACCGTCCGCATCGCGGATCAGGTCAATTGCCATCCACTCAACAAAGAAATGGGTACGGGCGCGGACGTTACGTTGATACAAAGTGTGTAACAAGGCATGACCGGTACGGTCAGCTGCAGCGCAGGCACGCTGCACTGGCTTTTCACCAAAATTGGCAGTATGGCCGCCGAAAGGACGCTGATAAATCGTGCCATCCGCGTTACGGTCAAAAGGCATGCCGAAATGTTCGAGCTCATACACGACTTTTGGCGCTTCACGACACATGAATTCGATCGCATCCTGGTCACCCAGATAATCAGAACCCTTGACCGTGTCAAACATATGCCAGTACCAGTTGTCTTCCGACATATTACCAAGGGAAGCACCAATACCGCCCTGCGCAGCCACTGTATGAGAACGAGTAGGAAATACTTTAGATAGTACAGCGACATTCAGGCCAGCTTCTGCCAATTGCAGAGAAGCACGCATGCCGGAACCGCCAGCACCAACGATGACCGCATCAAAACGGCGGCTAGGGATTGTGGATTTAATTGCAGCCACTTTTATACTCTCCACAAAATCTGTGCAGCATAGCCAGCACAAGCAATCAGCCACAGAATAGTGGCAACTTGAAATACCAGACGAACAAATACATTGTGCGTCACATAATCCATCCAGATATCACGCATACCAACCCAGGCGTGATACAACAGGCAGATGACAACAGAGAAAGTCGCCAGCTTGAACCATTGCATGGCAAATATGCCAGCCCAAGCAGCCTGATTGAAGTTTTTGCCCGTCAAAAACAAGCCCAGCAAAATGACGGTATATAGCGCCATGACGATGGCGGTAACACGCTGCGCCAGCCAGTCACGCAAACCGTAACTTGCTCCCACGACCAGTCGCTTTGGTCCAATATTATTATTTGCCATTTTTAAAATACTCCAAACAGTTTCAAGGCTATCAATGCTGCCAGCACAAGACTGATCGCCAACACACTCACTGCAGACTGACGTGCGCTATCCTTGTCGAGACCATAGTGCAGATCCATCAGCAAGTGACGGATGCCAGCGCAGAAATGGTGCAGATAAGCCCATGACAAAGCCAGGATGATCAGCTTGACGAAAACACCAGATGTCAACGCCTGCAGTTCGGCAAATGTCGCTTCTGATGTCAAACTCTTATCGAGCAAATACAAGATGAATGGCAACAACAGGAACATCAGCATTCCACTTGCCCGGTGCAAGATGGAAACAAAGCCTGCCAGCGGCAACCGGTAACCGGTTGCATCTATCAAGCGCATTACACCAAAGCGTGGCTTGGCTCTTACAACTTCAGACATAAATAATCTCCCCATTAACTAGTCTGTACATAAACCTTGCAATTTTCGCTCATTTTGGTGCATTGCACCAACAAAAATCATCGCGATTAACAAAATATCGCTATCTTAAACCTAAAGCCAAATTCACGCTGAGCCAGCAAAATTGCAGCTCACGAGACTTTTCACCCCCAAAAACCACAGCAAATCAAATACCTGATTGATTTAGCTCAATTCATTTCTGTAGTGATGATTCATCGTCAGATATAAACCGCGGCGCAACTCAACCGGCTTGTCGCCATAAGTAAAAGAAACGCGCTCCACATTGAGCAAAGGCGTACCCGTATCGACATTTAACAAATCAGCTATCGCTGCATCTGCACAAACCGCCCGGATTTGCTCAGAAGCCCGTATCATGTGCGTGCCGAATTCAGTTTCAAATAAACCGTACATCGGCCCCTTGTATTCATTGAGACGCTCAGCGGTCAGGCCTTTGAAGATGGAGCCGGGCAACCACAGGTCATCAAGAATGGTAGGGACACCAGAAAAAGATTGAACACGTCGGATAAAAACGACGGAGTCGCCAGATTTGATATCAAGCAAACGCGCCACTTCTGCCGGTGCACGCATACGCTTGACTTCAATGATGCGGTTTTCAGGATAATGTGGCACGCCCTCATCAGGCGCCAGACGTAAAAACCGGAACTGTGAACGCGCCTCATGGTGAGTGGCAACAAAAGTCCCCTTCCCTTGACGACGCACCACCAGGTTTTCAGCCGACAACTCATCAATCGCCTTGCGCACTGTACCCTGACTGACCTTGAAGCGACTGGCCAACTCCATCTCACTGGGGATCAACTCGCCTGGCTTCCACTCACCGGATTGCAGGCTCTGGGTAATCAGGGCTTTGATCTGTTGATATAATGGACTGAAGGTGGGGGAAGCACTCAAAGACGATGCACCGACGCCAGCACCTGAAGTGGCCGGGGTAACAATCGGATTGTTTGCGGTTGGTATGATTGAATTCATAGACTGCAATTTCACCACAAAACCACCCAGCACGTCCAGAACAAAAACTAAGTGATATGTCTTATATAAGACATAAGATATTGATTGACACTTAGCCCCGCACGACCTACACTCCCGTACAAATAATAGTCGGGGTCTGCATCAGGCGTCCTCAGCTATCGATCTGTCACAAAGCAGTCACACCAAGCAATATAGTTCGAACGCTTTCAATGTAAAGAACGAAAACATGTTTGCAGCGGATTTTGGCTGACTGACAGCGCTTTCAACGGTATCATTAAGTGTTTTACATAGCGTCGGCTTATCAGTCGCTGCAATTGTTTGAACATCGTTTTCACACCACTTCGGAGATGCATCATGGCGAAATCCCCTATGCGCGTAGCTGTTACCGGCGCCGCAGGCCAAATTGGCTATTCCCTTCTGTTCCGTATCGCCAATGGCGACATGCTGGGCAAAGACCAGCCAGTGATTCTGCAATTATTGGAAATTCCTGACGAAAAAGCCCAGAAAGCGCTGAAAGGCGTAATGATGGAAATCGACGACTGCGCATTCCCACTGTTAGCTGGCATGTCAGCTCACAGCGATCCAATGACAGCGTTCAAAGATATTGACGTGGCCCTGCTGGTTGGTGCACGTCCACGCGGCCCAGGCATGGAACGCAAAGATCTGCTGGAAGCCAATGCACAGATTTTCACTGTACAAGGCAAGGCACTGGATGCAGTAGCATCCCGCAATGTTAAAGTTCTGGTCGTTGGCAACCCAGCCAATACCAATGCTTACATCGCGATGAAATCGGCACCTTCCCTGCCAGCTAAAAACTTCACAGCAATGCTGCGCCTGGATCACAACCGCGCCTTGTCTCAAGTCGCCGCTAAAGTTGGCAAGCCAGTTGCTGCAGTTGAAAAACTGTGCGTATGGGGCAATCACTCCCCAACCATGTACGCTGACTATCGCTTTGCGACAGTAGATGGCGCATCCGTCAAAGACCTGATCAATGATCAAGTCTGGAACAAAGAGGTATTCCTGCCGACAGTTGGCAAACGCGGCGCGGCGATTATCGAAGCGCGTGGTCTGTCTTCTGCAGCTTCTGCAGCGAACGCAGCAATTGACCACGTACGTGACTGGTTGCTGGGCACGGATGGCAAATGGACAACAATGGGTATTCCTTCCGATGGCTCTTATGACATCCCTGAAGGCACCATGTTCGGCTTCCCTGTGACAACAGAAAACGGCGAATACACTATCGTTCAAGGTCTGGAAATCGACGAGTTTTCCCGTGAACGCATCAACATCACACTCAAAGAATTGCAAGAAGAGCGTGATGGCGTCAAACACCTGGTAGGTTAATCAGGTAAGGGGGCAGGTTCTGGCAACCGCTGGAATCTGCCTTGATTCACGACGATATATTAAGTAATGCATCCATCTACAGTACTTTTTCAGGATCAAATTCTACCGGTTATATTGCCGGTCTGCGACCATTACGCAGGATCTGAAAAATTGATGCGCAAATCGATTGCGCTACAACAGGAACTGGGTGGAGTTTTTGATATCACTCTCGATTGTGAAGATGGCGCGGCCGCTGGCAACGAGATCAACCATGCAAATCTGGTCACTGGTTTCGTGAACAGTACAGACAATCATTTTCAGCGCCTTGGCGTGCGGGTGCACGATGTACATCACCCCGCATTTGAGCAAGACCTGGAAATCATACTACCCGTATGCGCAGACAAACTCGCTTATCTGGTTTTACCAAAAATAAACAATGTTGCTGAATTACAGAACGCACTCCAGCGCATTAATAATTTTGGAAAAAAAACTGACGGCCAGTTGATCCCGGTTCACGTTTTGATAGAAACCCATGGCGCACTGGCAGAAGTACAGCAGATTGCCGCCCTGCCCCAGGTAGAATGCCTGTCATTTGGCTTAATGGATTTTGTCTCCTCCCATTTTGGCGCCATACCTGCATCGGCGATGCGTTCACCTGGGCAATTCAGCCATCCCGTGGTCTTGCGGGCCAAACTGGAAATTGCTGCGGCCTGCCATCGCTATGGCAAAGTGGCCTCACACAATGTCACCACCGAGATCAAGGACACCAGCGTCGTGGCGAATGACGCACATCGCGCAGCCAGTGAGTGCGGCTA
Source organism: Undibacterium sp. TC9W (assembly GCF_049339865.1). Lineage (NCBI taxonomy): Bacteria > Pseudomonadati > Pseudomonadota > Betaproteobacteria > Burkholderiales > Oxalobacteraceae > Undibacterium > Undibacterium sp. TC9W. Next base: position 386,165 of record NZ_JBMPPJ010000001.1, on the reverse strand, counting down.
TACACGCATGTGGAGCATACACCCTGACCAGATACAGCCTGTCATAAAGGCATTTTCCCCCAACGAAAACCACATCCAGGATGCCATAGGCATCCTGAGCCAGGCAAAAAAACAGGACTGGGGGCCCATCCAATGGCAAGGACAGCTACATGACAGAGCCAGTTACCGCTATTATTGGACAATTTTAAGACGAGCCCAGTCGGGGCAAGTCGCATTACCGGCAGCAGCACAAGAGTTACTCTAGGAGACAACATGAAATTACTTTCTTTTATCAGCCTGGCATTTGCCGCATGCACCCTGCTTGCCGCCAATACCCATGCAGTGGAAGCACCACGCAGCAAAACCAAATCAACAGCAAAGGCAGCAAAACCTGCCGCTGCCCAGGCAACAAAAGAAGATGACGAGCCGGAACCGGACGTGGCCCTGCACAAGAACTTCGAGTATAAATGCGAGCTCGGTAACTCCCTGACCATGTATACCAACCCTGAAGATGCAGACCATGTGGCCATGCGCTGGAAAAAACGCCTGTACCGGCTGACCAAGGTCGATACCACAACAGGTGCTGTGCGCTTTGAAAACCGCAAGTCAGGATTTGTCTGGATAGGTATTCCCGCCAAAGGTTTGTTACTTGATTCGCATAAGGGCCAGCAGTTAGCCAATGAGTGCAAGACAGAAGCAGCGTCACTGGCAGAAGTGAGTAGCAAAGATACCGGTGCAGCGCCAGTCAAGTAAGTTCTGGTGCCATAACACGCAATATTTGCTCAGTATGACCGGATGGAGTTGAGTGGATATTGCAGTAATTTGATGTAAATATTTTTTGATCGTTGATTTTTGTAAATAAGAGGAAGAGCCATGAGCCAAAATGCGTACAAAGATGCATTCAAAACCCTGAAAGATTTTAAAATTTCAGACACCAAGAAAGGCAAGTTCTTTTCCCTGCCTGCATTGGAAAAAAATCTCGGCGTAAAAATTTCACGCCTGCCAGTCTCCATCCGTATTGTACTGGAATCAGTGCTGCGTAACTGCGACGGCAAAAAAGTCACTGAAGAGCACGTCAAACAACTGGCGAACTGGGGTGCAACTGCAGCCCGCACAGACGAAATCCCTTTCGTGGTATCCCGCGTTGTCCTGCAAGATTTTACCGGCGTACCCTTGCTGGCTGATCTGGCTGCGATGCGCAACGTCGCTGCCAAACAAGGCAAGAATGCAAAAAATATCGAACCGCTGGTTCCAGTTGATCTGGTGGTTGATCACTCTGTGCAGATCGATCATTTCCGCGAAAAGAAAGCGCTAGACCTGAACATGAAACTGGAGTTCCAACGCAATAACGAGCGTTACCAGTTCATGAAATGGGGCATGCAGGCATTTGATACTTTTGGCGTGGTTCCTCCAGGCTTTGGTATCGTGCACCAGGTTAATCTGGAATACTTGGCACGCGGTGTACACAAAGTCAAAGATGCCAAGAAAAATGAAGTCTTCTACCCTGACACACTGGTAGGTACAGACTCCCACACCACCATGATCAATGGTATCGGCGTAGTAGGCTGGGGTGTAGGCGGTATCGAAGCAGAAGCTGGCATGCTGGGTCAACCGGTTTACTTCCTGACACCTGACGTCGTTGGTGTGAATCTGACTGGCGCATTGCGCGAAGGTTGCACGGCAACAGATCTGGTATTGACAATCACAGAATTGCTGCGCAAAGCCAAGGTTGTTGGCAAGTTTGTTGAATTCTTTGGCGAAGGTACACGCTCCCTGTCCCTGACAGACCGTGCGACTATTGCCAACATGGCGCCGGAATACGGTGCAACGATGGGCTTCTTCCCTGTTGATGAAGCGACTATCGATTACTTCAAAGGCACAGGCCGTACCAAGGCAGAAATCGACGCATTCGAAGGCTATTTCAAAGCGCAGAAGATGTTCGGTATTCCTGCTGCTGGCGACATCGACTACACGACAGAAATCAGCCTCGATCTGGCCACAGTTGCACCATCCCTGGCTGGCCCTAAGCGTCCGCAAGACCGTATAGAAATCGGTAACGTCAAATCTACGTTTGCAGACCTGTTCTCTAAGCCGACAGCAGAAAATGGCTTCAACAAAAAAGCTGAAGACCTGAACACGGTATACACCAATACTGATGGCGTCAAAGTTAAAAACGGCGACGTACTGATCGCTGCAATTACCTCCTGCACCAATACATCCAATCCTAGCGTCTTGCTGGCAGCTGGCTTGCTGGCCAAGAAAGCGGTTGAAGCCGGCTTGAAAGTTGCGCCGCATATCAAAACTTCGCTGGCTCCTGGCTCTCGCGTTGTGACTAAATATCTGGAAGCAGCTGGCCTCCTCCCTTACCTGGAAAAACTCGGTTTCGGCGTCACAGCCTACGGTTGTACAACCTGTATCGGTAATGCCGGTGACCTGACACCAGCGATGAATGAAGCAATTGCTGCCAACGACATCGTGGCTTCTGCCATCCTGTCTGGCAACCGCAACTTTGAAGCACGTATTCATCCGAATATCCGCTCCAACTTCCTGGCCTCTCCTCCTTTGGTGGTTGCTTACGCCATCGCAGGCAATATGACCCGCGACCTGATGACAGAGCCAGTTGGCCGAGTTAAAGGCAAGGACATTTTCCTGGGCGACATCTGGCCTACCAGCGCAGAAATCAGCAAGCTGATGAAGTTCGCGATGAATTCCAAAACCTTCAAGGAAAACTACGCAGACGTTAAAGGTGCTCCAGGCAAACTGTGGGAAAACATCCAGGGCGTCGCAGAAGGCGATGTTTACAACTGGCCTGCTTCTACCTACATTGCTGAGCCACCGTTCTTTGCTGACTTCACGATGGAACCAAAAGCTGCGGCGACTGGTATCACTGGCGCACGTGCACTGGGCGTGTTCGGTGACTCCATTACGACTGACCATATCTCCCCAGCCGGTTCCATCAAGGAATCCAGCCCTGCAGGTAAATGGCTGAAAGAAAACGGCGTACTGAAAGCCGATTTCAATTCCTACGGCTCGCGTCGTGGTAACCATGAAATCATGATGCGCGGCACATTTGCCAACGTGCGTATCAAGAACCTCATGATCCCGGCCAAGGAAGATGGCTCACGCGTTGAAGGCGGCGAAACCCTGTTCCAGCCAACTGGCGAACAAATGGCGATCTATGACGCAGCGATGAAATATGTTGCTGATGGTACGCCAACCATGATTTTTGGTGGTGAAGAATACGGTACAGGCTCTTCCCGTGACTGGGCAGCAAAAGGTACGCAATTGCTGGGCGTTAAAGCTGTGATTGCACGCTCTTTTGAACGTATCCACCGCTCCAACCTGGTTGGCATGGGCGTATTGCCATTGCAATTCCTCGGCACTGACAGTGTTGATACGCTGGGCATCACCGGCAATGAATCTTTCGACCTCAAAGGTATAGAAGATGAGATCAAGCCACAGCAAGAAGCGACTCTGGTGATCCACCGTGCGGACGGTGAGACAAAAGAAGTCAAAGTCTTGTTGCGCATCGATACCCCTATCGAAGTTGACTACTACAAACATGGCGGTATCTTGCCATTTGTATTGCGTCAATTGCTGGCAGCCTAAGCTTCAGGCAAACCTGTATCCCTGCTTGCAGGGATACATTGAAAAAGAGTGAATTTCCATCGAAATTCACTCTTTTTTTTGGTTTTTCTTTCATTGCATAAACATGCAAGAATGATGTAAGCAAGCTCCTCTAAGCTTAGTCCATCTTATAAGCTCAACTCTGGAGACAATTATGTGGAAAATTCTCGTCGGCTTTATTATTTTTGCAGCAGCGGCCCTGTTCCTGATTTTTAAAGCGGGTGATAAGGTCAGTATGCAAGGTGAAGCAGCCGGCCATAATCCGACCGAGGTTCATTCCGCTTCCGCCAGTGCCACCGCTCCTGCTCCGGCAAGCCTGCCAGCTGCATCATCTGAAGCGAGCGCAAGTGCCGCGCCAGCATCTGAAGCAGCAGCAAGCAGTGCCAGTAAATAAGTCTTTATTTATTAAAACGAAGGCTGCATGAATAACAAGCTGGCAGCCTTTGTTTTTACACCAGCGCCACCAAAGCCTGTTCTATATCGGCAATCAGGTCTTGCGTATCTTCCAGGCCTATATTGAAACGTACCAAAGTCCCTGACTCTGTCCAGTTGCTACGCATATACTGCATGCGATAAGGCACGCATAAACTATGCGCCCCACCCCAGCTATAACCCAGCTTGAACAGTTTCAGGCTATCGACGAAGAGGTCGGTTTGCTCTTCAGTATACTTCGCATCCAATAGCACCGAAAACAAGCCGCCTGCCCCGGTAAAATCACGCTGCCAGATTTCATGCCCGGGGCAATCTGGGAAGGCTGGATGCAAAACCTTGCTGATCTCTGGTCGCCGGGCTAACCAAGCAGCAATTTTGCGTGCACTTTGATCGTGTGCGTTAAAACGCAGTTGCAGCGTTGGCAAATTGCGCAGTACCAGATAGACGTCGTCCATGCCAACACCAAAGCCCAGACGCATGTGCCCCAGTTGCAACCGGGTATTCAGTGCCTTGTCACGGGTAATGACGGCTCCCATCAAGACATCCGAACCACCACTCTGGTATTTGGTCAGCGCCTGCATGATGATATCCACTCCATGCGCAAAAGCAGAGAACGCAAGCCCTGCCGACCAGGTATTGTCCATCGCCACCAATACCCCGCGCGCATGGGCAGCAAAGCATATTGCGGGCACATCCGGTACTTCCATTGACACAGAACCCGGTGCTTCCACCCAGATCAGGCGAGTATTTTCTGTTATCAATGCTGCGATACCAGCACCAATCAAGGGGTCATAATACTGCACACTGATACCGAAACTGCGTGATAACCAATCTGCTAGGTCGCGGTTGGGGCCGTAGACATTATCCGGGATCAGGACATGATCACCACTCTGTAAAAACGCCATATCGACCAGCGTAATTGCCGCCAGGCCACTGGGTGCGAGCAGGCAGAATTTACCTTTCTCTATTTCTGCCAGTCTGGCCTCCAGAGTGAAGCTGGTAGGCGTACCATGCAAGCCATAGGTATATGCCGATTTATCCTGCCAACTACGCTCGCGCATGGCGGCGACATTTTCAAACAAGACCGTAGATGCATGATGTATGCCAACCGGGAAGGCAGCAAAACCTTCTGGTGCAACATATTCATTGTGGATGACGCCGGTATTGAATCCTGGTTCAGGACGGATATTTTCTGACATGCTAGTCCCTGTTTCGCTAATAGTCCAAATGTTTGCACATATTAGCGCACAAGCAGTACGCACTCCATGATGAAAAAAGGCGCATCACGCGCCTTTTGAAAATCTGTCTTGTTAACTATTTCTTTGACAGCTCGTTGATCATTTCACTTTCTGTCAGGCTGATGTTACTGGCAGACCCATCATCCAGCAGAATTTTTCTGGCGATCAGATCGTTACCAGGAGCCAGAATCGTAAAATGCGAAGCTCCTTTGACCGATAAGAATTTAATATAAGGATTGTGGGATTTACTGCGCAGCGACTCCAGGGATTGGATATTGCCATCCATACCCTCAATAACAAATAAAGGGCTGGCGACAGATGGCAGCCAGTAATACGGTGCGCGAGCCAGCAAGTCCGCACTACTCATCTTGTCGTAATTAACCGGCATCATTTTCCCGTATTGACGCAACTCAGCGACCGGGCCAAATGAAAACACTGCCCTGAAGCGTTTACTAGTCTCTGCCACCATTAATACCAGAGTACCGCCAGTACTATGTCCGCCAAGATAAATACGCGATGGATCTACCCAGGGTTGCTGGGCCAGATAATCTGCCGCTGCCAGCACATCATCAATTTCACCAAAATGTGCTTCATGTTTACCTGGATTATCATTACCACCGCGCAAAGTCGGGAACATCATCACGATACCAGCTTTGCGGTAAGCCGCAGCAGACTGGTCATTAGTTCTGGGACTAGCTTGGGATAAAGTTGTTCCATCTATCGAATTACAATCGCCGCCTGTAATCCAGATGATGGCTGGGTGTTTTTTCCCGTCTTTGGGGTCGGGGGTCAACATGGCAGCAAGCTGCCCTACTGCTGACTGATACTGCACAGATTTAAATACATTGTCTGGTGAATTACCTACAGGGCTACGATCATTCCCCTCATAAGCCACCTGAGTCTTGAACTGCTTGCGAAAGCTGGCAAAGGATGCAGGATTGGGTGCGTTATCAGCATGTACTGATGGAGAAATTGACACTAGCAACAATGCAAGTGCGCAAATTTTTTTTATTGAAAACATGATCGTCCAGGCCCGGGAAAAAGAGCCTGGATTGTACCATTTGAGATTTGCCTCAAGTACACGCAATTTGGAATTACGGGGCAACGACAAGAACTGCCCTGCGCATAAAAATATCCGCCGGCATAAGCAGCCTTGGATGAAAATCTGGATAGACTATTTTATTTGGTTAAGACAGCTTTGGTTTTTTTACTTTTTGGAAGTGGCAGCAATTCAAGTACAAATTCTTTACTGACTTTGCCATCATCTGATTGCCAGATACCGCGGATGACATTGTCCTTGAGTTCGCCATCCCACTGGCCAGACACATCTACGCCGTCTTCAGATTCCTCCATGCTGAGCTTGTTACCACTGACTTCTCCAGCCAGTAAAATCTTCTTGCCTTGATTGCGCTTGCCACCTGCCACGACATAAGAACCTTCGACACTATCTCTGTCTTCAGTTTTTGGTTGCAAGCGCATGCGTATCTTGTCATCCCCCATCTTTCCCTGGAATTCAATTTCTCTGGCAAAAAAGGGATTAGCCATGGGAGCAAAACGCGATGCTGCCGGAGAAACCGGCTCCGTTTTATCCTGAGCCTCGACCGTAAGCCCTGAGGCAAACCCTGAGTACAGGGTCAGCGGCAATAAAACCAAACGCAAAAATCTCATCAGACCGCTTCGCCCCACAAGTCATGGGCATCAGCCGCAGTAATTTTCACTTCGACGAATTCACCAACCTTGAGTTTGCGATGTGGCTCAAAAGGAGGCTTCACATAGACGACACCATCAATCTCAGGCGCATCAGCAGAACTACGGCCTACACCACCGCTACGGTCGAGAGAATCGATCAGCACGCGCATGGTTTTTCCTATTTTGGCTTGCAGGCGCTTTTTGGATATACCTTCCTGCAATTCCATGACGCGACGACGGCGGTCTTCACGCACATCATCTGGCAACTGATTGGCGATTTCATTGGCGGTCGCACCTTCGACTGGCGAATAGGCAAAACAACCTAGACGATCAATTTCAGCCTCTTTAAGGAAGTCGAGCAGGTATTCAAACTCTTCTTCTGTCTCACCAGGAAAACCGGCGATAAAGGTAGAACGTATCGTGATTTCCGGGCACATTTCACGCCAGGCCTTGATGCGCTCTATATTTTTCTCGCCGCTGGCCGGACGTTTCATACGCTTCAACACGTCAGGGTGAGCATGTTGCAAAGGCACGTCCAGATAAGGCAGGACATGGCCGTTGTTCATGAAAGGAATGATCTGATCGACATGCGGATAAGGGTAAACATAATGCAGGCGTACCCAGGCATCATGTTGCTTGGCCAGCTCGCCCAGGGCTTCTACCAGTTGCGTCATATGGGTTTTGACCGGCTTGCCATTCCAGAAGCCCATGCGGAATTTAATATCCACACCATAGGCGCTGGTGTCCTGAGAAATCACCAGTAATTCTTTCACGCCTGCCTTGAACAGGTTTTCTGCTTCCATCATCACATCAGCAATCGGGCGTGAAACCAGGTCGCCACGCATGGATGGAATAATGCAGAAACTACAGCGGTGGTTACAGCCTTCAGATATTTTGAGGTAAGCAAAATGCTTGGGTGTCAGTTTCACACCTTGTGGCGGCACCAGATCCATGAAGGGCTCATGTGGCTTGGGCAAATGCTTGTGCACCGCCGCCATGACTTCACCGACTGCATGCGGGCCAGTCACTTCAAGTACCTTTGGGTGGATGGACTGTATCATGTCCTTGCCGTCAGCATCTTTTTTAGCACCGAGGCAACCAGTCACGATGACCCTGCCGTTTTCAGCCAGCGCCTCGCCTATCGCATCCAGCGATTCCTGCACAGCAGCATCAATAAAGCCACAGGTGTTGACGATGACCAGATCAGCGCCGTCATAGGATTTGGCAGTGTCGTAACCTTCGGCACGCAACTGGGTCAGGATTTGTTCGGAATCGACGAGCGCCTTCGGACAACCCAGGGACACAAATCCCACCTTGTGGGTAGCAGGCATTTCTTGACGACGAATTTCAGAGATAGACATAAGGACAATAAATAGCAAAAAGGGTACAAAAGCGAATCCGCTATTGTACCCTTTTTGCCAGTCCAACTTGCCGCATCTGTGATAATTTCCTGAAGAATCAGGGGCTTAAGTCAGAATGTGAGCCTGTTCAACTTGAATATCATTTACTTTTTATTCACATCTTCCGGATTGAACGGGAAGACATTAAACATGTTTTTTGCCTGGCTTTGCATTTGTTCTTGCATTTGCACAAACAAATTCTTGCTCTGTTCTATGTAGTTGCCCATCATGCCTTGCATCATCGGGCCCTGCACATTCATGAACTGAGTCCACATTTCAGGGCTGAAGGGCTTGCCTTCATAGATGCCTTTGGAATTCTCGGCCAGTTTATTCTGAATATCGATAAAGGCCTGGACGTTTTTTTCCAGATAATTGCCCATCATGCCTTGCATTGCATGACCATAGTAACGAATGATTTGTGACAAAACGACACTGGAGAACATCGGCGAACCACCCGCTTCTTCTTCCAGAATGATTTGCAACAATATACTACGTGTCAAATCTTCGCCCGTTTTTGCATCGACTACGGCGAAATCATCGTTTTCCAATACAAACTGCTTGACATCTACCAGCGTGATATAGCTGCTGGTTTGGGTGTCATACAGACGACGGTTAGGATATTTCTTGATCAGATGCTGTGATGATTTTTTTGCGCTATTCATTGAGATCTCAGTTAAACACTTCGATATCCTGCCACTTGATGAGAATCACTCGTCAAAGTAACACAGACTATTCACGCAAACATGATTTCCTGTTCTGGATCAGCCAAAACAGCTAGCCATGTTTGTCCCCTTTTTTATATCTTGTATTTTGCAGCCTGCAAAAGATATGCCCATCGAAATCTTGCGACTCTGATGGGCATATTTTACCGCACTGCAGAAGAAAGACAGCAATCAGGGAGGCTAAAAAGCCAATTTAAAAAATTTATTCTAATTTCTGGCCATTCCTGAGTTATTGCGGTGATTAACCCATGTGCAAACCACCATTGATAGAGAAGTCTGAACCAGTAGCGTAACCACCTTCATCAGATGCAATCCAGGCAACAATAGAGGCAATCTCTTCAGGCTCAGCCAGACGCTTGACCGGAATACCAGCAACGATCTTTTCAAGCACGTCAGGACGGATGGCCTTGACCATGTCTGTACCCACATAGCCAGGGGAAACCGTATTTACCGTCACACCTTTAGTCGCTACTTCCTGTGCCAGGGCCATGGAGAAGCCATGAATACCCGCTTTAGCCGTCGAGTAGTTAGTCTGACCAAACTGGCCTTTTTGACCATTCACAGAAGAAATATTGATGATACGACCCCAACCGCGATCCACCATTCCATCAATGACTTGCTTGGTGACGTTGAACAGAGAATTCAAATTGGTATCCATGACAGCATCCCAATCCGCCTTGCTCATCTTGCGGAACTGGCCGTCGCGGGTAATACCGGCATTATTGACCAGCACATCCACTTCACCAATTTCTGCCCTGACTTTTTCAAAGGCAGCCTTGGTTGATTCCCAATCAGAGACATTACCTTCAGAAGCATGAATGTCCAGGCCTTCTGCACGCATATCGGCCAGCCATTTATCCTTGCGGGCTGAATTTGGGCCGCAACCTGCCACTACCGTATAACCATCTTTGCACAAACGCCTGCAAATTGGAGTTCCAATACCACCCATACCACCAGTAACATAAGCAACACGTTTTGACATATTTGTTCTCCTCATTGAATTTTAATTACTTAACAACAAACCCTCAATCTGCCCTTACCTTCACATACCGTCCGGGTGCGGCCTCAATTGCAGGAAATTCTGTATTTCCAGGTGTCGCTGGCACTTTCACCATCTTGCCACCATGCTCACTCAAAAAGGCCGACCATTCTGGCCACCAGCTACCTGGGTGTTCTGTGGCACCGGCGAACCAGCTTTCTGCATCCAGGCCAGCTTGCTCATTGGTCCAATAACTTCTCTTTTTCTTGGCTGGAGGATTAACAACGCCAGCAATATGGCCCGATGCACCCAGCACAAACCGGTTACGGTCTTTATGGCGTGGATTGAGCAAAGCCGTAGAAGCAAAAGCTGCCTGCCATGGAACAATGTGATCTTCCCTGGAGCCATAGACAAAGCAAGGTGCATCGATCTTTCCCAGATCAACCTTGCTGCCTGCGACTGTCAATGCACCGGGCTGCTTGAGTTTGTTTTCCAGATAGGTATTACGCAAATACCAGCAAAACATCGGGCCTGGCAAATTAGTGCTATCGGCATTCCAGTACAAGAGGTCAAACGGCGGCGGTGCTTCACCCTTGAGGTAATTTGACTGCACATAATTCCAGACCAGGTCATTTGCCCTCAGACTGGAGAAGGTGCTGGCCAGGTCTTTGCCCGGCAAGATGCCACGACGACCTATGGTTTGCTCGCGCATCTTGACTTGCATTTCATCGACAAACACATCAAGCACGCCAGTCTGGGTAAAGTCGAGCAAGGTAGTCAGCAAAGTCAGGCTGCTGGCCGGGTGTTCGCCACGCGCTGCCAATACTGACAAGGCCGTAGAGACAATGGTGCCTCCTACGCAAAAGCCAAATGCATTGATCTTGTCTTGCTTGCTGATCTTTTGTACGACCTTGATGGCCTGTATGGCACCGTCTTCGATATAGTCATTCCAGCTGACTTCGGCCATGCTTTCATCTGGATTCGCCCAGGACACCAGGAACACTGTATGCCCCTGATCAACGGCATAACGCACGACCGAGTTCTCAGGTTGCAAATCAAGGATATAAAATTTATTGATGCAAGGCGGCACCATCAACAAGGGACGCTGATGAACTGTCTTGGTGGTAGGCTGATACTGAATAAGCTGGAACAGATGGTTTTCATACACCACGGTACCAGCTGATGTCGCGACATTTTTGCCGACTTCGAAGGCGGATTCATCTGTCTGGGAAATGCGGCCTTTTTGCATATCGGCCAGCATTTGAGTAATGCCCTTGGCCAGACTCTCGCCTTTGCTCTCGATCAGCTTGCTTTGCGCTTCGGGATTGGTGACCAGAAAATTGGCAGGCGACATCGCATCTATCATTTGCTGCACTGCAAAACCGATTTTCTGTTTTGTCTTGATTGGGGCCTGCACAGACTCTGCCATGGCCATCAAAAAACGTGCATTCAACAAATAGGATGCTGCACTATAAGAGTGCATGGCATGGTTATGCCAGTCTGGGGCTGAAAAACGGCGGTCTTTCAGATCAGGGATTTTGGATACAGCAAAGTCTTGCCATAGCCTGCCAAACTCTTGCATATACTCCGTTTGCAAGCGCGTCATGGTGGCAGGGTCTATCTGCGCCCCCAAGTCCTTCAGCATATCTGCTGCTGGCATGGGGTTCATTGTTGCGGCAGGTTTCATCCACTCCTGCCATTTGTCTTGATTCACTAGCTGTGACATCCACTCGGAGTACATAGCTTGAGGATCGAAAGTCTTCATGCGTGCCTCCTGATTTTCGCGTATCGTTTCGAAATAATTTTAAGCTTTCTTTCCCTGATTAAATAAGCTGCAGTATCGAGCTACAATACCAAGCTGCAATACAGTTCTCACTATTCAATTCTCACCATGGATGCGGGCATCAAGCATTCACAATAATAAGTAATAGGTTCTTATGCATATCGTTGCAATCGCCTGGATTTACGTCGTACTGATGATGTCGATCACAGAACACTCCGTCATCGCAGGCATTATGACGTTCCTCCTGTATTGCGTTTTTCCTTTAACAATAGTTTTATACCTGATGCGTACACCACAGCGCAAGCGTGAACGACTGGAAAAACAAGCTGCACTGCAAAAACAATCTGCAACTCCAACAGTTTCAGACGACCTTCAAGCACAGGAAGCACATCCAGAGCATCAAGCAGCCGAAACGAAAGTAGATTAAATCAAGCAAATCAATCCGGCACTATCCAGATCAGACTGGCCATTCTTCCGCTGACACCATCACGGCGGTATGAATAGAACTCCGCCACTTCGGTCACCGTACAATGGTCTCCACCAAAAACCTGGTCAAGACCGATGTCATTTAGCAATTTTCTTGCCAGCCCGTAAAGATCAGCCAGATATTTTTCTGCTCCATCCTGCATGGCTTGTACTTTGAAATAAGCCTGCGCATCAGGAATCTGCGCAGCAAAAGCATTCAGTACATCACGCCCCACCTCAAACTCTTGCGGCCCGATAGCCGGACCAAGCCATGCAATAATTTCTTTCGCGCCCTTCCCCCTCATCGCCAACACTGTATTTTGCAGTACTCCGCCAGCCAACCCACGCCAACCCGCATGGGCTGCTGCAAAGACCTTACCGGCGACATCGGTAAATAAAACTGGCAAACAATCGGCAGTCAGCACAGCGCAGACCTGGCCTGCTTGCATACTGAGGACAGCATCACCAATATTGGTATTACCAACAATGAGGTCCGCCGCATTCAGTATTATATTGCCATGCACTTGTGATAAGAATATGACATCCGAAGGCAATTGGCGATTTAATTTATCCCGATTCTGTTTTACTGCGATGGGATTGTCGTTGACATGGTCGCCAAGATTGAGGCCAGCGCTGCCGCTCGCATCTCCATAAGGACCAAGACTGAACCCGCCATGACGGGTAGTGGTGAACGCCCGCACGTTAGCGGGCGCGTGCTGCCAGTTGGGCAGCACTACCGGGAAAGGAGCAAGATCAGCCAAGTTCTTGCTGTCTGGTTTCATACTGTCTGTATGCCAGCCTGCTGCAGCAATGCTGCAAAATCATCAGCCAAGGGGATTTCCCATTCCACATGCTCACCCGTGGTAGGGTGTGTCAGGCCAAGTTTACGTGCCTGCAGTGCCTGACGGTGAAAGAAACGCGCCAGATGCTGTTTGCCATATAAAGGATCGCCCACCAGAGGAAAGCCGAGCGACAGCATGTGCACGCGTATCTGATGAGTACGGCCAGTTTCCAGTTGGCAGGCAACCAGGCTGACAGGGAATTTTTCCAGCATGCCAGCGCCCACGCGCTGGAAATGCGTAACAGCAGGTTTGGCAAGCATGCTTTGCGAAACCGCCATCTTGATGCGGTCACGCGGATGTCTGGCCATAGGCGCATCGACTGTGCCTGACAAATTAGGCGTCCCCCATACCAGCGCATTATATTCACGCTTGACTGTCCTGTCCTGCAGCTGGCGCACCAGTTCAGTATGGGCAATCAGGGTTTTGGCGACCACCATCAGACCAGAAGTATCTTTATCGAGTCTGTGAACGATGCCAGCGCGCGGCACGCCGAGCAAAGCAGGCCAGCGATACAGCAGGCCATTGAGCAAAGTGCCTGACCAGTTACCCGCTGCCGGGTGCACTACCATATCAGCCGGCTTGTTGATGACCAGGATGTCGTCATCTTCATACACCACGTTCAAAGGGATGTCTTCCGGCGCATAAGCACCTTCATCAGGAGCGGCCTGTGGCTCAATGATGATTTTTTCATCACCAAGCATGGTCATCTTGCCACGACCAGGCTTGCCATCAACGCTAACGAAACCGTCTTCTATCCATTGCTGGATGCGGCTTCTTGAATATTGTGGAACCAGTTTGGACAAAGTCTTGTCCAAACGCTCACCACAAGCATCCGAAGTGAGCTTTAATTCTATATTTTCTACTACAAGGGCAAAATCTTCGTCCACTTCGGTGGTATCGTTCAGCCCTTCCAATTCAGTGTCCAGGTCGGAATCTGACAAAATCACTGTAGTAGTTTGTTTCACATTTTTTGCCATCGGCTATAATCCGTAAATTGTTTTCATGCTCACGCACAAATTTATGCACATTAAATCTTTGAAATTGCTGGTTCTGGCTGTTGCCGCGTCCTTAAGTTTAAGCGGCTGCGGGGTGTTTGGTGAAAAAGGCGATGAGACCAAAACCTGGTCAGCATCAAAATTATACGCTGAAGCTAAAGACGAAATGTCCAGCGGGGGTTATGAAAAGGCAATTCAGTACTTTGAAAAACTGGAATCACGCTTCCCTTTCGGTACTTACGCACAACAAGCGCAGATGGAAACTGCCTACGCCTATTACAAACAAGGTGATCAGGCACAAGCACTGGCAGCTGTTGAACGCTTTATCAAGCTGCACCCAAATCATAGTCATGTAGATTACATGTATTATTTGCGCGGCGTGATCAACTTCAACGATCAGGTCGGCTTGCTCAATTTCCTGGCAAATCAGGATATCACCGAACGCGACCCTAAAGCCTCCCGCGATTCCTTTGATGCTTTCAAGCAACTGGCAATCCAGTTCCCCGACAGCAAGTATACGCCAGACGCGATCCTGCGCATGAAATATCTGGTGAATGCACTCGCGCAATATGACGTACACGTTGCACGTTATTACCTGCGCCGTGGTGCCTACCTGGCTTCTGCCAACCGTGCACAGTCTGCCATCAAGGAGTACCCTGATGCGCCATCCATTGAAGAAGCAATGTTCATTTTGATACGCTCCTACGATGCGATGGGCATGACAGAACTGCGAGACGATGCAAACCGCGTCTTCCTGCAGAACTACCCAAAAAGTGATTACCTGACAGGCAAAGCCGGTAAGCGCGATGCATGGTGGAAATTCTGGTAAGAATGCAATCAATCTGGATGTGATCTCAGGGCACAAGCATGTGCCCTGACTAATTACATCAATCTTCTATTTTTCGCCGGAATACCCATTCAGTGCTGGTAGATTCCTCTTCGCAATAGGCATAAGCCTCTTCAGCAAAAGCTTTCAAGTCATTTACCTTACGAATACCGTGTTGGGCACAGTATCTGGCCATCAAGCCTCTGGCGCGTTTGGCATAAAAAGAAATGATTTTGTATTGGCCATTTTTCCAGTCCTGAAAAACGGGGGAAATGATTTTTGCACCCAAAACTGCTGGCCTTACCGCCTTGAAGTATTCATCAGATGCCAAATTCACCAGTATTTGTGATTTGTGTTGCTGAATTGCATCACTCAACAGTAAACTAATTTTATCTCCCCAGAAACTGTACAAATTTTTACCATGCTGATTGACAAGTGCAGTTCCCATCTCCAGTCTGTACGCCTGCAAGGCATCAAGCGGACGCAGTAAGCCGTATAAACCAGAGAGGATACGCAGATGGTTTTGTAGATATTTCAGTTGTGAAGACGTCAGGCTGGCAACATCGAGCCCCTCATATACATCACCATTAAATGCAAATACTGCCTGTTTACTATGTGGTGCATCCGGCAGCGGTACCCAGTCAGCAAAGCGTTGCACATTCAATTCAGCAAGCGCTGGAGAGATATCCATCAGCCTGCCCAATTGATCAGCACTATATGTCCTGGCTATTTCCACCAACTCTTCTGCTTCAGCAAAAAAATGGGGCGTAGTCTTCGTCCTGGTTTTTACAGGTGTTTCAAAATCCAGACTTTTGGCTGGAGATAATACAATGAGCATAAATTGAATTTAATAGGCATAAATGACCGACATCATACCTAAGCGCGTAATTCTTGACACCAATGTGTGTCTGGATTTATTTGTATTCAAAGATCCCAGATGGTCAGTCCTGCTCGAAGATCTCGGCAGTGGTCAGCTAAAGGCCCTGACCCGTACAGATTGCCGTGATGAATGGCTGGCGGTACTCGGCTACCCTCATCTTGCAGCAAGACACGAAAGCGCAGAAGCAGTAACGGCCCTGTTTGACGCCCATATTGAATGCCTCGCTCCCACCGATACGGGCTACAGACTCCCTGTCTGCAGTGACAAGGATGACCAGAAGTTTCTGGAGATTGCACGCGACGCCCATGCTGAAGTTTTGATCACCAAAGACAAAGCTTTGCTCAAGCTCGCCAGAAAAATGAAGCAGGCTGGCATGTTCAGAATAGAGACACCAGAACAATTTTTGCGAACTTACGTAAAAGAATGTGACAAAACTGCATCGGGAGTAACAAAAGAATGACAAATTTTATTACTCTGGGTTATTCTTCGGTAATGTCCTGCTACTATGAACGTGAGCAAAAAGCAGTCTTGTTCATGGATAAAAATTACCCCCTGATTCAAGCAAAATAAATCAGGAAAAAAACGGAGTCCATGCAGAAACGTGGTATCTGAAAGGCAGTAATACTCAGAACATGTCTGCATACTCCCGCTGACACCCCGTGACATTTGTGAAGCTTTACACAATGATCAATGCGATTATGGAGAACCAAGGACTATGACCGATTCAGCAGATGATCTGGACGCATTGTTTGAAGAAATGGCCAATCAGCGCCTGGAAACCAATGTAGAGTCCCCCTCTTCCCCGCCTTCTGGCAGCGAGGCTGACCAGCTTGAGCCGGCACCCGCCAAGTTCAATTTTCACAGCGATGATGCGGATGCTGCAAAGCCTATGTTTGACCGTTTAGGTGGTCTTGTCAGAATGCTGCATGACTCCATGCGCGAGCTCGGTTATGACCGTTCGCTATCCGATGTCGCAGTACAGATTGCCGATGCCCAGGGGCGACTGGAGTACGTCGCCACGCTGACTGAACAGGCGGCCAACAAGGTATTGAACGCGACAGATCTGGGCATGCCTGAGCAAGATGAACTGGCAAAAAAAGCCAAGTCCATGGATGCGCGCTGGACAGATTTGTTTGATGGAAAACTCAGCGTTGATGAATTCAAAACCCTGGCGACAGATTCCAAGACTTTCGCCAATAATGTGTTGACGGCGACCGATGCAGAAAAAGCGCGCCTGCTCGACATCATGATGGCGCAAGACTTCCAGGATCTGACTGGTCAGTTGATCAAGAAAGTCGTGGCCATCAACAAACGGGTGGAACACGAGCTGGCGCAAATCCTGCTAGATAATGCACCATCTGACTTGAAAGAGAAGGCAGTAGAATTGATGGAAGGCCCTTCCGTCCCGAACGCAGCACTGGAACAGGACGATGTAGATAACCTACTTGATAGTCTGGGTTTCTAATGGATGACATGCTCAAAGAATTTGTCGTCGAAGCGCTCGATCTGGCGACCAATGTAGAAGAACATCTGCTTTCGCTCGAGCGCAATCCCGGCGACATGAATACGCTGAATGCCGTATTCCGATCCTTCCATACCATCAAGGGTGGCGCTGGTTTCATGAACTTGAGCGCCATGGTATCGGCCTGCCATTTAACCGAAAACCTCTTCGACGCCCTGCGCACGGGACAAGTTCCTGTCACGCCAGAGGCGATAGAAGCAGCGCTTGAGGCGAGCGGCTTTGTCGCAGATCAGTTAACTGCGCTCAATAATGGCACGGAGCCGGACAAGCTCTCGACCATGCCCAAGTCGCTCGAAAAAATGCTGACTGACGCCATAGAAATGAAAGGCGTCAGTAAAAAACCGGCAGCGGCGAAAGCCAAACCAGCAGAAACGCCCAAGCCCGTAGAAAAGGCTGCCCCACCTGCAGAAAAAGAGAATGACGGCGAACTTGACTGGGAGGCCTATTTCCGTGCCGTGACACCGCCAGGTACTTTACCAGAAGCTGAAGCAGCAGAAGCAGCCGAATCTGAAGAAGCGGAAGTGCATGCAGCAGAACCGGCGCAGAGAGAGGAAACTGAAGCTGTCAAATCCTCGCTGTCAGGTGCAGAGGTCAAACAAAACGCTCCTGCAAAAGAAGAAAGTATACGTATAGACGCGGTCAAGTTGAACGTCTTGCTTGAAGTTGCAGGTGAATCTGTACAGGCAGCCAACCAGGCAGCCGTATTACTTGAAAAACTGTCGCAATTCAAGTTTGACGGGCAAGCGGCACCGCTGATGTCTGCCCTGACAGAAACCCTGACACGCGCATCCCGTTACTCAACCGAGCTGCAACGTGCCACGCTGGCAACCCGCATGCAGCCTGTGGGACGTTTGTTCCAGAAATTCCCGAGGCTGATCAGGGAACTGGCACGTGACCTCGGTAAAGAAGTTGATTTGAACATTGCCGGTGCCGAGACAGAAGTCGATCGCGTGGTCGTGGATAGCTTGTATGACCCATTGGTCCACATGTTGCGCAACGCCCTTGATCACGGTATAGAAACTGCTGAGGAACGCATCAATGCCAATAAATCACCGCGCGCCACGATTTCATTGAAAGCATGGCAAGAAGCCAGCAGCGTCATGATAGAAGTGACGGATGACGGCAAAGGTATGGATGCGCAAAGACTACGCGACAAAGCTGTCTCCAAGGGCTTGATCAATGTACATGATGCCCGTACCGATGACGAAGCTTTCCAACTGGTATTTTTGCCTGGCTTCTCGACCAAAGAAGTCGCTTCCAGTGTCTCTGGCCGCGGCGTAGGCATGGACGTGGTAAAAACCGCTGTAGAACGCCATCGCGGCGCGATACGGATAGCCTCTCAATTGGGAACAGGTACTACTTTCCTGATCCGTTTGCCAATTGAGCTGTCTATCGTACCCACCATGCTTGTCCGTACAGATGGTGCGTCACTGGCATTGCCAATGGCAACCGTACAGCGCGTAGTTGAATTGCCAGAAACCTTTGAAAGCGTTGGCGGCCAACCTGTATTGCGCGATCTTGGCCGGCCTTTGCCAGTGAAGTCTCTGGGCAAGATATTGGGCTATACACCAGCGTCTGAAAGAGTTGGTATCGTCATTGCGGCCCCTAGCCCTTACATCTTGTCTGTCGATGCGGTTGATGGCACTGCAGATCTGGTCATTAAACCGCTGACCTGTATCAGCACACCTGGCATTACGGGAACTGCCCGCTCTGCTGAAGGTGAACTGGTACTGGTGATCAGCTTGTCCTTCCTGATTGATGGCTGCAAGACCAGGGAACGTATTACTGCCTGATCCCGCATCACGAGTAAACAACTGATAAACGCATTTTGACCAAATCTGTCAAAATGCGTTTATTCTTTTTATAGCCGCGCGGCACCTCATGAACATTCCCCCACTCTCCCCGCAAGATTTGATGCTGGAGAATAAGTTTGCAGAACTTCCCCCGCATTTTTATACCCAGCTTTCAGCCAGCCCCATAGGTAAACCTTATCTGGTCGCGGTCAGCGATGAAGTTGCCACGCAATTGAACCTGAATCAGGCAAGTCTTAATTCCCCAGAATTTTTGAATTACTTTTCAGGCAACCAGGTTCTTCCTGGCAGCAAGCCGCTGGCAGCGGTATATTCGGGCCATCAGTTTGGTGTCTGGGCCGGTCAATTGGGTGATGGCCGCGCTTTGCTGCTTGGTGGTATATCGCATGCCGGTCAGCATCTGGAAATCCAGCTCAAAGGTGCAGGCATGACGCCATATTCGCGCATGGGTGATGGGCGTGCGGTATTACGCTCTTCCATACGTGAATTTTTATGCTCTGAAGCGATGGCGGCGTTGAACATACCCACTTCGCGTGCGCTGTGTGTCATAGGCTCAGACCAGATGGTTTTTCGCGAAACCCCAGAAACCAGCGCCGTCGTCGCCCGCGTAGCACCCAGCTTTGTACGCTTTGGCTCGTTTGAGCATTGGTATTACAACGACAGGATGGATGATCTGCGACAATTGGCTGATTATGTCATCCAGCATTCTTACCCTGAACTGCTGACAGAGAACAATCCTTACCAGTCGTTACTGGCCACCGTCACCACGCGCACGGCAGAACTCATGGCGCATTGGCAGGCTGCGGGCTTTATGCATGGCGTCATGAATACCGACAATATGTCCATCATAGGCCAGACGCTGGACTATGGCCCGTTCGGCTTCATGGAAGCTTATGATGAAAAACATATCTGCAATCATACTGACCAGCAAGGTCGTTATTCATACCGCATGCAGCCAGCCATAGGCAACTGGAATTGCCAGGCTTTGGCACAAGCTTTATCACCACTCATAGGCAGTGTCGATGACACCAATGCGGCATTGAGTCATTATCCTGCCGTTTATCGGCAAAAGTGGTCAGAACTCATGCATCAAAAATTTGGCCTGAAGACAGATCACAAGGCTGATCTTGACTTGTTTGCTGGGTTTTTCACTTTGTTACAAAGTAATCATGCTGACTTCACCCTGAGTTTCCGTCATTTGAGTAAGCTTTCGAACCAGAAATCGACCAATGATGAGCTGCTGCGTGATTTGTTTCTGGACAGGGATAGTCTGGACACTTGGCTACTGAACTACCGGGCGCGTCTGGCAATGGAACAAAGTGATGAACAGACACGTCAAACCAGTATGCTTTCAGTCAATCCCAAATATATTTTAAGAAATTATCTTGCGCAGCAGGCGATAGAAAAAGCGCAAAAGAAGGATTTTTCAGAAGTCAGGAAATTATTGAGCATCCTGGAAAACCCCTATGACGAACAAGAGGAACACGACGACTACGCAAGCTTGCCGCCAGACTGGGCAAAGCATCTGGAAGTCAGTTGTTCATCCTGATACAAGAAAGAAGTGAAGAGGAAATCATGAGTAAAATCTTCAAGTCAGATGCCGAATGGAAAGCACAGCTGAGCTCCATGGAGTATGAAGTCACAAGGCATGCAGCCACTGAACGCGCTTTTACAGGCAAATTCTGGGATCACCATGAGGCTGGCATCTATACCTGCGTCTGCTGCAACACGCCTTTGTTTGCCTCCGATGCCAAATTTGATTCCGGTTGCGGCTGGCCAAGCTACTTCAGGGCATTAAATCCAGCCAATGTACGTGAAAAAGTTGATACATCTCATGGCATGACGCGCACTGAGATTTTGTGTAATATCTGCGACGCCCATCTGGGCCACGTATTTCCTGACGGACCACCACCGACAAGGTTGCGCTATTGCATCAATTCAGCGTCCTTGAAGTTTGATCCTGTAGTTTGATCCTGTAAAACCTGATTGTTTGTAAATGAAATTTCTTTTTGATATGTTCCCGGTAGTTTTGTTTTTTCTCACCCTTAAATGGGGTGAGAAAAACGCAACTGCTGCACAATCCATCGTCTCCGATTATTTTTCCGGCATAGTGTCTGGCGGTGCAACCACTGCTGAACTGGCCCCTATTTTGTTGGCTACAGCGATTACCTTGGTCGCGTCGGTATTTCAGATAGGTTATCTGCTGATACGTCGCAAGAAAGTGGATGCCATGCTATGGATTTCATTCATCATTATCATGGTGTTTGGTGGCGCTACCTTGTATTTCCAAAACGAAGCCTTCATCAAGTGGAAGCCAACTGTACTTTATTGGTGCTATTGCGGTGCATTTGCTTTGGCCCAGTTTGTATTTAAAAGTAACTTGATTCAATTGGCGATGGGTGAGCAAATCAAGTTGCCAGAGCATATCTGGACACGACTTAGCTATGCATGGATGGCGTATTTCTTGCTCATGGGTTTCGTTAACCTGTATGTGGCGTTTAATTTCTCCACGGATACTTGGGCTAATTTCAAACTCCTGGCCGTTGTTGCCATCATGCCAGCATTTATCATTATCCAAAGTCTGTTTCTGGCTAAATACATGGAAGAACCTGCACAATGACGCGCACGGAGAAAATATTAGCCCGTCTGAATGAAACCTTGCAGCCAGTTGACTGTCAGTTAACAGATGACTCCGAGGCTCATCGGGGTCATGCTGGCGCGGCTGGTGGCGCAGGTCATTACAGTGTAAGAATAGTTTGTCAGCAATTTGAAGGATTAAACCGCATTTCTCGCCATCGACTAGTGTATGATGCCGTTGGCGTTATGATGCAAACGGAAATTCATGCCCTCAATATCGTGGCATTAAGTCCGTCAGAGATACCGACCTAAGCAGTTTATTTATAATCCGTTTTATTTATTTTGTTATTTAGGAACAGACAATGACTTTTAAACCTGCTCATTTGCTGGTAGTACTTCTTGCAACTGCCCTGCCTGCAATGGCTCAGAACCTGGCTACAGTTAATGGCAAGGCTATTCCAGCCAGCCAACTTGAAGCATTAGTAAAACAAGCGGTAACGCAAGGCCAGCAGCAGGATACTCCGCAGCTGCGCGCACAGATCAAGCAAGACCTGATCGTCAATGAAGTCTTGATACAAGAGGCCGAAAAGTCAGGACTGGCAAAAAATGCCGATGTAAAACAAGCTATCGAACAAGCACGTCAAACCATTCTGGTTCGCGCAATGATGTTTGATTACCTGAAAAAGAATCCTGTCACTGATGCTGAAGTCCAGGCAGAATACGACAAGCAAAAAGCGCAGGCAGGCGACAAAGAATATCACCTGTTCAACATCGTTCTTGATACAGAAGATGAAGCAAAAGCAACAATCTCCAAATTAAAAGGTGGCGCCAAATTTGAAGAACTGGCAAAACAAGTCTCCAAAGATCCTGGCAATGCATCCAAAGGTGGTGATCTGGATTGGTCCGTACCAAGCAACTGGCCGCCAGCATTCGCTCAGGCATTGACCAAGCTGCAAAAAGGTCAATTTACAGAAACACCTGTAAAAATGACTGATGCTCAAGGTAAAGACAAGTTCCACATCGTCAAGCTGGATGATACGCGTACTGCAAAATTCCCTACACTTGAAGAAGTGAAACGTGATTTTGTAAATGGTATTTCTCAGCAGCGCCTGCAAGCTTATCAGCAGACCCTGATCAAAAAGGCCAAAGTCGCCCCATAAGGTGACGATGTTTTAAAACAAAAGAGGCGCATCGCGCCTCTTTTGTTTTTCCAGCACTTAGTTATACATATTTACTGGTATTTATTGATAATGCTGTTCAATTTGCCATTGCGCTGCAGTTCCGCCAAGCCTTTGTCGAGCTGATCTATGATTTGTGCAGCTTGAAGATGTTCCTTGCTGACACCAAAATGCAGAGGGTATTTTTCAGTCTGCGGCAAGCTCTGTATCTTGTATGTACTCATCTCCAGAGGCAAAAGACTCAGACGGGCAAAGCCCCATAACACTTCTTGCATATCCACCACAATATCACAATGCCCCCGTTCAATCTTGCGCATGAGGCTGGTATAACTGGTTGCACCACTCTCTATGGCAGAAGCTGGCAAACGCGTATAAAAAGTTGATGAACCGTGCAAAGAACAAACCTTGTACTTTTCCAGATCACTGAGGACTTGCAACGGTGGTTGTGGGAAGCGCTTTGCTGAATATAAATAGGAAGGTGTCAGGCTGTGATAACTACGGGAAAACAGATAAATTTTTTCACGTTCGGGGTTCCTGAATACCGACATGACAACATCAAAACCTGCACGTGCCTGCACTTCAGCCAGACAACGTGCCCATGGCCTGAGCTCTATTTTGGGATCAATAAAGATGTTTCGCAAAACCTCGGCTGACAAACCTTCTACTGGCGATCCGGCTGCCTTCACATAAGACATGGGCGGCCAATTACTGTCACCGCCACACGCACGCACGGTATCAGCTGCACGGCAATCATGCAATTTAAGCAACAAAGCAAAGAATAATAAGTATCGCATTTATCTAGAGAAAGTTTCCCTGGCGATTCATTATAAGGAAAGCTGTGCCTTCCAGCCGCTTTATTCCATACTCAAATGTAAATCATCTTCATAAAGCATAGACCAAATAAAACGGGCGAAACCATTTTCATGATTTCGCCCCTTATATCAACTGCTAATCATTTGCATATTGTCTGCTGCAGAGATCAGCCTACAAAAACGCGCGCATTGCGGAACATGCGCATCCAGGGAGAATCTTCACCCCAGCCATCTGGATGCCATGAATGCAATACTGAGCGGAATACACGCTCTGCATGTGGCATCAAGACAGTAAAGCGTCCGTCTTCATTGGTGACAGATGTAATGCCTTGTGGTGAACCATTTGGATTGTATGGGTAAGCTTCTGTCACCAGGCCAGCATTATTGATAAAGCGCATGGCCACTTGGGCTTTAGCAATATCACCTGTGGTTGAGAAGTCAGCAAAACCTTCACCATGAGCGATGGCGATAGGCGTTTGCGTACCGGCCATACCCTGGAAGAAAATAGAAGCAGACTCTGCCACTTCCACCATGGCAAAACGGCCTTCAAATTGCTCGGACTTGTTCTTCGTGAATTTAGGCCATGCCTGCGCTCCAGGGATAATGGATTTCAAATTACTCATCATCTGGCAACCATTACAAATACCCAGACCAAAGGTATCGTCACGATGGAAGAACTGCGAGAACTGATCAGACATCATGGCGTTGAACAAAATCGTTTTAGCCCAACCCTCGCCTGCCCCCAGCACGTCACCATAAGAGAAACCACCAACGGCGATCAAGCCCTTGAAGTCAGCCAGTTTTGCGCGACCAGCGATCAGGTCACTCATATGCACATCGACCGCCTCAAAACCGGATTTGTGCATGACATAAGCAGTTTCTATATGCGAATTCACGCCTTGCTCACGCAAGATGGCGACCTTGGGACGCACGCCAGTCGCAATGAATGGCGCTGCCACGTCTTGCTGCGGGTCAAAACTCAGCTTGGGTTGCATGCCGGGATCATTGGCATCAACGATGCGTACGTATTCAGCATCGGCACCAGCAGGGTTATCGCGCAGGCGGGCGATTTGCCAGCTGGTTTTGCTCCATAACTGATGTAATGCAGTTCTCGGCTGATTATAAATTTGCTTGGCATCGCGGGTAAATTCGATGATGCCACTATTGTTTGGCTTGCCTATGATATGGCTGCAAGCACCCAGATTAAAGCTACGCAAGACATCCATGACTTCTGAACGCTGCTCAGTACGAACTTGTATCACGGCACCCAGTTCTTCATTGAACAAGGCGCGTAAGGTCATGTCGTTGCGACGTTCAGACACCTGGCTTGCCCAGTTCTTGGCGTCACCGTGGTCTGCCGCATGCTCACTGTCCATGGTCAGGATATCGAGATTGACAGACATGCCAGCACGGCCGGCAAAGGCCATTTCACACAGGCTGGCGTACAGGCCACCATCAGAGCGGTCATGGTAAGCCAGCAATTTGTCTTCTCTATTCAACTGCTGGATAGCGGCAAAGAAGGCTTTCAGATCTTCTGCACTATCGACGTCCGGCGCATCATTGCCGAGTTGCTGCATGACTTGGGCAAAACAGGATGCGCCCAGGCGATTTTTGCCACGCCCGAGGTCGATCAGGATCAGACTGGTATCGCCTTGATCCAGGCGAATTTGCGGCGTCAGTGACTTGCGTACGTCATACACGGGCGAGAAGGCAGAAATAATCAGTGATACCGGTGAGGTCACGGCCTTGCTTTGCCCTTCATCCTTCCAGGTAGTTCGCATGGACAGGGAATCCTTACCCACCGGGATACTGATACCCAGCGCAGGGCACAATTCCATGCCGACTGCCTTTACCGTATCAAACAAAGCCGCATCCTGGCCAGGCTGGCCACAGGCCGCCATCCAGTTAGCTGACAGTTTGATATCCGAAATATCTTTGATCGGTGCAGCAGCGATATTGGTGATGGCTTCACCAACCGCCATACGGCCAGATGCTGCTGCATCAATCACGGCCAGAGGTGTACGCTCGCCCATGGACATGGCTTCACCCAGGTAGCCTTCCAGGCTCATGGTGGTCACGGCGCAATCAGCTACCGGCACCTGCCATGGACCAACCATCTGGTCACGCACTGATGTAGCGCCAACCGTGCGGTCACCAATGGTGATCAGGAATGATTTGTCAGCAACCGTAGGCAGGCTCAATACGCGCTCAGCGGCAACTTGCAGATCGATGCCCGTCAAATCAATTTTAGGGAAGTCATTGCTGACATGGACAACATCCCTGTGCATTTTTGGCGGTTTGCCAAGCAAGACATTCATGGGCATATCGACTGGTGAAGTGTCATTCAGCGGGTCAATGACGCGCAATTGACGTTCTTCAGTCGCGGTACCCACCACGGCAAACGGGCAACGCTCACGTTCGCAGAAATGGCGGAACAGCTCCAGACTTTCTGGTGCTATGCCCAGGACATAACGCTCCTGGGATTCGTTACTCCAGATTTCTTTCGGTGCCATGCCGCTTTCTTCCAGCGGTACTTTACGCAAATCAAACAGCGCCCCGCGCTTGGCATCATTGGTAATTTCAGGGAAAGCATTCGACAAACCACCCGCACCGACGTCATGGATGGACAGGACAGGATTGTCGTCACCCAACTGCCAGCATGAATTGATGACTTCTTGCGCACGGCGTTCCATTTCAGGGTTGCCACGCTGTACAGAATCAAAATCCAGATCTGCTGTATTGGTACCGGTTGCCATCGAAGAAGCCGCACTGCCACCCATGCCTATGCGCATGCCCGGGCCACCCAGTTGTATCAACAGAGTGCCAACCGGCAGATCATTCTTTTTGGTATGCCTGTCAGAGATATTGCCGATACCACCGGCAATCATGATGGGCTTATGATAGCCATAGACCGTACCGCCAACATTTTGTTCAAAGGTACGGAAGTAGCCGCCCAGAACCGGACGACCGAATTCATTATTGAAAGCCGCACCACCCAAAGGACCTTCTATCATGATTTGCAGCGGTGAAGCGATGCGGTCTGGCTTGCCGTAGACATTCACATCGGCTTTTGCAGTCAGGCTGTCACTTGCGTTTTCCCAGGCCTGGCGTGCGCCTGGCAGCATCAGATTGGAGACGGTAAAGCCGGTCAGGCCCGCTTTTGGACGGGCACCACGGCCTGTCGCACCTTCATCGCGGATTTCGCCACCAGCGCCAGTAGAAGCACCCGGGAATGGGGAAATGGCGGTTGGGTGATTATGCGTTTCCACCTTCATCAGGGTGTGCGTCAGTTCTTCTGTGACTTGATAGACCTGATCTTTACCAGATGGGAAGAAGCGATTGACTACCGCACCTTCCATGATGGAAGAATTATCGCTATAGGCAACGATGGTTCCCTTGGGTTGCAATTCGTGGGTATTTTTGATCATCTGGAACAGGGATTTATCCTGTTTCTGACCATCGATAGTCCAGTCTGCATTGAAAATTTTGTGACGGCAATGTTCGCTGTTCGCCTGGGCAAACATCATCAATTCAACGTCAGTCGGATTGCGTTTTGCCGTGGTGAAGGCATCAACCACATAATCGATCTCGTCATCTGACAGAGCCAGGCCCAGTTCGGTGTTTGCCTGCAGCAGTGCAGCCTTGCCACCTTGCAGTACATCGACATGTTCCAGCTCTTTAGCGACCAGTTCAGAGAATAGTGCCTGGGCTTGCTTTGCATCGGCCAGCACCATTTCTGTCATGCGGTCATGCAAAAGCGCTGCGACTTGCTCACGGCTGCTATCAGCGAGTTTTTTAGCGCCACCCAGCAAACCAGTCTTGACTTGCACATAATAGATAATGCCGCGTTCCAGACGGTGGATATGCGTCATGCCGCAATTATGGACGATGTCTGTAGCCTTGCTTGCCCATGGCGAGATCGTGCCAAAACGCGGGATCACGACAAACACATCACCGTCGCTGCTGGCAGCAAATGCATCGCCATACACCAACAGAGCATTCAGGCGGTCAGCGTCTTCTTTGCTCAGTTCAGATGCCGTATCGACGAAATGAACATAGCGGCCGCTGACGCCAACGATATTGGCATCGACAGCTTGCAAACGAGAGAGAAGACCGGAGGTACGAAAAGCAGACAGGGCGTTGGAGCCTGGCAATATCAACATGGTGAGCGAGATAGTTGAGGCACAGTACACAAAACCTGCCGTGCACAAATGCTGGTTGGATCAGAAAGCGTGATTATACCTTGATGCCCAACCTGACTCCAGACGCCAGCAGGAAGAAATTGCCTTGACTACCAAACTCAGTTCATAAACAAGGTGGTTCGGCCGATTTTTTTAATTTTTTTGAATTTATACGCATATTTTTTACACATAAAGCACTCTGCCTGGCTATCTGGTAGTTTTGGGTTTCTATCCAAATCCTCATCAAGAACAAGCAAAACGACGGATTGCTTATCTAACAAAGTATCAAAACTGCTATCTGAAAGAACAATACTATTCTTATGAAGTTTATTTCCCCAAAACAAATCACTACTACGGCTATCAACCACTCTTACTGGCTGCTTCAAATAAAATGGCAATGAAGATTGATGTTCAAAAACCTTAAATAAAAATACTTCATGCTTAGCTTCAATTGTTGACAATTCAGCCAACAAGGGTTGAGTAGAAGTCCATTGCGCGGCGGCTTGTAAAAGCCCAATAAACGCCAGCAACATCAATGCTGGCAAAGCGATAAAGGGAAATATTCCAAAGCGCGCTTTGTGCCAGACAAGAACTGCAACACCTGTGCTCAACACACAAGCGGACAACATGAAGACCCGCAAAAATTGCTTGCCATCCATGCCATAGACCAACAGAGAAGATAGCTGATGATTCACCTGCTTGCCCACCCACCAGGCAGCAAGACCAAATAATGTGGCCAAAAACACACCCACCAGCGCCCTGCCCCATGCGGCACCAAAGCCTCTGTCTTCGAGGGCAATCGCCAATTGCAATGCCGCCAGTGGCATCACAACGACAAGATAATAATTCGCCTTGGCGCTGGATAAAGAGAAAAACAGGACTGGCATGATCCAGGCGCAAGCCAGGAAAAAATGCAATGTTCTGGGTGTTTGCTGCCTTGCCCTGACGAATAAGAGTACGGGCAAAAAGAAGGACCACGGGAAAAGATAGAGCACCATCCTTGGCAAGTAATACCACCACGCACCGGCGTAGTAATCATGAGGTTCACGCTTACCCAAAAAGCGCAGCACATGTTCATTGATGAAATAAAACCAGGCAAATATAGGCTCAGCCCATATGGCGGCGATATGCCAGGGCAAGGCTATCAATAAGAAAATCCCTATCGCCTTTGGATCAAACCAGGCGATGATTCTTTTTTGAAGGTCTCTTAGCGAACTGGAAAACAGTATGGTGTAAATAAAGCTCACTGCGCCAAACAAAATAACGGCAACAAAGCCCTTGGCCAGTAAGGCAAATGCCAATAAACCCAAACACCAGTTGAGCTTCTTTTTTTCACCAGAGATACTGTACAGATAGCCAAACATCAGCGCACCTGTCAAGAATACAGTCAGCAGCATGTCAAACATCAGGGTGCGCGACATCGCCATTACACCCAGGCCACTGATGAACATCAAGGCAGCCAGACGCGAGGCAGCAACCCGCGCTATCTGCCGGCCAAACCACAAAATCAAAGCTACGCAAGACAGTGCAGACATCGCTGGCACCAGCCGGGCTGCCCATTCATTTTCGCCAAACACAGCAAAAGAAATTGCCGTCAGCCAATATAGCAAAGGCGGCTTTTCCATATAGGCCAGACCATTCAGGTGAGGAATGATCCAATGATGCCAGTCACCAGAGGCCAGCATCTCCCTCGGGATTTCTGCGTACAGGCCCTCGTTATTGTCTAATATCGGATAACAACCAAGACCATAGGCCAAAAAGAAGACAGTAAGTAACCAGACCAGCCAGGCGGGTATGGTGGTTGGAGACACTTCACTTTTGGCTTGCACAACACTCATAGATGGAACGATTTATTTCCCACAAGAATGGGACTTGTCTCAATTTAATTTTCAAGTAGCGAACTTTATCTACTCTTGCCAAATAAAGCAAAAAAAAGACAAGCAAAACTGCTTGTCTTTTTTGTTAACGTGAAACCTGATCAGGCTACAGAAGCAACATTTTTTGCCCAGACTAGCGCTGCCATATGCGCAGCATTTAAATCTGGTGGAGTGATCTTCAGTGACTCTGCCAGAGAGCCAACCAGCATGCTGTTCAACTCACACGCCTCAGCCAGGGCCAGGAAAGGTCCATAAGTACCACCACGGGAGATCAAGGCCTCAGTGACCACTTCAGGCAACTGTATCGATGACAGCACCTCTTCCATGGGAATACCGAGAAGCCTGTCCAGCAAAGAGAACATACCTGCGACAAACAGGTTTTCAGCTTCGCTCTTGGACATTTTGCTTTGCCCCAGGATTTCAGCCAAACGACCACGGACGATAGCGGTTTCTAGCAATACCGGAGAATAGCCACTAGTACTGGCAGTTGCCAGCAACAGCGTCAGCCAGCGGTATAAAGGACTATAACCCAGCATCTGTACTGCATGCTTCAAGGACTGCACTTCAGTACGCAAACCAAAGCCAGCCGAGTTTATGTAACGCAAAAGTTTATAGGCCAGTGTTGCATCGCGTTTGACAACCGCTTCAAGCTGCTGGATGTCGGCATTTTTTCTGACCATTTCCATCAACTGCAAAATAGTCGTTTGTGCGGTATTTAAAGTCTTGGGAGCAGTACTTGGTCTTGGTGTCAGGTGCAATTTACCGACAAAGCTGTCAAGACCCAGAGCTGAACAGGCATCAAAATCTTGCCAGGCATTCACATTGCGGGCAACCATACGCACCGTCGATTGCTTCAGAGTCGCATAGACCTTGGCTTGCGAAGCAAAATTAGCGGCATTCAATTTGACTTCAAGGTGGGTGATTTGCGCAAAATAAGAGCGTTCCAGCGTCGTCACCTCAGCACTACGCAGGCAAATACCATAACCTAGTTGACGCAACTCCGTCACCGCAGCGAGCGTATCAGGGTCAGCGAAGTATTTTTTATGGAGTATAAGTACAGTGTTCTTGGCCGGAAGTTGCTTCAGGCCTTCTGCATGCAATAACTCAGGCACTGCTTCGAGAAACAACAGACTGTCACCGAGCAAAAATCCCTTGTCGTCATCATGCAATTGAACTGCGACGAATTCAAGCAAGGCACTCAGGCTTTCCGTGCTTGCTTCTGCATTCTGATCTGGCTGCTGCCAGGAAATCTGAAAACCGATAACTCTTTGTTTAGGATCGAGTAAGGGCTCTCTTACGATGAAACTTTCTTCTATCATCTTAGTATTATTTATGTTGGATTAATATGATTGAAAAATTCAGAACCCAAGTTACCGGCAATTCAACGAAACCGACTCCGCTTTATGACTACCAGGCAACCCTTTGCGTATTGATTGAAGTACTGACAGGCAACACTAT
The DNA here is from genome assembly GCF_049339865.1 of Undibacterium sp. TC9W. Classification (NCBI taxonomy): domain Bacteria; kingdom Pseudomonadati; phylum Pseudomonadota; class Betaproteobacteria; order Burkholderiales; family Oxalobacteraceae; genus Undibacterium; species Undibacterium sp. TC9W. Next base: position 354,892 of record NZ_JBMPPJ010000001.1, on the reverse strand, counting down.
AATATCCCGCAGCACAAAACTGAAGATATATGCCCTGCATTATTTGCTACTTGATGTAACACCTAATCAGGCATAGCTGCAAAGCCTTGCGATTTTGCGCATTTGCCCGGGAGACTTGATGCTTTAGCACCTCGATTAAAGTGCTGACTCATGGCCATCTCCCGGCAAAATTGATTACCCTGCTATCTTATTTTCCCAGTTTTTCGAAAATCTTAGTCAGTTTTTCATCCAGTGTGGCTGCAGTAAATGGTTTTACTACATAGCCATTTGCACCAGCCTGCGCAGCAGCGATGATATTTTCTTTTTTGGCTTCAGCCGTGACCATGAGTACCGGCATTTTTGACAAAGCTGGATCAGCACGGATGTGCTGCAACATAGTCAGCCCATCCATGTTAGGCATGTTCCAGTCTGAGATGACGAAATCGAAATCACCATTCTTCAACTTTGCCAGCCCCATTGCACCGTCTTCAGCTTCATCGACATTGGAATATCCCAATTCTTTCAGCAAATTCCGTACTATGCGACGCATAGTAGAAAAATCGTCGACTACTAAAAATTTGAGATTTTGATCAGCCATGAATTACTCCACTATTTCTTTAAGGACAGTTATTAGCATTATCGGACAAATTGAGATAAAACGGTGGTGAAATTGCTGTAACACATTAAATTCTATCAAAACGTCACACCCTGAGGGCTCTGCTGCCATGCGTAGCAAGGTAATGCAGTACCTTGGTGGGCAATTCATTCAAAGGACCAACCTCATGTGTCGCACCAATTGCAATTGCTTCACGCGGCATACCAAATACTACACAACTTGCTTCATCTTGGGCAAAATTGTATGCACCAGCATTTTTCATGTCCAGCATGCCAGCCGCACCATCCTTGCCCATACCAGTCAGTATCACGCCAACAGCATTTTTGCCGGCATAAGTCGCCGCAGACCTGAACAGGACATCCACTGAAGGCCGGTGCCGGTTAACAGGCTCCCCCTGATCCAGTTGCGTCACGTAGTTGGCACCGCTACGCCCCAGCAAGAGATGCGAATGTCCAGGAGCGATGTAGGCATGGCCAGGCAAAACACGTTCCCCACCTGCAGCCTCAGACACTGAAATCTTGCACAAGCCGTCAAGACGCTTGGCAAAAGACCGCGTAAATCCTTCTGGCATATGCTGGGTAATTAAAATGCCAGGACAATCGGAAGGCATTTGCACCAGAAAATTCTTGATTGCCTCAGTGCCACCAGTCGATGCGCCAATAATAATCAATTTTTCACTACTGGTCAGAGGATTGCGAACTTGTGGCAATACACCAACATGTGCCTGACCAGGAGTCGCTACGGGCGCAGTTCTTGGCCTGATTCTGGCTTTGGAGGCGATCCGGATCTTGTCCGTGATCAGCTCAGTGTATTCAAGCATGCCACTTTGTATCGACAGCTTGGGTTTGGTGACGAAATCAACCGCCCCCAACTCCAGTGCACGCATGGTAATTTCAGAGCCCCGCTCAGTTAGTGACGACACCATGATGACAGGCATAGGACGCAAGCGCATCAGGCGCTCAAGAAAATCCAGGCCATCCATCTTTGGCATTTCCACATCCAGCGTCAGTACATCTGGATTGGTCTGTTTGATCAGCTCACGTGCGACCAGAGGATCAGGAGCAACACCGACCACCTCCATATCGGGCTGGCTGCTGATGATCTCGCTCATGACGCTACGGATCAGCGCAGAATCATCGACAATCAATACTTTAATCTTCATTCGCAAACACTCCGCGTTCAGTCTCAGCCACCGACATCACGCATACAAAATAACTAGAACAAATCGACTTCACCACCAACTGAAGTCGTCTTGAGCCTGCTGGCATAATCCTGCTCGCGCCTTCTCAGGGTATCGTTATGTTCCACTTTGAGTTTCTTGACCAGTACCTTACCGGTTCTGGGAAAAAAATAGACTTTGCGCGGGTAAATATCATTGAGGTCTTCAGCAATGACACGCATTCTTTCAGCCCGCAAATAATCGAGTACAAATCTGGCGTTACGCTCGCCCACATTGATGGCAGTAAAACCTCGTAAGACATTGCCGCCACCAAACACCTTGGCTTCCATGTTTTCGCGTTTGGCTCCTGCCTTTAACAGTTCATTGATCAGCACTTCCATCGCATAGGTGCCATAGCGCATGGAGGCCGACACTGGATTATCTGCATCCCCGCCGCTATCTGGCAACATGAAATGATTCATACCACCGACACCGGAAACCCGGTCACGAATGCACGCAGAAACACAGGAACCCAGCACCGTGACTATCAGCATGTCCTTGTTGGTAAAATAAAATTCACCTGGCAGTATTTTGGCGGCATCACAATCGAAAGTTCTGTCGTAATAGACATTCGTTGCAAAATGCTCTTCACTTAGCTGGCTCATGGATTACCCTTTTGCAAATTGCGCAATGTCGCTTTGTTGCCTGCCGTCTGGGTTTTACCCAGCTCATAGACTGTTTTCCCTCTCAGCTTGAAATCATCTGAGACATACAGGAAATTTTCCGAATGACCAGCAAACAACAAACCGTCTGACTTCATCAAGGGAACAAATTTCTTCAAGATTTTACCTTGTGTAGGTTTGTCAAAATAAATCATGACATTCCGGCAAAAAATTGCATCGAATTCGCCACTGAGAGGCCAGCCATCTTCCAATAAATTCAACTGCTTGAATGTAACCAGGTCCCGTAATTCCGGCCTCACTCTGACCAGACCTTCCTGTGCACCCTTGCCTTTCAAGAAGAATTTTCGTGTTCTCTCCGCAGATAATTTTTCTATACGATCAAGGTTGTAAACACCACGTGATGCTGTCTCCAGTACATTGGTGTCTATATCCGTGGCAATAATGTGCGCGGGCGGGCGCAGAGTTCCGAATGCTTCGCAAAGCGTAATGGCTATAGAATAAGGCTCTTCGCCGGTAGAGCTGGCAGAACACCAGATATTGACCGGCTCATGCTTCCTGGCAATGTGTTCAGCGAGTATGGGGAAGTGATGCTCTTCCCTGAAGAAGGAAGTCAGATTAGTCGTCAGGGCATTGGTAAATGCCTCCCATTCAGACTCAATCTGATTGCTTTCAAGGCCATCAAGATATTCAGAAAACGAGCTGATACCAGTCGCCCGCAAACGACGTGCAAGCCGGCTATATACCATTTCCTGCTTGCTATCTGCCAAGGAAATGCCAGCTCGTTTGTAAATCAGATCTCTGACACGGTCAAAATCCCTGGAGTTAAATGCAAACTCCTTAGAAGTGTCTGATCTGGCTTTGTCAATGGATTTCGTCATTCAATGCTTTCCCAAACTTTCCCCGTCTTGTTTCAGAGACGAAAGCTGATTTCAAATAAAAATCCAGATAATCAAGATTACAAAGACATTTTGCCAGACTGAAAGATATTTACTGTTAATTAAGTTAAATTACAAGCGTCTTTACTACGGTACTGTGACTCTTTGATATGACTAGTGTTTTAAGCTGGACACCCGCAAGTATCCAGGCATAAACACCTTCTACATCCGTAGCTTCAAAATTCTTCCCAGTCGTCTTCAGCAGGTTTGCCTGGCGCAGCAACTGGCTTGCTGGCGCGCGCACCCACATTGTCTGACGCAGGGCTCGCCGCCCTTGGCAAAGCCTTCACTTGAGACCGCGCATTTGCGACAGGCTTGTGAGTCACATTACTTGCCACCTTGCTGACTACCGGTTTGGCTTGCTGACTTATTTGAGCGGCATTTCCATTGAGTTTGAATACACTGACTGCCTGGGCCAATGCTACGGCCTGCTCTTCCATGCTTTCTGCCGCCGCTGCTGCCTGCTCAACCAGAGCAGCATTCTGCTGCGTCATTTCATCCATTTGCGTAATCGCCAGATTTACCTGTTCTATGCCTGAACTTTGCTCCTGGCTGGCCGCCGTGATCTCGCTCATGATGTCGGCCACATGCTGGACGCTGGTGACAATCTCATCCATGGTCTTGCCTGCTTCATCGACAAGCTTGCTACCCTGATCGACTTTATCGACTGAGTCACTGATGAGGGATTTAATTTCTTTCGCTGCACTGGCACTGCGTTGTGCAAGATTACGCACTTCTGCCGCAACCACGGCAAAACCGCGACCTTGCTCACCTGCCCTGGCGGCTTCTACCGCTGCATTCAAGGCCAGGATATTGGTCTGGAAGGCGATGCCATCAATGACGCCGATGATATCGACGATCTTGCGTGAACTCTCTTTAATCGAGCCCATGGTATTGACCACTTGCCCTACGACTTCGCCGCCTTTGACCGCTACGCTGGAAGCAGAAACCACAAGTTGATTGGCCTGACGGGCATTGTCGGCATTTTGCCTGACCGTGCTGGTCAGTTCTTCCATCGAGCTAGCGGTTTCTTCCAGCGAACTGGCCTGTGATTCTGTGCGGCTTGAGAGATCGGCATTACCTGAGGCTATTTCTTGCGAAGCTACGGTAATTGTTTCTGTACCTGTCCTGACCTGTCCGACTGTTGAAGCCAGATTGTCATTCATGTTTTTCAGTGCCTGAAACAATGATGTCACTTCATCATGACCCGATACACTTACCTGGCTTCGCAAATCCCCCTCAGCAACAGTTTCTGCCAGGCTAAGGGCTTCTTGCAAGGGTTGGGTAATACTGCGTGTGATAGTCCAGGCAAACAATGCGCCCAAAGCGGCTGCAGATGAAAGTATGGCATACAGCCAGATTGTCAGTTTTGCACCAGCCGCTGCGAAGTTTTCAAACACTTGCCTGGAGGCGACATCCTGCAGATCAACGAGCTTATTCATTTCCAAAATGGATTTGGAGCTCAGCGGATCAATCACTGAGGCAATAATTTTTGCGGCACCTTCGGCATTAAATGCCAGGGCCTGACCGACTGCATCTTTTAATGGTTTTTCTATTTCCTTATCGATTTTTGCGATATCACCGAGAATTTTCTTTTCTTCCTCGTTCAGACCAAGGGACGCAATCTTTTCTTTCGCATCTTCATACTTTTTCCTTTGCGTCTTGACCTTGGTTTCTTCTTTTTGCATTTCACCTACATCGGACTGTATGCCGATATTGCGCATGGCAATGCCACCTTCAAACAAGGCGCTCTTCATGTTATTGGCCAAGACTTGCTTTTGTGCCGCCAAGTTCAAGCCTTCTATCATGGCCTTGCGGTTGTTGCCGCTCAAAGCATTGACGAACAAGATAACGGCGATCAGACCTACCAAAATAAGTCCAAAGCCAACACCCAAACGAGTACCAATTTTAAAATTTCTCAGATTCATAGCGTCTCCTATTTATTTTTTAGTCAGTTCTATGTCTACATTTTTTTATCAGTAGCCACTCAGAGAGAAACTAGATCATCATGCCGCTGCATCAACAAGTCCCATTTCTGGACTCGACATCAATTTGTCTATATCAACAAGTATCAACATACGGTCATCCAGCGTACCCAGACCAATCAGGAAATCAGTACTGAAAGTCGTCCCCATTTCAGGAGCCGGCCTGACTTGTTCGGGCAGTAAAGTCGTTACATCGGAAACGCTATCGACCACCATGCCAACTATGCGCCCTTCTATATTGAGAATGATGACCACCGTGAACTGGTCATAAGTAGGCGTCCCCAGATTGAATTTGATACGCATATCGACCACGGGCACAATAATGCCGCGCAAGTTGATAACGCCCTTCAAAAAATCAGGGGCATTGGCAATTCTTGTCACGGCCTCATAACCACGTATTTCCTGAACTTTGAGAATGTCGATACCATATTCTTCATTACCCAAAGTAAAAGCAAGGAATTCATGCCCGGCAATATCAGATTTAGCTCCATCGTTCGAGCCTTGATCACTACCCTGTGAAATTTGCGTCATTTCTTTTTCCTCGTCTTAAATTTCTGATTCAATCTTCATCGCGCAGTACGCAAAACGGCAGCGACATCCAAAATAAGTGCAACGCCGCCATCACCCAGGATAGTTGCGCCGGAGATCCCTGGGACCTTCTTGTAATTCGACTCTATATTTTTCACTACTACCTGCTGCTGCCCAACCAGATCATCAACAAACAAGGCCGCTTTTTTACCATCTACTTCAACGATGACGACTATGCCATCAGAAGGGTCGGTATACTTTGGCTCAATATCAAAGTACTCGTATAAAGGTACCAACGGCAGATATTCATCACGCACTTTTACTACCCTGCCCTTGCCACTGATTTCTTTGATATCTGCCTTGGCGGGCTGTAGCGACTCCATGACAAAGCCCAGTGGCAAAATATAAATTTCATTGCCGAATTTAATCGACATGCCGTCAAGTATCGCCAGTGTCAATGGCAAGGAGATCGTAATCGTCGTGCCATAACCCATGGCTGAGCGTATATCAACAACACCGCCCATGGCAGTAATATTACGCTTGACGACATCCATGCCCACACCACGTCCAGAAACGTCAGTTACCGTCTCCGCAGTAGAAAAACCAGGTGCAAAAATCAGCAACCAGACTTCACTGTCACTCATGGAATCTGAAACCGCCAGACCATTTTGCCTGGCCTTGGCAAGAATTTTCTCCCTGTGCAATCCGCCGCCATCATCGCTGACTTCGATGACGATATTGCCGCCCTGATGTACTGCGGACAGAGACAATTTACCTGTCTCGCTTTTACCAGTCAGGGCCCTTGCAGCAGGCATCTCTATACCATGATCAATACTATTTCTGACCAGGTGCGTTAAGGGATCGACAATACGTTCTATCAAACCCTTATCAAGCTCAGTGGAAGCACCATAAGTCACAAATTCGACTTTCTTGCCCAGTTTGCTGGCCAGGTCCCTGACCATGCGCGGGAAACGCGAAAAAACATAATCCATAGGCATCATGCGTATGGACATAACGGCCTCTTGCAGGTCGCGGGTATTTCTTGTCAGATGGGCGACGCTGCTCAGCAGACGTTCATTTGCAATTGGGTCAAGATCCTGGGTACGTTGTTCCAGCATCGCCTGGGTAATGACCAGCTCGCCAATCAGATTGATCAACTGATCAACTTTTTCTATGCCTACCCTGATGGTAGAAGATTCTTGAGAAGCAGCAGGTTTTTCCACTTTTTTCTCAGCATGCGGCGCCTGTTTCTCAGGCAGCACTATCTCAGGCGTTTTTTCGACAACGGCATCAGCCTTGCCCTCTTCCGGTGGAAACATCGATTCCAGCGGTTCAAAAAAACCATAGCCCAAGTCATCGTCAGTTGGGGCAGCTTTACTGGCAGGCAGATTCGCTATCTGTTCTTCGGTGATTTTCAGTGTATCGGGGTTGAGAATGAAAGAGCAGATAGATATGATGTCATCCTTGCTCTCGTTGGTGCGCAATGCAAGAACCACATTCTTGCCATTATTATCCAGCCGTGAAATCGCCCCCAAAAGTCCAAGCTCGGACATAATCGCTGCAGCATCTGCCTCTGACACCTCAGGCATTTCAATTTTGTATGCCGTCTTGAATACGACATCTACATGATCCATTTCTGAATGATGACTGATAAAACTGGCCGTTGGCGCAGCCACCGGTACCGCATCCTGCGACAGGGATTGCAACAACATCCTGACATCTGCGACCGCATCCTGATCGACAGGCGTGCCCAGCCTGTGCCCGTCAAGCTGCATCTTTAAAATATCTTTGGCGATCAGAAAAGCATCTACATGCTCCCCTGTCAACGCCATTTCTCCCTTGCGTATCTTATCGAGCAGTGACTCCAGTATATGCGTCACTTCCGTCATATCTGTCAGGCCAAAGGTCGAAGCACCGCCCTTGATGGAATGAGCTGCCCTGAATATGGCATTCAAATCCTCAGGATCAGGTGAAGAGATATCGACGCCAAGTAACAATTTTTCCTTCTCGGCAAGAAGCTCTTCCGCCTCGTCGAAAAACACTTGGAAAAACTGACTCATGTCAATCGTCATTATTAAACTCCGTGATTTTCATTTGTTTGCCCAGACACCGGGCCAATAATTCAGCCAATCACTTTTTTAACTACTTCAGTCAGCTTTTGTGGATCAAAGGGCTTCACCAGCCAGCCATTCGCACCGGCCGCACGTCCCTTCGCCTTCATATCATCACTTGATTCTGTTGTCAGCATCAGGATAGGTACACGTGCATAAGATGGCAAACCGCGCAGGGATTTGATCAGGGTCAGGCCGTCCATGCGTGGCATATTCTGATCAGTCAGCACCAGATCCACCACCTGGTTACGCGCTTTTTCCAGACCATCCTGGCCATCTACTGCCTCTATTACCTGATATCCGGCTGCTTTTAAACTGAAAGCGACCATCTGCCTCAGAGAGCCAGAATCATCCACAGCTAAAATTGTCTTGGCCATATTTACTCCGTTATACGAATTGTAGGCAGCTTAAGCTTGCTGCCACTTGATTTAAAATAACTCTATGTCACCGCTATCCATATGCTTTTGATGCACTGCTTTACGTAACAAATTCTTCAGGTCGGCGCTTTGTTTTTCCAGGCGCACGGTAGTCTCACGCAACAAGGCTGTCAACTCGTCCGTTTCACCGTCATGCTCTATATCATTACCCACTACGCCCAAGGTGCCCAACACTTCACGCAAACCTTCGCAACGCTGTAATGTGCGCGAGATCAATTGGCTGGTCAAATCCTGGAATTGCAAACTGGTGACGGCCGAACTGATATGTGTTGCGATATCGCCCTGAATTGCCTTGAGCCGCAACACGCTGTCATCTGCAACACTACCAGAACTGATGATCAGATTGATTTCTTCCTGTTCGCTTGATATTGCTGCATGCAGCGCCATGAAGCTGACACCAAGCTTTTCTATCGCTTCACCCAAGAGTATCGTTGTTTGCGCAAGGTCAGTCTCAACCTCCAGCAAATGTGCATTTCCATGATCAGACACACCTGATAAAAGTTGCTTAACCTGAGAACCCAACAGTTTCTTTTTGGACATCTTAAGCATCCTATCTATGCATATTGACTTAATGATGCTGCAGTCTTACTTGTAGCTTGCTTATATCAAGGTTTGACTGAAATTTCAGCGCTTGAGTCAGACTGATTTGCAACCTCAATAGAGCCGCCATCCTGCGAAGCAGATTCTTCTGCTTTTTTATTCATGACGATGATGCTGATTCTTCGGTTGATCGGATTCAGAGGGTCTGCCTTATCGAACAAAACAGAAGACGACAATCCGACGACTCTCAACACCTTGGTCTCATCCATGCCACCATAAATCAACTCCCGCCTGGAAGCGTTGGCGCGGTCGGCAGACAATTCCCAATTGCTATAACCACGCTCACCACTACCATAAGGGGCCGAATCAGTATGACCAGAAAGGCTGATGCGATTAGGTACATCATTAAGTGCCTTGCCTATTTCATGCAATATTTCCCTCGTATAGGGTTGCAGATCTGCCTTGGCTGAGGCAAACATGGGGCGGTTTTGTTCATCCACCATCTGTATGCGCAAACCGTCTGTGGTGATATCGAGTAAAAGCTGTTTCTTGTATTGTTTCAACGTAGGGTTGGATTCTATGGCCGCTTCAATCTTGGACTTCAGGCCCTTTAAGCGCTCAGCCTCAACCTTTGCCAGAGCAGCCTCGGCAGCTTGCAGGTTATAAGTTTTCTTTTGCGTGTCAATCTCACCTTTACGGCTTTGCCCTTCACGCGCACTCAAATCCTTGCCACCACCCTTGATCACACTGGAACTGTCACCACTACCATCGCCACCAGCCATTGCCACTTTTAAAGGAGTTTGAAAATACTCAGCGATACCATTCAAATTACCTTTCGCAGTAGAGCCCAGCAACCACATGAGCAAGAAAAACGCCATCATCGCCGTCACAAAGTCAGCATAGGCGATTTTCCAGGCACCACCATGGTGACCACCGGCCACCTTCTTGATGCGCTTTACAATAATTGGTCGTAGTTCTTCGCTTGCCATCATCAATCCAGTTTTTATTATTTAGATTTCGATTGCTTAATATGTTCTTCCAGCTCGCTGAAAGTCGGTCTTTCCGTGGAATACAACACCTTCCTGCCAAACTCTACAGCCAATGCCGGCGCATAACCATTCAGACTGGCCAGCAAAGTGACCTTGATACACTGGAAGGTCTTGGATGACTCATCCAACTGTTGCTCCATCAAACTCGACAAAGGACCGACAAATCCATATGCCAGCAAAATACCAAGGAAAGTACCTACCAGGGCATGCGCAATCAGGATACCAAGCTCTGATGGCGGGATACCCACAGACTCCATCGTATGTACCACCCCCATCACCGCAGCCACGATACCGAACGCTGGCAGGCCATCACCCAGCTTGGCAATGAAGTGGGCAGGAACTGCACCTTCGTGATGATGCGTTTCCAATTCATTGTCCATCAGGTTTTCAATCTGGAAGGCGTCCATATTCCCCGAAACCATCAGGCGCAGGTAATCCCCTATGAATTCCATCATATGATGGTCATGAACAATAGAAGGATATTTGCTGAACAAGGGACTGTCTTCAGGCTTTTCAATATCACCCTCAATAGACATCAGGCCTTCTTTGCGTACCTTGGTCAGGACGTCGAACAGCATGGTCATCAATTCCATATACAAGGCTTTTGTATATTTGGAACCTTTTAATACGCTGGGCAAAGCCTTGACAGTAGCTTTCAGGGTTTTCGCATTGTTACCAACCAGTGAAGCGCCAAGTGCGGCGCCACCTATCATCAATAACTCCAGCGGTTGGAACAACACTGCCAAATGTCCACCGGACATGACAAAGCCACCGAACACTGAGCCCAACACGACGAGATAGCCGACGATAACTAACACGAGCTTTTACTCCTTAGAGGGAATTTTTATAATATCGACTACACTACCTCAGACCGGACGCATTCACCAGAAATGGAAGGTTAAATATTGCTTCAGGAATACATTTCACTATATGCATTATATGCGCCAGACATACAGAACGGGGTCATTCGCATTGCTTTTTATAGTTAAATCCGCCTCAACACCCGGCACTTTGAATTCATAACTCATGAATTGAGTACCCGGCCGCATCTCGGCACTGACCTTTTCCCACAAGTCTGGCATGGCCGCAGGCGACAGGTATGCAAAGACCACATCGAATTCAGCGAAATCCAGTTGCAAATAATCTTTTAAATAGAAACGAACCTTAGGGCCCGCCCATTTAGCCCTTAACCAGCTGACCAGCCAGGGGAAAGGCGCGACTTCTACTCCAAAAAAAGACTGCTGGGGCCGCAATCTGGCAAGACTAACTGAGACGCCACCAAAACCGCTGCCTATATCAATAAAAGACAAATCATCATGCACAGGTAGTTGCTCAAGAATACACGGCAACAAACTGGATTTGGAAGGAAAATATGGAACTTGGGTGCGGTACGTTGACCAAAACAACAATACCATCAACACAAAAATACCCAGACTGACGCCAGGGTGCAGCTGAAAGACCAGCGAAGCGACAACCGCAAAGGGAAAGATGAATTGTATCAACCACCACCACCAGTTCATGCGCAGCAAATAACTGCATGCAGAAGCAAGGCTGGCGTGAATGAAAAGCAGTAAGAAGGGAGAAAATCTACTACCGAATTGCCACCTGTCGGTGGCATATAGCAAATAAGACAGGAGCAGAGCGAATAACTGGACAAGCACTGCAAGGATAACAGGCGAAGAAAACACTCCGCCATCCGGTAGGAGTTTGCCTTTACGGGTTTTTGATGATGCTACCTCCAAGGCTCCTCCTGAATTTTATGCCACCTTATGCCACCATTTCCAGCGCGGCCTCCGCATCTTTTGCTTTTTTTGTTTTACCTGCCCTTGACGGGACGTGGCATAAACCACAAGCATAATCATCATGCAAATCCAGGCTATGCGCAACAAAATGCCCGCTGCATTTGCAACATTTTGCAAAACTGAGCATTTTGCCTTCAAAGAAGCGCACCAATGTCCAGGCGCGTGTCAGAGACAGAACAGGTTCCTCACCTGGAGGAACAGGCACTTGCTCCAGATACAGGCGATATGCCTTGATGATTGCATCAATACCATCCACGCCAGCATGCTCACGCAGATATTTATGAATATTCATGAACAGGGAAGAATGGATATTTGGCTGCCATGTGATAAACCAGTCGGCAGAAAAAGGCAACATGCCTTTTGGCGGAGATACACCCTTCAACTCCTTATATATCTTCAGCAGACGCTCACGCGACAAGGAAGTCTCGGATTCCAGCAATTGCAATCTGGCGCCCAGATTGACCAATTCAATTGCCAGTTGAATTTCGTGAGCCTCGTTTACTACGCTTTTGCTTGCCATGATATTTCTCCGTCCGCTTTGATTCAATGCCCGACAAATTAATGGATTTCTTCAACCGGCTGACCAGCCATCAAAATCGCAGCATGGGAATGCGCAAGCGCACGCTCCTTGTTGTAATTTGTCAACATACACAAAATCGAGCTGTCTTCGAAGCGGAAGCGCGCCAACATCATATTGGAGCCAGCCAGCTTCAAGATCTGGGCATTATTCAAACCTTCTATCAGGTCCGCAATTTCTTTGCCTATACCCAAACGGAAAATAGCGGTCGCTTTATCAGCGCGGATCATTTGTTGTGCCAACATCAAATAACTCAAATTGGCATCCCGAATCTCGGCCATCATATCGTTCTGCGTCATTTTCCCACCCTCCAGTTTTGTTATCAGCGGCATGTTTGCGTTGCCAGTGAGATACATTGTGCAGGCTGGTTAAAAGCGGCTGTATAAGCGTAATTCCGTATTTAAACCAAGAATAAAACGAAGACATTCCGTAGGAAAATATCCTACAGGCATATTTAGACATCTACAAAATGAAATTTTGTAGAAAACAGATTTTTATTTTTTCGGATCAGCAAAATCAGCCAATTCAAAAAACATCAATGAAAACAAAGACTTGAGCAAAATTAGATCTTTTACCGCAACGTCTTATAATCATTAACGGCAGCACTTTAGAAAACTTTAGGGAAAATTTAAAAATATTTTCGAATTATTTTCATACTTTTCTAACGGCAACAAATTGTGAAATCTTTAGGGTTGAGCTCAAAAAAAAACAAAAAAAAATCACCTGTTCGCAACAGGTGATCCTTTTTGATGCTTTTATGTGGCTTTTTTAGCTACTACTTTTCACATTTATTGTATTTAAAACAATATAAAACAAAACTGCCTCAGTATATTTCCTACGCAGCCGTATGCCAGATGCACTTATCTTTGATTTGCTTATCCAAACCTGTCAGTAATGTCTCATGCTCGCCCATTTCCTCTTCCGTCGCCATTAAGACCGCGATTTCTCCAACGGGCGCATCAAAGGCCACGACTTCTTGCACTTTTGGGGTGTCGTCTTCTTCGATATCAATTTCAAAGCTGTTCTGCCCGCGTGACATTGCCAGGAAAACATCTGCCAGCAATTCAGCATCCAGCAAAGCGCCATGCAGTTTACGGTGGGAGTTGGAAATTTCATAACGGGTACAAAGGGCATCCAGCGAGTTACGCTTCCCTGGATGCAATTCTTTTGCCTGCACCAGGGTGTCAATGACGTTAGGGCAATACTCGGTCAATACCGGCAAGTTCAGACGCGCGAGTTCAGCATTCAAAAAGCCAACGTCAAAAGGTGCGTTATGAATAATGATTTCTGCATCTTTGATATATTCACAAAACTCTTCCGCTACCTGGGCGAACTTGGGCTTGTCACTTAAAAACTCGGTGGTCAGCCCGTGGACTGCCAACGCCCCCTCTTCAGAGTCACGCTCTGGGTTGATATAACGATGAAAATTATTACCCGTCAGCTTGCGGTTAATTAATTCTACGCAACCAATTTCTATAATGCGGTCGCCATTACGCGCATTCAAACCCGTGGTTTCGGTATCAAGGACCAATTGCCTACGCATGTTCACTATTCCTATAAAGCTACAACACTTAATTTAATCAAAAACCCAGCGCAGGGAAATGCCAACAGCCAGCTCACTCTGGCAAAACCGGCTCTGCATACCAACTCCCGCGGCAAATAATAAATCCCGACCAACAGAGATATAGGGCAGGCGCTCTCTTTGCCAGAAAGGTATCTGCAAGGACTGGTAATGACTCTTCATGTCACGGGTAGGCCGGTTTTCTGCTAACTTGAGGCGCTCACCTCCCCTGCGCAAATGCATGGTTAGCGCCTGCTGCTTTAACCAGGAGGCATCCAGCCCATGCTCAGCCACATCAAAATACAGGCGACCGGCAAACTCTGGGAAGTGAATATGATCCTGCCCCTCCCAGACAAACTCCTGCAACTGGTCTTGTTCTGCCATTCCTGCATTTTGCGCAGACAGATAGACGATGTTTTTATAGCGATGTATGGCAACAGTATCGTGGTGCACCGTAATACGCGCATCTTCGCGTCCCTCAAATAGCTGGCTTTGCATTTCCTTCAGACGAGAAGTCGTAGGCATGCGTACGCCTGCCCTTGAAAACCAGTGACGAAACAAATTATCCCTGCGGGCGGGGCTCAATTCACGCATGGCCAAAATACCCAGCCCTGTATCAACTGAGCAACCGGCAAAATCCTGCTGGGCAACTTCAAGCATCAAATCTTGTGCAGCCTGGAAATGCGTAGCCGAACGGGCTATACGCTCCGAGTAACCCGGTGACAGGGTCTCAAGTACCGGCATGACGCTATGGCGTATGGCATTGCGCAGATAGCGCTGGTCAGTATTTGACTCATCTTCTATATAACGCAGGCCTCGCTGACTTGCATAGGCTTCCAGCGTTGCCCGCTTTTCAGACAACAATGGCCGCCCCAGCATGACTTGATCATGACCAAACAGATTAGGTGCACGATGACAAACATCCATGCCTGACATCCCGGCGACTCCACTACCACGCAGCAATTGCAATAACAGGGTTTCTGCCTGATCATCCTGATGATGGGCTGCCAGAATCAAGGGAATGCCTGTATCTTTCGCCATTCGCCCCAAAGCTTCATAGCGCCCCTTACGGGCAGACGCCTCGACACCGTCACCACTGTCGCGGGACACCTGGATACGTTCGGCATGAAAACTCACTGCGCCTGTAACGCATAAGGCCTGGCAATGATCAAGCCAGGCATCCGCATTCGGGCTCAGGCCGTGATGTACGTGAAAAGCATGCAGTGAGATTTTGGTGCGACGGCAATAATTGATTGCCAGGTCGAGCAAGACCGTAGAATCCAGACCGCCGCTATAGCCTACTGCGAGGCCATTTTGCAGATTTCCTTCACAGCAATCAGCAATAATGGCATCGAGTTTTTTTGAGAATGTTTGCTCAAGACTGGAGCAATGTTGATCTGGCCTCATTCAGCAAGTTTCGTTTCCTTAAACTTGCCATAGCTCATTAATTTTTCATGGCGGGCAGCCAGCAAGTCCTTGGTTTTGACACCCTGGAATTGACGCAGGGTATCTGCCAAGGCACGTTTTACCAGAGCACACATCTGTTTTGGGTCCCTGTGGGCACCACCCAGGGGCTCATTAATGATCTTGTCGATCAGACCCATGGCCTTGAGCCGGTGAGCTGTCAAACCAAGCGCTTCTGCGGCATCGGATGCACGGTCAGAGGTCTTCCACAGGATGGAGGCGCAACCTTCTGGGGAAATGACGGAATAAGTCGCATATTGCAACATCAATACGGCATCACCAACCGCCAGCGCCAAAGCGCCACCAGAACCGCCCTCACCAATAATGGTAGTGATCAGTGGCACTTTCAGCTCAGCCATCACATATAGGTTATGCCCAATGGCTTCTGACTGGCCGCGCTCTTCAGCATCTATACCAGGCCAGGCACCGGTAGTGTCCACAAAGGTGAACACTGGAATATCAAATTTTTCAGCCAGCTTCATCAGGCGCATGGCCTTGCGGTAGCCTTCTGGCTTGGGCATACCAAAATTACGCAGGGCACGTTCTTTGGTATCCCGGCCTTTTTGATGGCCCATGACCATGCAGGCCTGACCATTAAATCGTGCCAGACCACCTACAATGGACTGATCGTCAGAGAAACTGCGGTCACCATGCAACTCATGGAAATCCGTAAACATTTGGTTCACGTAGTCCATGGTGTATGGACGCTGGGGATGACGGGAAATCTGCGACACCTGCCATGGGGTCAACTTGGCATAAATATCCTTTGTTAACATCTGGCTTTTTTTCGACAGTCTATCTATTTCCTCAGAAATATCGACTGCGGAATCATCCTGAACAAAACGCAGTTCTTCTATTTTTGTTTCCAGCTCTGCAATTGATTGTTCAAAATTTAAAAATGTCGTTTTAGTCATCGTGCCTCCTTAACATCACACGAGTTGATAAAAAAATCCAATTTCATTCTGGCGCGGGCGCAATGTTTAATTGAATAAAGTGTCGCTTTGCCAAGCGTACAAAAGAACCATTTAGATGATTTTTTTGCAAAATTCATAAGCCTGCATATTGGACATATTGTCCTGACGGAGCAGATTAGATATCAAAACTGGTCTCGCTGTCCAGTGTTCAGCACTTTTTGTCCCGGCCAGGGCTGCCAAAATCATCCTCGATAATCTGCTGCAGCGAGCAAATACACTGGCAATATTCAAGCGCCCCGCAGCAGAACATCATAGAATTTGTTGCAACTGGAAAATAAACAGGAGCCAAAGTGCAGCTTACTTGTCAAAGTAATTGTCAAACACCCATAGTCAGCAACTTATTTGATAAGATGGCGCTTTGCTTAATAGTCAGTATACCATTGCAGCTTACATGTTCTGCCAAACTCCTATAAATCCAAGACCGAACACCATGCGCCAGATTTTAAAGAATGTTCTTACCCTATCCAGCCTGTCATTGCTGTTGATGTCCGCGCATGTCAGGGCAGATGATGCTGCTGACGTTGGCAAATTACTCAGATCTGGTCAGGTAAGCGAAGCCTTGCAAAAAGTCGAGGCTGCCCTGGCGCAACGCCCCAAGGATGCGCAGATGCGTTTTCTGAAGGGATTGATACTGACGGAACAGAACAAATCCGCTGAAGCCATCACCGTTTTCTCGAAGCTGACTGACGATTACCCGGAATTGCCCGAGCCCTACAACAACCTGGCAGTCCTGTATGCCTCGTCCGGCCAATATGACAAGGCCCGCGCGGCCCTGGAAATGGCCATCAGGACCAACCCGACTTATGGCACGGCACACGAAAATCTCGGTGACGTGTATGCAAAACTGGCGAGCCAGGCCTATGACAAGGCCTTGCAACTTGATGCTGGCAACAATACTGCAAAGTTAAAACTGACACTGGTCAAAAATCTGGTGGGCAATACCACCGGTGGCACTAATCCTAAAACTGCCATGGCATCCCAGGCTGCTGCGGGCACAGCCACCCCGGCCAAGGCCAGCGCTGCCACAGTTGCGGCTGCAAAACCTGAGGCAGAAACAGCTAAACCCGAACCAAAATCCAAACCGGCACCTGCGACCACAGCTTCTGGCGACAAGTCAGAGGACGATGTGCTCAAAGCGGTAGAAAACTGGGCCAAGGCCTGGAGCAGCAAAGACACCAATGCCTATCTGGGGCATTACGCAAAAGACTTTCAGACACCAAAAGGTGAATCCTACAAAGCGTGGGCTGACGAACGCCGTAACAGGATAGAAGGCAAAGGCCGCATCAATGTCAAAATTGAATCTACCAAAATTGATGTCGACGGCAATACTGCGACGGTCAAATTCCGCCAGATATATACATCTGACCAGCTGACTGCCAATAGCCGCAAAACCTTGCACATGGTGAAGCAAGATGGCAAATGGCAGATCAAACAGGAGCGTGCGGGTAGCTAATGTTTTTCGCTGTCAATTCTGATGCTCCGGCCACATACACAGCCGGAAAATCACGCATTTTTGCTGTTCTTGCACTGACATGCCTGGCGTACCTGGTTACGCCGCTGCAAGTCATTGCCAAGTCACGCCCCAATAAAGTTGCTCCGGCCGAAATCAATCCAAATGCCCCTGATCCAGATGCCCTGTTAATCGAGGTTTACAAAAACCTGGCAGCAAATAATCTGCAACAGGCGCAAACCAAGATTGATGCGCTGGTAGAAGCCTACCCGCACTTTCAGTTGGCGCACCTGATACAGGGCGACCTGCTGCTGATGCACACCCGCCCGGTACGCAGTTTTGGTGTCGGTGCACTGACCCAGCCAGATAAACTGAAAGACCTGAGGGATGAGGCAGCGGCGCGCATACGCTCTTACCGCGAACGCCCGGCCCCTGACCTGATACCGAAGGCCATACTCCAGTTACGGGATGACCAGAAACAGGCCATCGTCGTCGATGCGAAAAAATCGCGCTTATATGTGTATGAGAATGCCGCAGGGCAGCCCCGTCTGATCAACGACTTCTACATCAGCCAGGGCAAGTTTGGCATCAACAAGCTCAAGGAAGGTGATCAAAAAACGCCTATAGGCGTGTATTACATTACCAGCCGCCTGGCTGGCACCAAACTGCCAAGCTTTTATGGTCCCGGCGCCCTGCCCTTGAATTATCCAAATGAATGGGACAAGTTCAATGGCCGCAATGGCTCAGGCATCTGGTTGCATGGCATGCCACCTGAGAGTTTCAGCCGCCCCCCGCTGGCGTCAGATGGCTGCGTGGTCTTGACGAATCCGGACTTTTTAAAAATCTCATCCATGATCGATATAGGTAAAACGCCCGTCATCATCAGTGAGCAAGTGGAATTCGTCAGCCGCAATAAATGGATACTGGAAAGAAACTTTGCCGAAAAATTGCTGGATGACTGGCGACTGGACATGCAAAGTCAAAATGCCAACCGCATTCTGACAAATTATTCTCGCAACTTTAAGACTACCCAGGGCGACAATTTGAATACCTGGTTTCCCAAACAGCAGCAAAGCTGGGATAACTGGCATAATCCTGCTATCAAGCTAAAAGATGTGACCCATTTCCGCTACCCCGGTAAAGACGAGCTGATAGTCAGCACCTTTACCCAGGAAACCACCAATGGGAAAAACAAAGCGGCCATTCGTAAGCGCCAATACTGGCTGAAAGAAGCTGCCAGATGGCGCATAATTTACGAAACCACTGTCTGAACCTTTGCGTACCCTTAATTCACCAACCAATAACGTATGCTGAATATGAAAATTTCAAAATCCGGACTACATAGTGTATTGATGGGCACCTGCCTGATGATGGCAAGCGCCTTTAGTTTTGCCGAAGGGCAACCTAAAGTTTCACTGAAGACCAATATGGGTGAAATCGTCATTGAGCTTTACCCGGAAGCAGCCCCAAAAACAGTGGATAATTTTCTCAAGTATGTCAAAAGCGGGCATTACAAAGGAACGATCTTTCATCGTGTCATTGATAATTTCATGATACAGGGTGGCGGTTACGACAAGGACATGAAGGAAAAACCGACGAATAAACCTGTACCGCTGGAAGCTCGCGAAGCACTGGAACATGGCTTGAAAAATGATCTGGGTGTGGTTGCCATGGCCCGTACGCAAGACCCTAACTCTGCCAGCGCGCAGTTTTTCATCAATGTCAAAGATAATGACTTCCTGAATCACCAGGTCTTGCCTGACGGTGATCCGGTCGAATTCCAGTACCGTGGCAATACAGTAACCGAAAGACGCGCCCGCGCATTGGCGATGACTGCTGGCTATACCCCCTTTGGCAAAGTCATCAAGGGCATGGAAGTCGTAGAAAAAATTAAAGTGGTAGAAACTGGTGAGGCTAAAATGATGCAAAATGTGCCAAACAAACCAGTTATCATCCAATCCGCTACCTTGTTAAAATAAACAAATCACTAAACTTTTTAAAATGAAGGACTATCATGGCCGTTATTCTGACCACCAACTTCGGTGATATCAAGATTGAACTGAACGAAGAAAAAGCTCCAAAAACTGTTGCCAATTTCCTGGCCTATGTTGAATCTGGTCACTACAACGGCACGATTTTCCACCGCGTGATTGACGGTTTCATGATACAAGGCGGCGGTTTTGAGCCAGGCATGAACCAAAAATCCACCAATGCACCTATCGAAAATGAAGCCAAGAATGGTTTGAAAAACGAGCGTTATGCATTGGCCATGGCACGTACTGGTGATCCACACTCTGCTTCTGCACAGTTCTTCATCAACACGGCTAACAATAGCTTCCTTGATTATCCAGGTCAGGACGGCTGGGGCTACTGCGTATTTGGCAAAGTCGTAGAAGGCACGGATGTTGTTGATAAGATCAAAGGCGTGAAAACTACTCGCACTGGCATGTTCCAGGACGTACCGGTAGAAAACGTCGTGATCGAAAAAACACAGATCGTTTAATCGCATACGCTCTCACTACCCTACTTCATGATCGCAGACCACAACGCGAATCAGACAAAAGCGCAACCTGAACCGGTTGCGCTTTTTGTTTCTGACACACACTTAAACCCTGCCCTGCCCCTCACCACAGTGGCGTTCCTGAGTTTTCTTGAAAAACAGGCGGTGCAAGCCAAGGCCCTGTATTTGCTCGGCGACTTGTTTGAATACTGGGTGGGCGACGACAATATCGACGATCCCTATAATGCATCCATAGTCCATGCCCTGCGCAAAGTCCATGATCAGGGCGTACAACTGTACTGGATAGCAGGTAACCGTGACTTTTTGATAGGTCACGATTTTTCTGCAGCGACAGGTGCAGTGCTATTGGAAGACCCCACTGTCATTGATTTGGCTGGAAAAAAAGTAGTGATTGCTCATGGCGATGCACAATGCACAGATGACCACGCTTACATGAAATTTCGTGCGCAAGTGCGGCAAGCGGAGTGGCAAAAGACTTTCCTGGCCATGCCGCTTGATCAGCGCAAAAAAATCATTGAAGGCTTACGCACCGAAAGCAAGATGGAACAAAAACAGAAATCTGTCGCCATCATGGATGTGAATGCAGATGCGATCGCAGCACTGTTCCAGCAATCTGGCACCAGCACCATGATACATGGCCACACCCACAGGCCAGCCATACATAGTAACGGTGAAAAAACCCGATATGTATTGCCGGACTGGGATTGTGAAGACCAGGACAAGCGAGGCGGCTGGCTCGCAGCTTACAGCGATGGCAGCATCAAGACTTATAGCTGGGATGGAACCCTGAAATAAATCTTTACATAAATGCTTAGATAAATCCTAAGCCATCAGGCGTTTAAAGTGTCCGAGCGCAAATGACCCGCACTGATGGTCAGGACTCTGCCGCATCTCGCTGCAATCGAAAGATCATGCGTGACCAGCACCAGGGTTGAGCCACGCTCACGATTCAACGTAAACATCAGGTTGATAATCGCTTCACCAGTGGCAGCATCCAGGCTGCCAGTCGGCTCATCGGCAAACAACAGAGGTGGCTCGGTCACAAAAGCGCGCGCCAGTGCTACCCGTTGCTGTTCGCCGCCCGACAAAAACTTGGGATAATGCCTGAGTCTGGAACCCAGTCCGACATGCTCCAGCATTTTTTCTGCCTTGGCACGTGCCTGCTTGTCACCACGCAATTCAAGTGGCAGCATGACATTTTCCAGCGCATTCAGGTGCATCAATAACTGAAAGGACTGGAATACAAAACCCAGGTTTTCCTTGCGAAATTGTGCCCTGCCATCCTCGGTCAAATCAAAAATATCCACGCCATCTAGCAAGACCTTGCCTTCTGTTGGCGTATCCAGACCAGCCAGGATGCCCAGCAGGGTCGATTTACCGGAACCAGAAGCGCCAACAATTGCAAGCGTCTGCCCGGCTTGCGCGGTAAAATCTATACCATTCAGGATACTGAGCTCGCCCGTGGCGTCTGCTACACGCTTGCTCAGGTGCTTTACTTCTATTGCCGCTTTGTTTGATTCCATAAGGTCTTTGCGTATGCTATTTTCTCAATTATCAGGTCACGTCAGCAGGCTATCAAAACAAGCCCTGATGTTTGTGATGTTTGCCGTCTTTGCTGTATTTACATTCACTACTTTACCTGCTTATTCTGCATCAAAAACCATACTCGTGCTCGGCGACAGTTTATCAGCCGAATATGGCCTGGCACGCGGCAAAGGCTGGGTAACACTGCTGGAACAAGGATTGCAGCAAAAAAAAATACCTGCCACAGTCATCAACGCCAGCATCAGTGGTGACACCACCAGTGGCGGCAAAGCCAGATTAGGCACTCTGCTGGAAAAGCATCATCCAGATGTCGTCATTATAGAACTTGGTGGCAATGATGCCCTTCGTGGTCTATCACTTAAGGCCTCTGAAGATAATTTCAAGGCCATGATCGACATGGTGAAGGCGCAGCATAGTAAAGTTTTGTTGGCAGGAATGAGGATACCGCCCAATTATGGGCCAGATTATTCTGAGCGCTTCTTTTCCATGTATGGAAAACTCGCGAAAGCCAACAAGATTGCCTTAGTCCCATTTCTGCTGGAAGGCATAGCAGAAAAAGAAAACCTGTTCCAGTCTGACCGTATTCACCCGATTGCAGAAGCACACCCGGCCATACTCAATAATGTCTGGCCGCATTTGCTGCCATTGCTCGGCAAATGACACCATGAAATATCCTGAATTACTGGATTTTCCAGAGGTCTTCCAGCAAAGGTCAAGGTTTGACACTATTATCGACGTCCGCAGCCCGGCTGAGTTTGCCGAAGACCATATTGCTGGCGCCATCAATTGTCCGGTACTCAACAATGAAGAGCGCATAGTTGTTGGCACCAGGTACAAGCAAGTAGGTTCATTTGAAGCCAAGCGCCTGGGAGCG
Source organism: Undibacterium sp. TC9W (assembly GCF_049339865.1). NCBI lineage: Bacteria > Pseudomonadati > Pseudomonadota > Betaproteobacteria > Burkholderiales > Oxalobacteraceae > Undibacterium > Undibacterium sp. TC9W. The sequence continues at coordinate 332,102 of NZ_JBMPPJ010000001.1, read as the reverse complement.
GCCCTGGTAGCAAAAAACATAGGCCTGCATATAGAAAACCTGTTCCAGGACAGACCCCGCGACTGGAAACCATTGATTTATTGCTGGCGCGGCGGCAACCGCAGCGGCGCAATGGCACATATCTTTGCCAAAATAGGCTGGCCAGTAACGCAACTGAATGGTGGCTACAAAGCCTACCGGCAGTTTGTTAATCAAAGTATCAGTACAAAGCCATCGGAGCTCAAATGGCAGGTTCTATGTGGGCCAACCGGCAGTGGCAAAAGCCGCTGTCTGAACACTCTGGCTGGTCTGGGCGCGCAAGTTCTGGATCTGGAACAACTCGCGAATCATCGCGGCTCTGTATTGGGTGATATTCCCGGGCGTACGCAAGCTTCACAGAAACAATTCGAGAGTCTGATTTTTGAGCAGCTACAGCGATTTGATCAGCAAAAAATGATTTTCGTTGAAGCAGAAAGCAAGAAAATCGGCAAACTGAGGGTGCCGGACAGCCTCATGCATGCCATGCGCGCCTCGCCCTGCGTGCAACTTTGCCTGCCCATGGAAAAACGTGTAGGGCTATTGGTAGAAGAATATGCGCACTTCATAAGCAATGCAGAAAGCCTGGGGCAACAACTGGACTTTCTCACTCCTTTGCACGGCAAGGAAAAAATTTCCCGCTGGAGGCAAATGGCAGAATGCGGCAAACTCACTGAGCTGGTCAAAGAACTGCTTGGACAACATTATGACCCTGCCTATAGCAAGTCAATTGCAAGAAATTTTGCGGGATATGCGAACGCAAGGCGAATAGTTCAAAACGATATAAACGAATCAGATTTTCTTGAATCTGCACACCATATATTGCCTCTGACGAATCCAGGCATGAATGACGTTTAAGCGTGGCCGCAGATTCAGCCATCAACATCATCGACGATTCTTTGTCCTTCATCTTCCAGGCCATCGAATTGACGGTGATTGACCGCCCACCAGAATACCGCACCGATGGCGAACACCAGTACCAGACTCAAGGGTATCAGCAAATAAAGTATATCCATAATTTCCTGCGTCAGCCTTTTTAATCAGCCCTACATCAGCCCTGCATCAGATAGACGGGTTGCGGCAATAAATACAGACGCAGGGCATTCAATACCACGATCAACGAACTCAGCGACATGCCCAGAGCTGCATGCCAGGGCTCTAGCCAGCCGCACATCGCTGCGGGTATCGCCAGTAAATTATAAAGTATGGCCCAGGCGAGATTTTCACGTATTAACCTATACGCTTTGCTGGCCACAGTCATGCCAAAATCCAGGTCCAGCAGACGATTCGACATCAGCAATACATCGCTGCGTGATTGGGAAATGGGTGCGCCCTGTCCCATCGCCACCGACACGTCTGCCAGCGCCAGCACAGGCCCATCATTCATGCCATCACCAACCATGATTACTGTCGCGCCGTTGGCCTGGAGTTTTTGTACTATCTCATATTTACCCGAAGGACTCAGCCCTGAGTATGCTTCCTGAATATCGCATTGCTCAGCAATTTTATTGACCACATCTTTCCTGTCACCAGACAGGAGCAGGATTTTCTTGCCCTTGCCTTTCAGGTTCCTGATCGCTTCCGCCGCGTCTTCACGCAAAATGTCATCGAGTGCAAACCAGATGAGATTACCTCGCCGGCTCGCCAGCACGCTCAACGTGCGCCCGGTAAAGCACTCAGGAACACAGCTATCATGATCATGTACGCCACTGGCAAACTCCACACTACCGAGGCGATATACTTCATTTTCAAATTCAGCTTCTATGCCACCACCGGGGACTTCCCTGACTTTGACCAAGTCAACAATATCCTGAGGCACGGCATTTTGCGCAAGGTAGTCAGCTATCGCCCTGGCTACAGGATGCGCAGACTGGCAGGACAATGCCATCGCAATTGCGACGTTGCTGCCCTCTTCATCTGTACTTAGCATTTCCATGACCTGCAATTTACCCATGGTCAATGTACCAGTTTTATCAAAGACGATATGCGTGGCATTTGCCATGGCTTGTATGGCTTTTGATTTCGCCATCAATACACCATTTTTTGCCAGAATACCGATGGCAGCCGACATGACACCGGGCGTTGCGAGGGACAAGGCGCAGGGGCAGGTCAAGACGATGATGCTGATGGCTATCCATAAGGCACGTCCAGCATCTATCTGCCACCAGACTATGCCACTGACAAACGCCAGCAAAAGGATGATGATCAAAAAGCGGCTGGCATGTTTGTCAGCCAGCAAAACCAGTGGTGGTTTTTCAAGTGATGCAGATTCCATCATGCCTATCAGTGCAGACAATTGTGTCGCTCCACCCACTTCTTTTGCCTGCATCACCAGAGCACCGTGAATGTTCACTGAGCCCGCCAGCACATGGCTGCCCGTGGTTTTAGGGACTGGCAAAGACTCACCCGTCATCAAGGCTTCATCACAACTGCTGTCACCGCTGATCACCATGCCATCTGCAGGAATATGTTCGCCAGCAGCGACCATCAAATAATCACCTGCCTGCAAGGCAGACGCATCGACAGTCTCAAGAGACTGCTGCGGATAGGCCAGGAATCGTTGCGCCATTGCAGGCGACAATTGTGTCAAAATCCGCAATGCAGCTGTCGTGCGCTTTTGCACTTTTGACTCGATCAGACGCGCGCCCAACAAGAGAAAGACAAACATGATGGCCGAATCAAAATAGACGGCACCACCATGAAAAGTAGCCCAGATACTGGCCAGGAAAGTCAGCAGTATCCCCAGGGAAACTGGTACATCCATGCCTATATGATGGTTTTTCAGATCGCGCCAGGCAGAAGAAAAGAAAGGCAAGGCGGAGAATCCTATCACGGGTACTGCAATGATCATGCTGGCTAGCTTCAGCAGCTTATCGACATCCGGTGTCAAGTCACCATCGATCTGAGGTACGGGCACCATGTAGGCTGGAAAGGCATACATCATCACCTGCATCATGGCGAAACCGGCAATGAACAAACGCCACAGGGCGCGCCTGTTTTCTTTTTGCTCCAGTTCATCTGGAGACTGGCTGGCTGGCAAAGCACCATAGCCAAGGTCTGTGATGGCTGCCAGAATACGTTTGAGTGTCAGTAAATTACTGTCCCAGGAAATATCGGCACGATGGCTTGCAGGATTGATTTTGAAGGAGATGACTCCCGCCAGTTGTCTGATGCGAAATTCTATCAATTGCACGCAGGCGGCACAACGCATACCAGAGAGGTTTAATTTCTCACTGACAAATTGTTGCTGCGGAGCAGTACCATGAAAGTCTGGTATCACGTCATCTGTATTTACCATGGCATCAAGCGACCAGCGTCTGGTTCGTTTTATTCTTCATATACTCATCCACCAGATTATTGTGCTCCACTGCGCGCAACACCGCGAGACAGCCGTGGCAACACACTGGTTGCGTGTGGCCATTAAAATGGGCCGTCAATGCATTGCTTTTGCGCATTTTTTTACCGCAATGAAAACAGTCTGTCTTTTCACCATCTTTGAAAGTGAACAGCAAAGCCTCAACTAGCGATGAAAATGCAAATGCCATGGTGAATGATCAAACCAGGAAAAGGACGAAAACGAAGAATGAAAACGCTTTAATGCTACATGAGAGAGAACCAAGACACTTGATTAAAATCAAATAGGAGAAAGGAAACAGATATAAAAAAACGGTAGCGTTGCACTACCGTTTCTTTTACTTCATGGATGCTGTTTGACTACTACTATAGCTAATGCCACTAATTTGGCGAGGGTTCTTAGAAACCTCAGGTCCGTAATAAACGGATGGGTGCTTCACAAATTGTAGGTCTATCCACTTCATTAATAACCGGCACACAAGACACCGGAGCTCAAATTCATTCCGCCTTGGATACAAAAAATATTTTGTATATCGACCTCCTTCTTTTGAACCAGTTACGCCCCTAATATATGCCAACTCAATAACGAGTGGAAGAAAAAAATAACTATGCATGCAGCCAACAAGATTAACAAAATCAACCAAACTAAATAGCGAATTTAGCGCATGCTAGGAGTATTTCCCTTTAATAAGGTGGTTGCTGCACTGGCACCTATAGAGGCACCAAATTTCTTCAAGACACGCTCAGGCAGACCTTCTTTTTGGGTGTAATCAACGATATTTTCCACCTTGACTATATCGCGTGCGACAGAATCCACAGAACCAAAATCGTCTGCCAGGCCCATTTGCACGGCCTTGCTGCCTATCCAGAACAGGCCAGAAAACATTTCTGGCGTTTCTTTCAGGCGCTGACCACGGCCCGCACGCACGGTATCAATGAATTGCTGGTGGATTTCATTGAGCATGGTTTGGGAAAATGCTTTTTGTTTTTCTGTCTGCGGTGAGAATGGGTCCATGAAACCCTTGTTTTCACCTGCAGTCATGAGACGGCGCTCAACACCCAGCTTATCCATCAGGCCGGTAAAGCCAAAACCATCCATGAGCACACCAATAGAACCAACGACGCTGGCCTTATTGACGAAAATCTTATCGGCTGCAACGGCAATGTAATAGCCGCCCGATGCGCAAATCTCATCCACCACAACATACAATTTTTTCTCTGGGTATTCTTTGCGCAACCTGCCCATTTCATCATTGATCATGCCAGCCTGCACAGGGCTGCCGCCGGGGCTATTGATGCGAATAACAACTGCCACCGAGCCCGGATCAGCAAATGCCCGGTTCAACGCGGGTATCACGGTATGCGCGCTGCCCGAGCCTTCAGACTCTATGGTACCTTCAATTTCTATCAGGGCAGTATGATGTCCGAGGTTTTCCATTTCACCCGTTGCATAATCGCTGAAATAGTAAAATGCGAATATCACTACCGACAGAAATGCGAACCTGAAAAAGATACTCCAGCGTCGGCGCAGGCGCTGTTCACGTAAGGAATCTGTTGCCAGTTTTTCTAAAAGCTGTCGTTCCCAGCCAGCTTCTTTTTTATCGCTTTCGCTGACTGGCGAACTCGGAAATTGCTCATTCATAATTTTTCCAGAAATCAGGCAATGACAGCTTGTATATAATCATCGGGATGCCAGTAAATCTGCCCTCCTTCTTCACTGACATTAATTTTTCGCAGACGGCCACCGCGACAAGGGCCGCCCGTGCAATAGCCAGTATCTGGCTGGTAAATTGCGCCATGGGTTGCGCACATGATGTAAAGACCGCTGGATTCCAAGAATTCGCCCGGGTTCCAGTCCAGTTCCACCGGCACATGAGCACAGCGGTTTAAATAACCATGGACTGCGCCGTCATAGCGAATCACAAAGCCAACAGCGTCATCACTGCCGGCAGTGACCGGAAAGCGCACGCCCTTGCCACCTTCTATCAACTCATCTGACTTACATACAGAAATTGACTTCATCTTTATCTCTTCTTTACTGCTTATCTACCAATGTGATCAGGCGTTTTCACGCAGCCATTCATGCAACTGCGCCACATCTTTTGCAGAAAACAGAGGCTGCATGTTTTGCAGGGCCAGTACATCATGTGCGCCATACTCAACCGCGATCGCTGCGGCACCAGCATTATTGGCCATCTGTAAATCATGGGTGGTGTCACCTATCATGACAGTGCGGCGCATATCCTGACCCAGTTCACGCGTCAATTCTTGCAACATGGCAGGGTGCGGCTTGGAAAATGTCTCGTCGGAACAACGAGTCGCATCAAATAACGAGGTCAGCTTGGCTGTATGCAAGGCGCGGCTCAGGCCAACCCGGCTGGCACCAGTTGCCACTGCCAAAAAATAGCCCTCTTGTGCTAATTCGGCCAACATTTCCCTGACGCCCTTAAACAGGGGCAACTCGTGGTCCTTGGTCAGAAAGTGATGGCGGAAACGCTCAACCACCCTGGGATAGAGTTTTGGGTCTATTCCCGGCATGGCCACCTGTATTGCTTCAGGCAAGGCGAGGCCGATGACATAAGAAGCGATATCTTCTTTGGGAACCGGCAAACCAAGGTCTTTTGCTGCGGACTGCATGCATTTGACGATGGCAGCAGTGCTGTCCATCAAGGTTCCGTCCCAGTCAAATACAATTAAATCGAATTGCTTTTTTGCCATATATTCAATAAACGCGCATGCATGTGCATGCGCGACATGTTTCTCATCAATAACGGCATCATACCATTACTAAAGCATTAAGACTTTTCCTGACCGGATCACTAAGCCAGGCTTTTCAGGAAATCTTCACATTCTTTTGGCAAGCCTGCATTCACCGTCAAGGTCTTGCCCGTTTCTGGATGAACAAAGCTGATCTGGTGTGCATGCAGGAACATGCGTTTCAGTGCGCCACGCCCCTCGCCCGGCTTTAACAAAGCACGGTTTAAAGAAAAATCGCCATATTTGTCATCGCCAGCAATAGCAAAACCACTGGCAGACAGATGCACTCGGATTTGGTGGGTACGCCCGGTTTTCAGCTCAGCTTCGAGCAAGGCAAAATCGCGATATTTTTTTTGCAAAGTAAATACCGTATGCGAAGCCATGCCGTCCGCCTGCACCCGAACACGGCGCTCACCTTCAGCCGTTGTGTATTTATGCAAAGCCAGTTTGACATGCTGGCGGGCATTCTTCCAGTCGCCATGCACCAGGGTCAGGTAACGCTTGTCCGTACCACCATCACGCATTTGTTCATGCAAATTTGTTAATGCGCTGCGTTTTTTTGCCAGCAAGAGTATTCCTGAGGTTTCCCGGTCGAGCCTGTGCACCAGCTCCAGGAACTTGGCATCTGGCCTGGATGCGCGCAATTGCTCAATCACGCCATAACTGACACCAGAGCCACCATGTACTGCTACACCTGCCGGCTTATTAATAATCAATAAATGATTATCTTCAAACAAGATGGGAAATTCATGCTTGGGCACGACCTGTTCGCTGACTTCTGCCATGCGGATTGGCGGGATACGGACAACATCGCCTTCCACCAGGCGGTACAACTGGTCTATGCGGCCTTTATTGACACGCACCTCGCCGGACCGTAACACCCGGTAAACATGGCTTTTTGGCACGCCTTTACAAATACGCAGCAAGAAATTATCGATGCGCTGACCCGCCTCTTCTTCCGAGATCGTGAGCATCTGAACTTTGGGTTGGGAGGCCGAAGGCTGCTGAGGGGGAGTCTTTTCCATCTGAATTTGATGTGCTCCCCTATTAATTGTCGCTAAGTCCTTCATTTTGAATATATAATCATTTTCGCTTCAGCATTTTGTGCTTTAGCAGTGTAAGAGGAATAAACGCCTATTTTACACAGGGGCATGTCCATAAGCCTCGCCTGTTTGCAAATTTGATGGAAAAGATGTGTATGCAGCGTCATTTGCAGGTCAAGGTAGCAGCCAATTGTTGTTATCGGGCATAGACAAATGAAGTTGGATCAGAGAGTTTGAATTGTAAGGATATTAGTCTGGCAAGAGGCGCGGGTTTAAATATGAATCTGTGAGCTTGCTGGTTGATGGTTGAGGTAATAGGGTCGATTCCGCCAGACACAACACAATAAGATGGTCTGGCACCAAAGTTGCGCATCGCCTGGCGTTGGACTTGCTTGTTCAATCAATAAGCAAGTCAGTCAACGCGGGGGACATGTGCACTCGAACTTGATTTATCTTGATTGTCCGCGCCCAACGCAAAACAGATGGCAGTATCGCCATATCATCAGCTCTATTTGGCTTTTCATGGCCATATAGACTCCGCCCTGTTTTGTTTCAGGCATTTCCCTCCCCCTCAAACACTCCGTTCCCGCGTACATCCCGTATCAGCACAGTTGCCCCTTCAATGGATGGCAACACAAGATGACCAACAGGTCACGGAGTAAAAACATGAAACGTATGCTGTTCAACGCGACGCAGCAAGAAGAGTTGCGCGTTGCCATTGTCAATGGGCAAAAACTCATTGACATTGATATCGAGACTGCCGGTCGCGAATTGCGCAAATCGAATATCTACAAAGGCGTGATCACTCGTATCGAGCCTTCCCTTGAAGCCTGTTTCGTCAACTACGGCGAAGAACGTCACGGTTTCCTCCCCTTCAAAGAAGTTGCCCGCACCTACTTTAAAGAGGGTGTTGATGTACGCAATGCTTCTATTAAAGAGGCGCTGCGTGAAGGCCAGGAAATCATGGTCCAGGTTGAAAAAGAAGAACGTGGCAACAAGGGCGCAGCCCTGACCTCGTTCATCTCCCTGGCTGGCCGCTATCTGGTATTGATGCCTAACAACCCACGTGGTGGTGGTGTTTCCCGCCGCGTTGAAGGTGAAGATCGCCAGGAATTGCGCGAAACCATGGACAAACTGGACTTGCCCGGCGGCATGTCTGTGATTGCCCGCACTGCTGGCATAGGCCGCAATGTTGATGAATTGCAATGGGATCTGAATTACCTGATGCAACTCTGGCGTGCGATTGAAGGCGCTGGCAAATCTTCTCCTGGCGCCTTCCTGATTTATCAAGAATCTTCGCTGGTCATCCGCGCCATCCGCGATTATTTCCAGCCTGACATTGGTGAAATCCTCATCGATACCGATGAAATCTACGAACAGGCTCAGCAATTCATGAGCCACGTGATGCCAGACATGGTGCATCGCGTTAAACGTTATAGCGATGATGTCCCGCTGTTCTCACGTTTCCAGATCGAACACCAGATCGAAACTGCGTATTCCCGCACAGTACCTCTGCCATCTGGGGGCGCGATCGTTATTGATCATACGGAAGCCCTGGTATCTGTGGACGTCAATTCGGCCCGTTCCACCCGTGGTGGCGATATCGAGACAACCGCATTCAATACCAATCTAGAAGCAGCTGAAGAAGTAGCCCGTCAATTGCGCTTGCGTGACTTGGGTGGTTTGATCGTGATCGATTTTATCGACATGGAAAACGCCAAGAACCAGCGCGAAGTTGAAACCCGCCTCAAAGATGCCCTGCGCTATGACCGCGCACGTGTACAGATGGGCAAGATCTCCCGCTTTGGCCTGATGGAATTGTCACGCCAGCGTCTGCGCCCTTCGCTGTCCGAAGGCAGTCATGTGACTTGCCCACGCTGCAACGGCACTGGCCATATCCGTGATACAGAATCTTCTGCCCTGCAAGTCCTGCGTATTATCCAGGAAGAGGCCATGAAGGAAAACTCAGCAGCGATCCACGTACAGGTACCTGTCGATGTTGCTGCATTCCTGCTGAATGAAAAACGTGGTGAAATCCTGAAGATAGAAACGCGCCATCGCGTGACTGTCATCCTGATCCCGAACAAACATCTGGAAACCCCGCATTACAAGCTGGATCGTCTGAAAACAGATGACCCACGCCTCGAAGACCACCACGCCAGCTATGCCATGGCTGAACAGGCTGATACCGACATCGGCTATAGCAAACGTCAGAAAGAAGACGTCAAGCCACGTCAGGAAGCCGTAGTCAAGAGCATCACACCTGAAACTGCACCTATCGTTGAACGCAAAGAAGCGGCACCAGTGGTTGTTGCGCCAGTTGCAGCCCCGGCAGAACCTGGCTTCTTTGGCAAACTGTTTGGCTTCCTGTTCGGCAAATCCGAGCCAGCAGCGCAGGTAGAAGCACCAAAACCAGCAGAAGAAAAATCAGCTGAGCGTGACCGCAATACACGTGGTCCGCGCAATGGCAATAGCAACAGCCAGCGCAACCGCAATCGCCGCAACCGTGACCGTGACGAACGCGAAGACCGTCCGGTGAAGACAGATAAGGCAGAAAAAGCTGAAAGACCAGAGCAGGAAACAGCCAAACCGGTAGCAGCGGAAAATCCACGCCCACCAAAAGCACCTAAGCCACCACGTGAAGAACGTGAATCCCAGGAAACCCGCCGCGAACGTCAACAGCGTCAACGCGACGAACGTAAGGAAAACCAGGCTCAGGACAGCAAGGAAGAACCTATCCACAAGCATGTAGATCCAGTGCCTGTTGATGTCATGCCTGCTGCACCACAGCTGGAAGCACTGGAGTCCGGTGCAGAAAACGACAATAGCGAGCAAGGCGAAGAGCGCCGTCGCCGTCGCCGTCGTGGTGGCCGCAACCGTAACCGCCGCGACCGTGATGGTAACGAGCAAGTCAATGAGCAAGGCGAATTGCCAATTGATGGCAGCGAAGCAATCGACGCCAATACTGGCAATGATGTAGCCGCGGTGAACACAGTGGCCACGCCTGCAGTTGCAACGCCAGCAGCGCCTGACAACACGGTAAACCCTGTTGCTGAAGCCATCCAGCCTGCGAGCTTTACCGAAACGGTGAGTGCAGCAGCATCTGCGCCAACTCCAGTGACAGGCGCGCCGGTTTATGTGGCTGATGCAGTAGTTGATACAGCTGTTACACCTGCGGCACCTGCTATTACGTCTCCCGTAGCAGTTGTTACACCGCAAGAAGTCATCAGCGCACCAGCAGTTGCTGCCGCCGCTGAAATTCATGAAGCCCCTGTAGTGACTGCTCCAGCAGAAGCAAGCACAGCTGCTGCTCCTGTAGCGGCAACTGCACCTGTAGTCATCACTGCTGAGCCAGCACCAGCTCCTGAGGCAAGCATCTCTGCTCCAGCGGAAGTCATTCCTCAAGCTGCAGCGGTTGAAGTAGCGCCAGCTCAGGTAGTTGCCGCACCGGCAGTCAATACGCCAGCAGCAAAACCGCTGGATGCAACCATGCCTTTGGAATCCTTGCATAGCATGCTTAAAGATGCCGGACTGGAATTGGCCAGCACCGACCCTGTGAAGCTGCAAGCAGCCAAAGCAGAAGCAGAAAAACTGGTTGCACCGGCACGTATTCCTCGCGAACGCAAACCACTGCCAGTTGTTGCGGATGAACCATTGGTGATGGTGGAAACACGTCACTCATGATATGAGCAAATGACCAGTAGCAATTCTTTTGTACGGGTTTAAGAAAAAACCGGCTTTCTTTTTGATTGCCGGTTTTTTTATGAGCTACATTCGATAAATGGTCATTACTGGCAGATTATTCGTTCGCAAGATATAGAAAGTATTACCCTTGCCTGATCACGAAATCTCACTGAAAGCTGCGTTCCTGTACTGGCTCAAGCTGGGATTCATCAGCTTTGGTGGACCAGCAGGGCAAATTGCATTGATGCATGCAGAACTTGTGGAAAAGCGTCGCTGGATATCTGAAGCACGTTTTTTACATGCCTTGAATTACTGCATGCTCTTGCCTGGGCCTGAGGCGACGCAGTTGGCCATTTACATAGGCTGGCTCATGCACAAGACCAGGGGCGGCATCATGGCTGGACTGCTCTTTGTCTTACCAGGACTTTTGATATTGATCCTGCTATCCTGGATATATATGGCTGCTGGTGACAATACTGCAGTCCAAGCAATCATGAGTGGCATCAAGCCTGCCGTAGTCGCGATAGTTTTGGCTGCCGCCTGGCGCATCGCGCAGCGTACCTTGAAGACCAGTGTATTGATTGCCTTTGCGATGGCAGCCTTTGTTGCCATCGCCTGGTTGCATCTACCCTTTCCTCTCGTGATCATAGCGGCTGCATGTACCGGCGTGTTATTTCGCAAACACTGCAATCCCATAAAATCAACCCATGATCACACTACACATCCGCATCTGCCGGCCATCATTGATGACGACACACCCACACCCGTGCACGCCCGCTTTTCCTGGTTAAAACTACTCGTCACCTTAAGCCTGGGCGTACTGTTAGCTATCGCAATGTGGCTGTTGCTGGCATTCAGTTTTGGCCTGCCTCATCCCTTGACTGATATGGCCAGTTTTTTTACCAAGGCTGCCATGTTCAGTTTTGGCGGTGCCTATGCAGTGTTGCCTTATATGATGCAGGCAGCAGTTGAGCAATATCATTGGTTGAGCACCGCACAAATGATGGATGGCCTGGCACTGGGTGAAACCACGCCAGGCCCCTTGATCATGATAGTTGCTTTTGTTGGTTTTATTGGCGGCTGGAGCCAGGCATTTTTAGGAGGAGATCATCTATTATTGGCGGCAAGTCTGGCAGCCAGCATTGCCTGTTTTTTTACTTTTCTGCCTTCTTTTATTTTCATTCTGGCAGGTGGCCCACTGGTTGAATCCAGCCGGAATAATTTGCATTTGAATGCGCCTCTGAATGCCATTTCAGCAGCAGTAGTTGGCGTCATAACCAGCCTGGCCTGGTTATTTGCCAGCCATGTCTTTTTCAAAGATGCGGCAAGCCTGGATATTCAAGCCATCATACTCACTGTTCTTGCCAGTATTGCAGTTTTCAAATTCAAGCTATCCACCGTCAAGCTGCTGGCAGCTTGCGCCTGTGCGGGATACATTCTATCTCTGTTGGTTTAAATTCAATAAAAACCTGCACAATCACATGAGATTCCAAGTCGTGCTATTGTTCACTATTAAGCATAAAAATTACCAGCTCCAGCCATGACGGAAAAATTTATTCCGCTATCAGCACTAACACGCTTTCGCCCTGCATTGTCTGTTCCAGAAGTATTAACAACACCCGATGGTCAATTGCAGGATGCCTTGTCACGCCCCTTGCATGATCTGCGCATTTCCGTCACAGACCGCTGCAACTTCCGCTGTGTATATTGCATGCCCAAAGAGGTCTTCGATAAAGACTACCAGTACCTGCCGCATAAATCTCTGCTGAGTTTTGAAGAAATTACCCGTGTCGCCAGTATATTTGTTGCGCACGGAGTCAGGAAAATACGTCTGACCGGCGGTGAACCCCTATTGCGCAAGCATCTGGAGCGCCTGATAGAAATGCTGGCCAGGTTACGCACTGTCGATAGCAAGCCGCTTGATCTGACGCTGACAACCAATGGTTCATTACTGGCACGCAAGGCGCAAAGCTTGAAAGATGCAGGTCTGACGCGGGTGACGGTGTCACTGGACGCATTGGACAATGCCATTTTCCAGCGCATGAATGATGTCGATTTTTCGGTGAATGAAGTGCTGGAAGGCATAGCCGCAGCTGAAGCTGCCGGGCTAGGGCCAGTAAAGGTCAATATGGTCGTCAAGGCAGGCTTGAACGATCATGAAATCGTCTCCATGGCCCGATACTTCAAGGACAAGCCGCATATCCTCAGGTTCATAGAATATATGGACGTAGGAGCCTCCAACGGCTGGAAACTCGATGAAGTCATCCCTTCCTCGCAAGTCGTACAACGCATACAGGATGCGGGCATGCCCTTGCTTGCCCTGGATGCCAACTATACGGGTGAAACAGCCACACGCTGGCGTCATGCGAAAAGTCAGGATGGCCAGGGTGAACTGGGATTCATTTCCAGCGTAACCGGGGCTTTTTGCCGCGACTGCAGCAGGGCCAGACTCTCAACTGAAGGCAAGCTTTACACCTGTCTGTTTGCCAGCCACGGACATGATTTGCGCACCCTGTTGCGTGACCCTCAGCAACTGCCGGATCTGGCAATTGCGAATGTCATTGGCCGGATATGGCAACAACGCACTGACCGCTACTCCGAATTGCGCAGCCAGAATACTGCTGGCCAACAACGAAAGAAGATAGAAATGTCTTACATAGGTGGTTGATAACAGTATCATAAGTACTTTAGATTTCAGCAAGTCGATTTCCGTGCCAAATTCTAGCCTCACTCAGGACAGAAAACTCATCACCGGCCTGGTACTGGCAGGTGGTCGCGGCACGCGCATGGGTGAAATAGATAAAGGCTTGCAATGCCTGCACGACAAGCCCATGGCTGTACATGTACTGCAAAGACTGGCAGCACAAACGGCAACTGTCATCATCAGTGCCAACCAGAATCCTGACACCTATAAGGAGTTTGGCTTTCCAGTCCATGCGGATCATATGCAAGGTTTTGCTGGCCCGCTGGCGGGAATACAGACTGGCCTGTTACATTGCACTACACCCTATTTGCTTTGCGTGCCCTGCGATTCGCCATTTTTGCCAGCCGATCTGGCTGAGCGCCTGTCGTCTGCATTGCTGCACCACAATGCCGACCTGGCCGTGGCCACGACTTTGGAAAACCGCGACGGAATTTTGCAAAAACAAATTCATCCTGTGTTTGCACTCATGAAAACCGGCGTGTTGCCCAGATTGACAGCATATCTTGAGAATGGCGGACGCAAAATGCAAGCCTGGCATGCCTGCCTGCAAATAAGCGAAGTCTTGTTTGAGGATAATGCAGCATTCAGGAATATCAATACACTGGAAGAATTACAGGAACTTGAAAACTGATATGAATACCGTCCCAGGAGTAGCCAGCAAGCTGCAAGATATCACCGCAAGCATGTCTGATTACAATCCCAATGCCCTTACAGTCCAACAGGCGCAAGATATCATGCGTGCTTATGTCCAGCCCGTCTGCGGAATGGAAAAACTCACCGTAAGACAAGCCCTGGGGCGCGTATTGGCTGCTGACATCATTTCCCCCATTAACGTGCCAGCCCACGACAACTCTGCAATGGATGGCTATGCCTTGCGGGGCCAAGATATAGCAGACGACGAAGAACTGAAACTGAAGGTCACAGCTACTGTCCTGGCAGGCGCACAGTTTACCGGTACAGTCGGGCCCGGAGAATGTGTGCGCATCATGACAGGCGCGCTCATGCCTGCGGCTTGCGATACGGTAGTCCCGCAGGAATTCACGACAAAAATCAGCGATGAAGAAATCAGAATAAGCGCAGGCAGTTTGCGCGCAGGCGACAATCGCCGCCTCAAAGGTGAAGACTTGGCCATGGGCACAATCGCCCTGCACAAAGGCAAGATACTGACACCAGCCGACCTTGGCTTGCTTGCCTCCCTGGGCATGCCCGAAGTCAGCGTACAAAGACGGCTGCGGGTCGCCATATTTTCTACCGGTGATGAATTGCGCTCTTTGGGCGAAACACTGGAAAGCGGTTGTGTGTATGACAGTAATCGCTACACTCTGTATGGCATGCTGATGCGCATGGGTTGTGAGGTACTGGATATGGGCGTGGTGCAGGACAATCCCGACGCACTTGAAGCAGCGATGCGCAGCGCCTGTGAAAATGCCGATGCCATCATCACTTCAGGAGGTGTCTCTGTTGGCGATGCTGACCATACCCGTCAGTTGATGGACAGGATGGGCGAAGTTGCCTTCTGGAGCATCGCCATGCGACCTGGCCGTCCCATGGCTTTTGGCAAAATTGCGTCAGCAGGCAAAACTGCTTATCTGTTTGGCCTGCCGGGTAACCCGGTTGCCGTCATGGTTTCTTTTTATTTTTTTGCGCGCCAGGCTTTGCAGCAAATGGGCGGAGCAGAAATAACACCCTTACCCATATTCAGTGTCAAATCGAATGCAGACATACGCAAACGGCCAGGGCGCACAGAATACCAGCGCGGCATATTGTCAATACGCGCAGATAGCGAGCTTGGCGTCAGTATTACAGGTTCACAGGGATCCGGCATTTTGCGCTCCATGTCAGAAGCCAATTGCATGATTATTCTGCATGATGAACAAGGCAATATTGCAGCTGGCGAAAAGCTCAGCGTGCTTCCATTTGCAGGCCTTATCTAAGAAAACACAGTCACAATTGTATAGAAATCGTAACAGCTTCCAGCTTGACGATAAAAATAGGGATAAGCAAAGTAAAATACTGCCATTTACTTACTTTTGGAGAACAGTTTGAAAGCGACATCATGGCTCTTGGGTGCCTGTGCATCTATCGTATTACTTAGCGGCTGCGGCGGTTCCAAGTCAGATACGGCTGCCGTCGTACCATCCGTGACAAAAGTCACAACGGATCAGGTCGTTTATCGCAAGGTAACCAACTTTACGATTACTGGCCAAAATCTGGACAAGGGCTATAACGCCAGCATCCCCGCCTGCCTGACCATTACAGAATTGCCAGGTGGCACGGCTACCCAGCGCGTATTGTCCTGCAAACTGGTTGGCGTTGGCTCAACGACTTACTCCATTACGGCGGCAAATGGCACGACACTGTTCTCAGGCCTGGTCAACCTGACACTGGCTGCACAGCCACAAGTCACGATGACAACCAGCATGGGCACGATAGTCATCGAGCTCAATCCTGGAAGAGCACCTGTTACTGTCGATAATTTCCTGAACTATGTCGAAAATGGCTTTTATGTAAATAAAATTTTCCACCGCGTCATCAAGAGCGCTATCGTTCAGGGCGGCGGCTTCACATCTGATTTGCAGCAACCGACAACACTGCCAGCCATCAAACTGGAAACGCCAAATGGTTTGAGCAATCTGCGCGGCACTATTGCCATGGCGCGTACCAGTGATGCAAACTCTGCAACAGCACAGTTTTACCTGAATGCAGCCGACAATACCGGTTTTGACGGGCTGACAGCAGGCACTGGTTATGCAGTATTTGGCAAAATTGTGACTGGTCTGGATATCATGGACAAGATCAATGTCGTGCCAACTACAACAGCTGGTGGCATGTCTGATGTACCTGTATCACCAGTCTTCATTAATTCGATGGTACAAACACAATAACATGCTATGCTGCACTCAGCAGCGCTCATGAACTTTGTAAAAAACAGGAGCCTCGTGCTCCTGTTTCACTTTTTGGGATGGAGTAAAGATGAAAAAACAATGGCAGGCAATTTTGTTGGCGACCACGCTGACAACCATGGCTATCGGCAGCGTTTCTGCCGCCGACGCATCCAAGAAAGCATCAGCTAGCGCTGCTGTTGCGGCAACGTCAGCATCTGCGGCTGCATCGGCTCCAGCATCGGCCAAAACCGAACTTCTGGATTTGAACAGCGCGACAAAAAAAGAATTGGCAACCTTGCCTAAAATTGGCGATGTACGCTCAGATGCGATTATCAAGGGGCGTCCTTACAAAGGTAAGGATGAATTGCTTAGCAAAAAAATATTAACCGAAGATGCTTATAACGGTATAAAAGATTTGGTGATTGCCAAACAAAAACCTGCCGAGAAAAAATAATCATGTAGTGCCATGCAGTGTCTGTAAAATCTGTTCACAGACACTGCATAAATTAGCACTCAATAGCACTGAACAGCTTGCCTTTGATCGTCTAGCACTTTGCCGTGACAGTGAGGTTCTATGTCAAGCAGGTTTTTACATCTTATCCCATGCATCAGCATGCTCAGCCTGGCAACACAGGTGCATGCTGCAGATGACAGCAAGCCATTTACCATCAGTGGTTTTGGCACACTGGGTGTCGTTCATAGTAACACCCGCAATGTAGATATCGTCAGGGATCTGACGCAGAATGACGGCGTTGGTTACACCAGACAAACTGATTTTGGCATGGACTCCAATTTCGGCCTCCAGCTCAACAAGAGCATCAGTGACAATATCGACACAGCCCTGCAAGTTGTCAGCCGCAGATCTGCAAACAAATTCCAGCCTGAAGTCACCTGGGCATATGCCCGCTATGTACCCAACGACAATCTGCAATTGCGTGCAGGCCGCCTTGGATTTGATGTCTATCCGCTGGCCGATTCACGCAATGTAGGTTATACCTATCAATGGGTAAGACCTCCCATTGATTTCTTTGGCAGCCTGATCATTTCCTATTTCGATGGCGGTGACATGGTGCTCTCTACACCATTGGGTAGCGGCATATTGCGAGCCAAAGTCTTTGCAGGTGTCGCCAGGGAAAAAACTTTAACAGGCAGCCCGGATGAATTCTTGTCCCTGAACCGTTCGCGCCTGCTCGGCGGACATCTTGAATACCAGACTTCAAACTGGATATATCGTCTGGGCTACAGCGAGCTTACATTCAAAAATGAGTTCCCGCCTCTGCAGCCATTGCTGGACAGCCTGCGTTCACCTTACCTGAACACCTTTATTCCCAGCGCAGCCGGTCTGGCGAATGAGCTGTCACTGACTAACAAAAAATTCACTTATCTGTCGGCAGGTATTGCCTATGACGAGGGACCCTTGCAAGCTCAGCTCATGCTCAATCAACTGAGCTCGGCATCCCTGTTCTTCCCCACCAACAGGGCCGCCTACCTGACTGTCGGCTATCGCATCGATCAATGGACACCTTACTTTACTTACTCGGCATCAAGGCCCGTTAACAAGAGCACTGCCAGTCGCCTGCCGCTGGGCGTTAACCCCGATATCGATATGCTGGCGGTAGCCTTCAATGACGCGATCAGTAATCAATACAATCGCCAGACCACTTTTTCTCTCGGGGTGCGTTATGACCTGACGGAGAAAAGCAATGTGAAATTGCAAGTAGACAACATCAAGACCGATGACTATTTTTTGGTCAGGAATAATCAGCCCGGATGGAATGGCAAAGCCAGGCTGATCAGCATTGCCTACAATTTCATTTTTTAAGAGAAAATGATGAAAGTTCTTTACCATCTTCTCTTGTGTCTTGGTTTCTGGGGCTGCTGTCATGCAGCACAGGCAGACCTGGTGGTGATTGCCAATCCACAAAGTGGAATAGAAAAATTGAGCAAGGATGAAGTCATCAACCTGTATATGGGCAGAAACCGCAAGCTGGCATCTGGCATGAATGCCATGCCGCTGGACATGACGGCAGCCAACACCGAAAAAGCGAAGTTTTATGCATTGCTGGTCAATAAAAACCTGCCTGAAATCAATTCCTATTGGGCGAGGTTGATGTTTTCCGGCCAGGGCTCGCCACCCATGCAGGTAGAATCTGCGGATGAGGTAATGGATATCGTCAGCAGCAACAAGGCGGCCATAGGCTATATAGAACGCAAGAAGCTGGACAAGCGGGTCCGAATGATCTATGACCCCACACAATAAGTGATTCCTGCATGTTAAGACTACTACGTACCAGCATCGTTTATCGCAGCGCATTCATTGTGCTTGGTATTGCCCTGCTTGTAGGTATATTTTTCGCACTGCTCAGCTATCATTTCTCTGCACAATCTGAACAGGAACAGGCCCGCCAGCGCATGCAGGCATCGTTGAGCACGGTTGAAAATACCGCCAGCATAGCTTGCTTTGTACTGGATCAGAATCTGGCAGCAGAGCTCGCACGCGGCTTATTAAAGAATGGCGATATCAGCCGGGTGCAAATCATTTCAGAAGGTAAAGTCCTTGCCCAGGCTGGCAAGAAACCGGTCAAAGGCAGCGATCAATCCGCGCTTGCCATACTGCCCGGTATCAGCCCATCCAATCAACTGGTGCATGAAGTTTATTCTCCGTTCAACCCAAAAGAAAAAGTCTGTGAAATTCACCTGGACCCCAACATTGATTTCATCAGGGACCAGAGCACAGCCAAGGCGCGCTTCATCGTCTATCTCTTGTTATTGCAGGCGCTGGCCATGGCTTCTGCAGTGGTGTATGTCGTACTGACCATGATTACCAGGCCGATTAAAAATATATCAGACCGCCTGCATACCCTGGCACCAGAATCCGGTGACAAGCTGGGCCTGCCAGATGGCAATGAAAAAGACGAAATCGGTCAGTTGGTACGCGACGTCAACACCCTGGTCGCCAGCCTGCTCAAGACACTCAATGAAGAACGGACCCTGCGCATGCAGCATGCAATAGGTGAGAAAAAATTCCAGACCATTTTTGAAAATGCAGAAACCGGCATCTTCCAGCTCAATTTTTCTGGTGAACTGCTCTCTTACAACCCCGCCTTCCTGCGCATGTTCAGTCTTGACGATCACGGCGGCAAAGACATTATTGCGAATGCCCTGACTTCATTGCTGGAAGGCCAGGAATTACGCTTGCACCTGATGATAGATGCGGCCATCAATGAAGCCAGGATCATGTCTGACGACTTTTACATACAACTGGCAAGTTCAAGCAGCAAGAAGTGGATCAATCTCGTCATCAGCCCGGCCGAAGACGGCATACTGCAAGGCCTGGTAAATGACATTACTGAACGCAAATCGCAGGAAGAAAGTGCCAATCAACTGGCGGTGACCGATCATTTAACTGGGATCAACAACCGCCTGGGCTTTGAAAAAGAAATCAGCCGCCTGTCCAGGGAATATGCCAATGGCAATGCGCAGGGCTTTTTCCTGCTCATGATAGATCTGGACAAATTCAAACACGTCAATGACAGCCACGGCCATACGGTTGGTGATCAGGTACTCGTACACTTTTCACGCCTGGTCAGCAATACGGTCAGAAGATCAGATTTCATTGCCCGCCTCGGCGGCGATGAATTCATCATCCTGTTAAAAGACCTGACACATCCGGAAAAAGCAGAAGAAATCGCTCAAAAAATCATTACCCTGTCCAGCCAGCCTATCGTCATCAACGAAACACTATGTGTGCAAATCGGTGCCAGCATAGGGATCAGTTATACTGGCCCAAATGAATTTGATGCAAATGAGTTACTCAATCAAGCCGATGCCGCCATGTATGAAGTCAAACGCAGTGGTAAAAATGCCTACCGTGTTGTCCATCTTGATAGTGGCAAGCATCAACAGGCAAATGATACTATTTGATCTTCCAGCATTTCCATCACCACCATCTGGTAAAGCAGATTGGGCTGCAAGCTGATTTCCAGGGCGCAGGTATAAGTCAGCTTAATCACATGGTCGTCATTGCTTTCTATTGCCCTATCAAACAAATCCGACCAGGAGCAGAGTTGTCGATGTTTTGCGCGCATACGGCTTTCAAACACAGAATCAGACACGAGCATTGGTGCGCTAACAGAGACGTAAGCTGCGCATAGCGCTACCCATAAATCTTGCAGGCTGCTGAACAGTGTTTTTTGATCGAAATAAGGCAAGACCTGCCTTGCCGCATTGACACCTGTGACTATGTGCAAGATCGTAAAGTCCCTGGTTTGCCCATAGGCCGAAATCGCCCAGAGCGCCAGTTCATCCAGCAAATTTTCAGTGACAGGCATGCCCGGCAAATTTTGCAAAAATTGTTCATCATTGACGACTGCCCGCATTTTCTCTGCAATCATCCTGCCTGGATAGGTTTTTCCTCTCATGCCTTGCGATAACTGATAAAAACCAGATGTAACCGAGCTGGCTGGTGGTTGCGCATTGATATCGATGCTGATATCAAAGTTCGCGGCAACCAATGCAGCGAGACCGGCAGATATTTCCCCATCATGCTCAGCTTGCAAACCATAAGCCAGTCTTATCAGTGCATGAAAGGCTGTCGTTGCAGGAGCGAATGGGACACGGGCCAATACATCCCTGATGACTTCACCTTTTCCTCGCTCAGCAATGCGTGTGGCAAAACAGAATTGCAGGTCAGCAAAATTGTCTCTCTTGCCAAGATAAGCCTGAAAATCTTCATACCTGATCGCTACAGCGGGAGCCAAGGCTGGCAAGGCATAAGTATCGCGCCAATGTGCAAAGAATTCCTGCAAACGTCTGTCACTCGCCCCCATGCCGGCAAATGCACACAAGGCCATGGGGCAGTGATTGGTGGTTCCCTTGCCATTCAGGGCGAACTCCCTGTTTTTGTCCAGCAAGTCCTTAAGAATCACGTTGCTGCACATCGCTGTTGTTGAAGCGCTCATTTGCACTCTCCATCGGTAGTTGATGTGTTGTAGTATGAAAGTTAAAGTTAACTTGAAGTCAAATACTTTTTTTATGTATTGAGGTGAAATGATGGCTGATACAAACAATACAAATCTGATCAGCATAGGTGAACTTGCCAAACGATCAGGCATCGCGGCCAGTGCTTTGCGCTTTTATGAAAGCCGTGGTTTGATTACCAGCGTGCGCAATCCTGCGCAGCGACGCCAGTTTCCACGTGAGGTATTGCGTCGCGTTGCCTTTATCAAGGCCGCACAAACTGCAGGGCTGACACTGGAAGAAATAGAAAGTAGTCTGGCCACCCTGCCCGGCCAGCGCACACCGACAAAGCAGGATTGGGAAAAACTATCAAGATCATGGCATACCATGATAGAAGAACGCATCAAGGCATTGACGGCCTTGCGTGACCAGTTAAGCTCCTGCATAGGCTGCGGCTGCCTGTCGCTCAAATCCTGCGCACTATACAATCCGCAAGACGTTGCCAATACCAAAGGTACTGGACCGCGTTATTTGATGGGTGATAAATCTTCTGACCTGGTTTGATCAGGACAAAGCATATTTATTCAGTATCTGCGTCACCTGCATCAATACTGGTGCCCAGCAGGCTTTGCGCAGTATCAGCGGGCAGAGCTTCAACGCTTTTGAGTTTGCGTGTCATTTGCCGGGTTCTGACTTCTGCCTGATCGATATTTTTTGCTGCTTTTTCCAGCGCGACTTTGGTAGCGGTCAATACATCAGCAAATTTGCCAAACTCTGTCTTGACTGCTCCGAGTACCTGCCAGACCTCGGATGAGCGCTGCTCCAGCACCAGACTGCGGAAACCCATTTGCAAGCTGTTCAGCAAGGCTGACAAAGTAGATGGGCCAGAAATGGAGACACGGCAAGTGCGCTGCAATTCATCAGCCAGGCCAGGTCTGCGCATGACTTCAGCATACAAGCCCTCAGTCGGCAGAAACAGGATGGCGAAATCTGTCGTCAGTGGTGGTGACAGGTATTTCTCAGAAATGGTTTTGGCCTCCAGACGTATCGCCCGCTCCAGTTCTTTGCCTGCCTGTGCCACCCCTTCTGCATCGGCACGTTCGGCTGCATCGATCAGGCGCTCATACTGTTCTTTGGGGAATTTCGCATCGATGGGCATCCATACCGGCGCCCTGTTTTCTTCCTTGCCTGGCAGCTTGATGGCGAATTCGACGCGCTCGCCTGAGCCTGGGATGGTCTCTACATTCTTGGCATATTGATCTGGCGTCAGCATTTGTTCCAGCACCATTTCCAGCTGCACTTCGCCCCAGGTGCCACGGGTTTTCACATTCGTCAACACGCGTTTGAGGTCACCGACACCTATCGCGAGCTGTTGCATCTCGCCCAGGCCCTGATGCACTTTTTCTAGACGGTCAGAGACCAGCTTGAATGACTCTCCAAGTCGCTGTTCCAGCGTCGCATGCAGTTTTTCATCGACAGTCTTGCGCATTTCTTCGAGCTTGCCTGCATTGTCTGCCTGCAATTGCTGAATCTTTTGCTCCAGCGTTGCGCGTATTTCATTCATGCGCTGGGCATTTGATTCTGTCAATGCAAGCAAAGTTTGATTCAGGCTGTCACCAAAGCGCTTCAGGCTTTGACCTTGCTCGTCACGGGCGACCTGTCCTTGCAGGATGAAAGCCTGCCTGAATTGCTCCAGTTGCTGGGCATTGGTTTCATTGAGTTTCACCAGTTGCTGGGAGAATGCATCTATCTGGTTATTTTGCAGCGTTGCCACGCTGGTCAACTGGGCGGCCAGGTTTTGCTGTAACTGACCAAAGCTGCCAGCCAGTTCCTGGCGGCCAGTCTGGGCTGTCAATTGCACCTGCTCTCTCAATGCTCGCTCACTGCGTTCCTGCGTCATTTGTGACTGCAATGATTGTTGTTGAGTCTGGCGCAGTTGCTCCTGTATGGCGAGTATGCCACTTGCATCCTGCGTGCCAGACTTACGCAGTAAAAGCAAAATATTCAGGACAACGGCCAGCGCAGCCAGCAAAAGTATCAGTACCTCAAACAGGCTCATAGAAAAATATTCAGGTGAAAAAGGGGATTTCAAACTGCGAAGCTTAACCGGGACGGTTACGCATCCAGTCAGCGGTCTGATAAAACGATTGCATCAAGTGCTGCTGCAAATCTTCACTGACGCCGACATCCTGCATGGCCCAGGCCATACAGCGCAGCCATTGATCACGTTCGCTGCTGGCGATGGCATAAGGCAGGTGACGCGCACGCAGGCGTGGATGACCAAACTGCTCTATATAAAGGTTAGGGCCGCCCATCCAGCCAGACAAGAACCAGAACAACTTGTCGCGTGATCCATCCATGGGAGTGGGATGCAGTGCACGTATGCCAGCAAATTCTGGCTCAAGTTCCATCAAGTCATAAAAGCGATCGACCATTTCACGCAGTTTTTCTGCACCACCCAACAATTCATATAAATTGACTTGGGATTCTTCATTATTTTCAACTTCAGTATTCATGTCATCGCTAATTTAAAACCGCTCTTAAAACCATTCAGAGTGCTGGCCTTGCCTGATTCACCCACAATTGCACTGCAGGTCTTTGCCATTGCTGAGCTGCGAACCTCGCCAACTTTTCAGGCACCTGATCGCCATGCAGGGCCAGACGGTTAATCATCAAGGCGAGATCAAGATCGGCGACAGACCAGTCACCGAAGAGGTTTCCAGCATTATCTGGTATCAATGATTCGCCCACCAGGAACAATTGCGCCGCTGCTGCTTTGGCAGCATCAGACAGGGGTTCCAGCTTCTTGCCATAGAAGATGACCTGGGTATTACGCTCTACCCGTATAGGCATCAGGGCACTGCGTATCCAGGCCTGTACCTGCCTTGCCCTGGCGCGAGCGTGCGTGTCTTTGGGATAAACTGCGTGCTGTGGAAATACTTCTTCCAGATATTCAGTGATCGCTGAAGATTCAGACAATGCAAAACCATTGTGCACCAGCGTAGGCACACGCTGCGTAAGGGACGTGGCGGCATAATCTGGTGCATGCTGGGCATCTGCTTCCAGATCTACTGTCAACAACTCAAAGTCCAGGCCTTTTTCATGCAGGGCGACGAAGACCGACATCGCATACGGGCTGGTAAATTGTGAATCTACATACAGTTTGATGTCTTGTTTTTGCAAGATATGTCCTTTTAAATTAATTCAGTAGCGCGCTGCTATCAAACCTCACGCAGGCTTTGCAGAGGCGGCTGATTCAGGACATTGCGCAAACCCAGCCAGCCGCCTACCACGGCGCAAGTAGCACCAACAACCAAGCCTGCCAACCAGACCAGCGGCGAGAAAGTCCATTCAAAATTGAAACTGAAGCGTGCCAGTGCCCAACCTATGGCTGATGCACCAGAAGCTGCCAATACTCCAGACAAGCCACCTATCAGCAAGAATTCTATCCACTGTGCCTGCGAGAGTTGCTTGCGGGTTGCACCGAGTGCGCGCAAGAGTGCTGCTTCACGCATGCGTACATCTTGCGAGCCCGCCAGCGCTGCGTATAACACCAGCACACCAGAAGCAAGCGTGAACAGGAACAGGAATTCGACAGCCGTAATCACCTGATCCAGCACATCCTGCATTTGCTTGATCATGGCACCAACATCCACCACGGTCAGGTTAGGGAAGTCACGCATGAAGCGGTTGACGAAATTTTTATCTGTTTCAGGTAAACGGAAAGCCGTGATCCAGGTCTGTGGCATATCGACCATGGCTTTAGGGTTGATGATGACAAAGAAGTTCACCCGCATAGAACCCCAGTCCAGCTTGCGCAGGCTGGTGATGGTCGAAGTCACCTGTTGACCTGCGACATCAAAAGTCATCTTGTCACCCAGCTTGAGCTTCAGGGTCTTGGCTATTCCCTCTTCCACTGAAGCCTCAGCCTCGGTTGCGTTGCCATCATCATACCAGCGACCGGCGGTGATTTTATTCAGTGCAGGCATATCAGCCATGGTCGATAAATTGAATTCGCGATCCACCATGCGCTTGGCCTGGTCTTCTGCATAAGTGTCACCAGTAACAGGCTTGTCATTCAAGGCGATCAAGCGGCCGCGTATCATGGGATACAACAAGGGCTTGCCAAAGGCATCAAGTTGTTTGGCAATATCTGTTTTTTGATCTGGCTGTATATTGATGACAAACTGATTTGGTGCATCTGCTGGCGTGGCTTTTTTCCACGCAGTGATGAGGTCACCACGCACGACAGTCAACAATAGCAAGGCCATCAAACCCAGGGCCAGCGAGACGACTTGTACGATAGTCGCGCCAGGCCGTCTTTGCAGAGCAGTAATGGCAAAACGCCAGGCAGAATGCGCAAATAAGGTACGCATGCGCTTGAGAGCGAACATACCCAGCCATGCCACCAGCGCGAACACCAGCAAACCAAGCAGAAAACCTGCCGCCGTCATCAGGCCCAGCTTGATATCAGCTGTTTGCCACAGCAACAAGGCCACGAACATGCCAAGGCCGCAGGCATACGTCACCAGTGTCATGGCCTTGGGCGCATCTTGCTCGCGGCGTATGACGCGGTTATGTGGAACATTACGCAATTGCAAAATCGGTGGCAAGGCAAAGCCTACCAGCAGCAGCAAGCCAGTGGCGATGCCCTGCACCGCAGGCAAGAAATTCGCATCTGGCAAATCCTTGGCGACCAGCCTGCCCAACCATTCGAGCAAGACATAATGGCCTGCATAACCCAGCAACACACCAGCGATACTGCCCAGCAAACCCAGGATCAGGAATTCAATCAGATACATGGACATGACCTGGTTTTGTGTCAAACCCAGGCAACGCAACATGGCGCAGGCATCCAGATGACGCAGCATGAAACGGCGCGCTGCCATGGCGATGGCAACTGCGGCCAGCATGGCTGACAACAGACTCACCAGCGACAGGAATTGATCTGCCCTGTCCAGCGTGGCGCGCATTTCTGGCCTGCCAGATTCCAGCGATTCCAGGCGTATGCCTTTGAGTTTTTCACTTTCTATCTTGCCCTGCAATTCTTTTTGATAGGCAGCGATCAATTTGGCATCGCCCGCCATGAGCAAACGATAAGTTACGCGCGACCCGTTTTGTATCAGCTTGCTAGCGGGTATGTCCGCTAGCGATATCATGGCACGTGGCGCAAAATTCATGAAACCTGCACCACGGTCGGGTTCCGTACCTATAGTCTGGGTCACCGTCAATTGCAGCTCACCCAGCTTGATTTTTTGGCCTACATTCAAATTCAGGGCTGACAGCAAGGCTGGATCTACCCAGACTGTGCCTGATTGAGGGACGACATCGGTGGTAACTTCTGTTTCACCTTTGTTCAGCTTCAGCTTGCCACGTAAAGGGTAATCGGCACTCACGGCTTTTAACGAGACCAGGCGGGATATCGCTTCATCGCCCTCGCCTGCCAAAGCCATGCTGGGGAAGACCAGAGTTTCTGCCGTCCTGAAACCGCGTTTTTCTGCTTCTTGTCGCCACTCTGGCTTGATAGGCTGATCAGCCGCGACCAGCAAGTCAGCGCCTAGCAACTGGTGCGCATCGCGGTTGAGGCCACTGCGCATCCTGTCGGTAAAAAAACCGACCGAGGCCAGGGAGGCCACGGCGATCATCAAGGCAATC
The DNA here is from genome assembly GCF_049339865.1 of Undibacterium sp. TC9W. Classification (NCBI taxonomy): domain Bacteria; kingdom Pseudomonadati; phylum Pseudomonadota; class Betaproteobacteria; order Burkholderiales; family Oxalobacteraceae; genus Undibacterium; species Undibacterium sp. TC9W. Next base: position 305,046 of record NZ_JBMPPJ010000001.1, on the reverse strand, counting down.
AGCAAAAAGCGCAGCTCACCAGCACGCCAGTCACGCATAGTCATACTGAGAGAGAGTTTGAACATAATTACCTTGCCAATACAGAAATTAAAATCGAATACACGCCAAATGCAGCACTATCTGACACCTCTGACAGTAGTGCTACAAAACAGGCCTTAGTTCAAAACTTGCGTTATCTTTTTACTCAGATACCAAGGCATTCGCAAAATCAGCCAACAAATCCTGGGTATCTTCTATGCCGACAGAAACGCGTATCAAAGAGTCCGCTATCCCCATCTCGGCACGACGTTCTGCCCCCATCTCAAAGAAAATGGTGTGTGCAACCGGAATAACAAGGGTGCGGGTATCCCCAAGATGCGTTGCGTTGATCGCCAGCTTCAGGCGATTCAGGTAATCAAAGCAATCAATCTCTGGTTTTAACTCAAAACTGAACAAGGCACCATAGGCCGCAAACAACTCAGTTGCCAGGGCATGCTGTGGATGATCTGACAAGCCAGGATAATGCACCGCTGCGACACGCGGGTCGGCAGCCAGCATTTTTGCCAGAGCCATCGCATTGGTACATTCCCTGTCCATACGCAGGGCAATGGTTTCTGCACCTACGGCAACCTGATGTGCAGCTTCTGGCGACAGCGAGGCACCAAAATCACGCAAAGCCTTGGCCCTGATTTGTGCCAGACCCTGCACTTGTGCAGGCTGTTTGCGGAAGTTGGCGGCAATATTTGGAAATTCGCTCCAGTCGAACAAGCCAGTATCCGTCAAGGCACCACCCAGTACATTGCCATGTCCAGCGATGGACTTGGTAAGCGAATTGATCACGAGACCTGCATGTACAGCCTTGGGCTGGAACAGATAAGGCGAAGTCATCGTGTTATCGACTACAAACAGGATGCCTTTTTCACGACATAGCTCACCTATTTTTTTCAAATCAGCTATTTGCGTACGTGGATTGGCGATGGTCTCGACGAACACCATGCGGGTTGCTGATTTCAGTGCTGCTACAACATGGCTGACATCGGTGGCATCTACCAGTGACACATCGACACCCTGCCCGCCCACGGTTTGCCACAGGCTGTTGGTATTACCAAACAAGAATGAAGACGACACGACATGATCACCCTTGCGCAACAATGCCTGGAACACCGCACCTATAGCAGCCATGCCGGTCGCAAATGCAATAGTCGCCAGCCCGCCTTCCATCTTGCTGATTTTTTCTTCCAGCGCAGAGACGGTTGGATTGCCCTGGCGACCATAGCGGTAGCCAGATTGTTTATTCTGGAACACAGCTGCCAGATCACGCGCATCGCTGTAGCCATACATGACCGAGGTATGAATAGGCTTATGAACAGAGCCGTGCTCTATCTCTTTTTGTCTGTCGCTGTGCAGAATGGTGGTGGTGAAACCGTATTTGGGTGATTGAGGTGTCGTGCTCATAGTGCCGGAAATAAGAATAGAAAATAAAAAGCGAGTTCTGGGAGTTTAACCCAGAACTCGCTTTTTCATTCTTGTAGCTAGGCAGCAAGGCTGGTTAAATCACTCCTTCAATCAGTCATTCAGCAAGAAAGCTTCTATCAATTCTGCCAATTTCTCTGGCTGGTCATGGTGCAGCATGTGCCCGGCATCGAAAATCATCTCTTTTTGCAGCTGCGGTATATGCTCCAGGCGCCTGTCTATTTCCAGGCGCGCTTCTTCTTTTGGCCCCATCCAGTGCCAGACATTGGTGTCATCTGCCTCCATCCACAATACTGGCGCAGTGATTTTTTGCCAACAAGCCATGACCTCTTCCACTCTGTATAAGAGCGGACTGGTTTGCTTGTGGGCAGGGTCACCCAAAATCTCCCAACAACCGGAGCTGGTTTCCCTGGCCCAATGGGCGGAAAGAAATGCCGCTCTTTCGTCCGACAGACGAGGGTTGGTTTTTTGCAAACGGGCGGCTACTTCTGCCTGCGAAGCATAAGTGCGCAGGCCAGCCTGGTTCTCCAGCTCATCCAGCCATTTCCTGTAGCGGCCAGGTGCCTGTTTGGGATGCGTCACTGGCATGCCAAAGCCTTCCAGATTAATAAACTTGCGCACGCGCTCTGGCCGCACACCTGCATACAGGCCAGCGACATTCGCGCCCATGCTATGGCCCAGCAGGTTCACGGGTTCATCCGGCGAGATATGCCTCAGCAGTGCATCAAGGTCACCCAGATAATCCGGGAACCAGTACGTATCTACCTTCGGTGACTCAGTCAATCCAAAGCCGCGCCAGTCAGGTGCAATCACTTGCCAGTCTTGTTTCAGGCAATCGACGACAAACTGGAAAGACGCAGACACATCCATCCAGCCATGCAACATGATGATCTTGGGTGCATCTTCTCGCCCCCAACTGCGCACATGGTATTGCAGGCCACGGATATCAAGAAAGGACGTACGTGAAGGCTTGAATAGAGTATTCATAAGAATTTAATATTTTTCATCTGGAAATACGGGCAAACGCCAGCCTGTACAGCGCATTATCAAGTAGCATGATACTAATGCCCGAGGGCACTTGCAGCACAAGCACATAATAGCACGACCGTTCGATTATTATAACGGAGACAGGATGAAGCAGTTGAACAAACTCAAAGACAAGACAGTAAACGATACAAAAGTAGGTCATGTAGATCATTATGATCAGCTTTATCAGGAATTCAGATGGGATGTACCCAGCAATTTCAATATCGCAGAAGCCTGTTGTCACCGCTGGGCAGTAAAGCACAAGCATGCAAAGAAAACTGCCATCCTGTATGAAGATAGCGAAGGCAATAGCCGCCGCCTGACTTATCAGCAACTACACGAACAAGCCAACCAGCTTGCCAATCTGTTGTTGCAGGAAGGCATACAGCGTGGTGATGTGATAGCCTGCATCTTGCCTCAAAGGCCAGAAACCGCCATTACCATCATTGCTTGCCTGCAAATTGGCGCCATCGTCATGCCTTTGTCTTTCCTGTTCGGGCCAGAGGCGCTGGAATACCGGCTGCAACATAGCCAGTCTATCGCCGTCATTCTGGACGGCAGCGGCATCAAGGCATTTGAAGAAATCCGCAGCCGCTGTCCCGACCTGAAAACCGTCATTACCGTGGATTGCGATACCAGCGACGACATGCCCCCGTGTATAGACTGGGAAACCCATGTACCCAACATGCCTGTCACTGCCCGCATTGCCGACACCCGCTCCAGCGATCCGGCCATACTGATTTACACCAGCGGCACTACCGGTGCGCCCAAAGGCGCGCTGCTACCGCATTCTGCCATTATCGGTAACCTGACCGGCTTTGTGGCATCGCAAAACTGGTTCCCGCAAGACGAAGATGTATTCTGGTCACCGGCTGACTGGGCCTGGACTGGCGGTTTGATGGATGCCTTGTTACCCACCCTGTATTTTGGCAAACCCATTGTCGGTTATCAGGGTCGTTTTACTGCAGAGACTGCCTACTACTTACTGGAAAAATACCAGGTCACGAACACTTTCCTGTTCCCTACCGCCTTGAAGATGATGATGAGGGCAGAGCCCAAGCCCAGGAAGAAATACAAACTAGCCCTGCGCGCCATCATGACTGCGGGCGAGGCTGTGGGTGACGCAGTCTTTAACTGGTGTGAAAAAGCACTGCATATCACACCAAATGAAATGTTTGGCCAGACTGAAATGAACTACATCGTCGGCAATAGCCATCAATTGTGGCCAGCCAAACCTGGCAGTATGGGGCGACCTTATCCCGGACACAGGGTAGCTGTCATTGATGACGACGGCAATGAAGTGACGGACGGTGAAACAGGTGAAGTTGCCATGAGCCGCTATGATGCCTATGGCCATCTTGACCCTGTGTTCTTCATGGGTTACTGGAAAAACGACACGGCTACCCGCAATAAATTCACTGGTGACTGGTGCAGGACTGGCGATCTGGCCACCCGCGATGCCGATGGCTACCTTTGGTATCAGGGCCGGGCAGACGATATGTTCAAGGCCGCAGGTTATCGCATAGGCCCTTCAGAAATCGAGAATTGTCTGGTCAAGCACGCAGCAGTGGCAAACGTCGCTGTCGTGCCGAAGCCGGACAAAGAACGTGGCAACCTGGTCAAGGCGTATGTGGTGTTGAGCCAGGGGTTTCAGGGTGACAATGCACTGATCAAGGAATTGCAAGAACACGTGCGCGGCAAACTCGCACCCTATGAATATCCAAAAGAGATAGAATTTATCGACGCCTTGCCTATGACTACGACCGGTAAAATACAGCGACGCATATTACGGCTGCGTGAAGAAGAGCGTGCAGAAAAATAGGTTTGCCAAGAATTAGTGATCAGTGCTGCGCCATCACCGTGGCACTGACCAGACTCGCAACCTGGTCCAGCATGTCGCTGATAGTCTTGCCATACAGGGTGCTATTGAAGGCTAAACCATCGAAGACATGCTCACGTCCTATACTCACATTACCCGCAACGGCATTTGAGAATTCCTGCTGAGCCAGCAGTTGGCCAGTACTTGCGTCATAAATGCGCACATCCAATTCTATGGCACGGGTTCTTTTTTGCGTCAGACCAAACAGGTTGGTATCTATCTTGGTACCGGCATTGCGTATCTCACCCGATACGATGTAACGGCTGGCATAAGTGCGCCCCAGTTGCTGCAAAAGATTCACTGGCGGCACATCCTGCTGCCAGTCAAACGACAATAAATCAGGTGAGGTGCGTACCTGCACTTGTCGTTCACGCATGAGCCTGCGAGCAATCGCTTTAGGGAAGCCCTGTGAAGCATCATCAATATCGAGCACCTGCACAGGCTTGTTAACCGCAAAGCCTGTCAATACCAGGGCCTTATTGGACGGCAAATTAGGCGGCAAACCGGGATCGGTCATTTGTGCGATGGAGTGCGTAGAAAAGAATACGCCGAGGAAAATTAACGCGATCCGGTTTACCATTGAGCCGATTGATCTTATGAGTGCTGTCATGACATTCTTCAATGCAAGTGGTTTATCTTGATTACGACAGTAACAGCAACAACTTTAAGCATCCATTACAATCCTTCATTCACCAACCAGCTTTGACACCATCTCCATGAGTTCATCTCTGATCATTACGCTAGTCAAATCCGACGATGCAGCTGCCGTACTCGCATTTGAAAAAGAAAACCGCGACCATTTTGAAGAATGGATAGCCAGCCGTGGCAATGACTTTTATTGTCTGCCAGAAGTGCGCTCCAGCCTGGAGCAGGCACAATACCTGGCCAGCGCCAATCGTGAATATCACTATCTGGCATGGATAGAGAATGAAGTCGTTGGCCGCATCACCCTGCGTGGCGTTGAACAAGATCAATACCACAAGGCTTTCCTGGGTTACCGCTTCAGCAAACGGCATGGAGGCCATGGCTACGCGACTGCTGCAGTCAATGCCGTCGTCAAGCAGGCATTTGAAGAACTCAAACTCAACCGGATTGAAGCGACCGTCATCATCGACAACCTGCCATCCCAGGCCATCATGCGCAAATGTGGCTTCAGCGAGTATGGTCACTCGCATGCTTCGGTCTTTCGCAATGGTGTATGGCTGGATATGCTGCACTATGAAAAGCTGAACACGGTGCGCCCGGCCTGAATGACGGCTCATCCCCAGAATTTTGCAGTTCATCGCAAAGCGTGGGCAGGCAAGAACAAAATTGGCAATACTGGCACCAATGCAAACACCTTTCATTGGAGAAAACCATGCGCCACATCTTGTTGATAGCTGCCCTGCTGCTGAGTTCTACTGCTTTTGCCGATGAGCAAACCCGTAACCTGCCCGCCTTCAAGTCCATCAAGACCCGCAGTGCCTTCAGCCTGGTGGTGGAAGTTGGCAAACCCCAGTCGGTACAAGTCAAGGGCAATGAAAGGTTTGTCAATAACGTCATTACTGAAGTCATTGGTGACGAACTGGTCATTTCTTACAAAGAAAAAAATTCCTTTAAGGTCAGTGACAATTCCCAGGTCATTATCAGCATCCCTGAGATGAGCCGGTTCAAGATGGAAGGTGCAGGTAAGACCATCTTGAACAATCTTTCTGGACCCCACTTTGCCTTGTATTACGAAGGTGCAGGCATGCTGGTGGCGAATGGCAAGGTCAAATCATTTATCCTGCGTGCCGAAGGTGTAGGCCTGGTAGAAACCAAAGACTTAATTGCTGAGCAGGTAGATGCTCACATAGAAGGCATAGGCTCGGTATCAGTCAATGCACGCGAGAGCCTGAATGCATCAGTACAAGGCATAGGCAGCCTGACTTATTATGGCCACCCACGCAATGTCAGCAAATCTGTGGAAGGTATAGGCTCGGTGCGTGCCGGGGATTAAATATTTGCCGCTGCCTGCAGGGCACGCAATTCATCTTCATCAAACCCTGCTGCTCTCCTGCCTTCCAGGTTAAAAGGCCCCCGCACTGGCGGGGCCTTGTATTTTCGGGTCATCTCGGCATATGTCGAAATGATATCCAGACCCTGCTCAGCACACAGCTTCTTGTACCAGAAATTGCCGATGGCAACGTGGCCAATTTCATCATGCAGGATAATCGCCAGAATATCGGCAGCAGCCTGGTCACCTGCCTGTGCCAGCTTGGCCATGACGGCAGGCGTCGCATCCAGGCCGCGTGCTTCCAGCGTGCGCGGCACCAGGGCAAGGCGAGCCAATAGATCACCCTTGGTTTTCTCTGCCATTTCCCACATGCTGTTATGCGCGGGGAAGTCGCCATAAGCAAAACCCTGGGTATGCAGATGCCCGACCAGTAACTGGAAGTGATAGGCCTCTTCCTTGGCCACTTTCAGCCAGTCCAGGTAAAACTGCACGGGCATGCCGGCAAAACGCCAGATGATGTCTGCCGCCAGATTAACTGCATTCAATTCTATGTGCGCCAGTGCGTGAATCAGCACCGCCCTGCCTTCTACTGTATTCATGGCACGACGGCCTACCTTACCCGGCGGCACCAGTTCTGGCCTGTTCAGGCGACCAGGTATTCCTTCTGGCTCAGCAAAAACTGAGGAGACATCGAGTAACGCCTCCTTGAGAATTGCATGAATAGCCTCACATTTACGTTGAGGATCTGGTTCCAGTACCGCAGCCAATGCGCATGCTCTTAACTCATTAATAACTTTATCTTTCATATACTTGTGAAGCCAGGCAAGTAAGCCCGCAGGGGTTTACAATACTGCTTTAGCTAAAAAAGCGTCATTTTACGGAATAACCATGCCCATTTACCAATTCGGTGACCTAGTACCTGAAATTGATGCATCCGCCTATATTGCCGACAGTGCCAACATCATAGGCAAAGTCAAAATAGAAGCCAATGCCAGCATCTGGTTTGACGTCACCATACGCGGCGACAATGAATTGATTACCATCAGTGAAAACAGCAATGTACAGGAAGGCAGCATTTTACATACTGATCCTGGCTATCCCATGGTGATAGGCAAAAATGTGACTGTCGGCCATCAGGCCATGCTACATGGCTGCACTGTTGGTGATGGCTCATTGATAGGCATACAGGCGGTAGTGCTGAATGGTGCAAAGATAGGCAAAAACTGTCTGGTTGGTGCCGGTGCACTGGTCACGGAAGGCAAGGAATTCCCAGACAACTCCCTCATCATAGGCTCGCCCGCCAAAGTAGTCAGGACACTGGGCGAAGCCGATATTGTAGGTCTTCAGCGCAATGCCGACACTTACGTAAAACGCGGACAAGCCTTTAAAACACAACTGAAACGCATAGACTGATTTAACGATAACAATGACTGATACCCTACAAAAATTCATGTTCGAACATGCTGGTGTACGTGGCGAAATGGTCGAACTGACCCACACCTGGCAACAAACTCTGGCACGCAAGACTTATCCGGCTGCGGTACAAACCATACTTGGTGAATTGATGGCCGCGTCTGCCCTGCTGTCCGCCAACCTGAAGTTTGACGGCACCATGATCATGCAAATCCATGGCGATGGCCCGGTCAAATTGCTGGTCGTGGAATGTGATGCAGAACTGAAAATGCGTGCCACTGCCAAACTCAGCGAGCATGCCGATATCGCAGATGACGCCAGCCTGGCTGACCTGATCCATTCCCATGGTAAAGGTCGTTTTGTGATTACGCTCGACCCTAACAATAAATTGCCAGGCCAGCAAGCTTACCAGGGCATCGTGCCGCTGGATGGTGACAGCATTGCAACTGTCATAGAAAACTATATGCAGCGCTCTGAGCAACTCGACACCAAGCTGTGGCTGGCAGCAGACGATCAGGTCGCACGTGGCATGCTGCTGCAAAAGCTGCCAAAAACCGGTGGTGCTGAAGCCCAGGTGGAAGATGAAACCGAAGCCTGGAACCACGCCGTCATGCTGGGTGACACTTTAAAACGCCCTGAATTGCTCAGCACAGGCATAGACATACTCTTGCACCGCCTGTTCTGGGAAGAAACCATACGCGTATTCGATCCTCTGCATCCGCAGTTCCAGTGCAACTGCACCCGTGAAAAAGTCGGCGACATGCTCAGAATGCTGGGTGAAGAAGAAATCCAGTCTGCCATAGCGGATCTTGGCACGCTGGATATCAATTGCGATTTCTGCGGCAAGCACTATGGCTTCGACAAGGTGGATTGCGCGCAGTTGTTCGTTGCCAGCACACTGACTGAAGGTACGCTCACCGCGCCTGAAATCAAGCATTAATGTGTATTGGTCTATTGATCCATTGGTCTGGTGACGGCGCGTCGCCAGACTATCTCCATCTCAATCCCAGCTTGAATTCATCACTCTGCATGAGTGTTTGATCACATAAGCCAATTTCCAATTTGATTTTCTGCCATTGTCGAAAGCTCATTATTTCGGAGACTTTCCATGATTCAACAATGGTATAAATTTAATCAAGCAAATCCAGCAAACCAGCACCGCGGCATGGATATCGTACGAATAGGTGTCGCACTGATTATTTTGATGCACCCACTGCATGGCTACACCCACCTGGCAAATATTCCCAAATTTGGCGAGTTCCTGGCTGAACTTGGCTACCCTTTTGGCACTGCCCTGGCATGGCTGGTCTTGCTGGTGCAAACTGCCAGCAGCCTGGCATTGCTGGCTAATCGTTTGGTCGTCCCTGCGTGCATCGGCCACATCATTGTTGTTTGCTTTGGATTGCTCCATGTTCACTCCCAATATGGCTGGTATGTTGTCGGCCCTGGTCAAGGTGGCATGGAATGGGGCTTTATCCTGCTGACCAGTTTGCTGGGTGTCATGTGGGCATATTGGCCACAACAATACAAAAAAGACAAATAAATCAGGTAATAAAAATATTTTCAAAAAACCTTTGACCCTGACATTAGGTGAGGCTTTATAGTCTCCCTCATTGAAGGAGATCAGGTATGTTATTGAAAATCGGTGAACTGGCCAGCCGCACTGGCCTGACCATACGCACACTGCATCACTACGACAAAATTGGCTTGCTCAAGCCATCTGCGCGCTCAGAGGCAGGGTATCGCCTCTACGACAGATCAGATATTAAACGCCTGCATCACATACAAGCCCTGCGTCGCCTGGATTTATCGCTGGCAGAAGTGGGCGATGTCATCAACGGAGCTGGTAGTGATTTGCACTATGTCATAGACGAACAGATTTCTGGCCTGGATCAGCAGATAGCCCAGAGCATGGAGTTACGCGACAGACTGCAACAATTGTCTGGCGTGCTGAAAGCCAAAAGCGAACCCAATCTGGAATATTGGCTTTCGACGCTGGAAATGATGAGTTTGATAGGCAAGTACTTCAGCCGAGATGAGATTTTGCACATGCGTGAACTAGAGCTACAGGCAAAAAGCAAGCTTGAAACGCATATGTCGCCCCTTATCCAGGCAGCCAGGAGCTTGCTGGATCAAAAAACCTCACCGCTTGATCCTTTGGCCAAGCAATTGGCCAGGGAATGGGTGCTAGCCATGAGCCAGATCATGCCTGATCCCAGATTACTCAGCAAATTCACTTTGATGCACAGAAAAGAACCTTCACTGCAGTCATTAAGCGGTGTCGATGATGAGATGATGGACTTTATCACCCAGGCATCAGTAGAGGTCAGGTACGACATTTACAGGAAACACCTGAGTGAAGAAGAACTGAAGTATTTCCGTCACTCCTTTTTTAAAAATGCCGAATCCTGGACCCGGGTCTTTTCTGAAGTGAGACAGAAAATGGCCCTGAACCTGCCACCCGAACACCCGGACGTGCAAGCCATTTTAATCAAGTGGCGCACCCTGTTCATGGACGCCTGGGGTAACCATCTGCCCACCATGCTCAAGGTCAGGAGCATCCATGAAAAAGAGCCCGAGCTAAGTATAGGAGGCGGATTGACGCCATCCATCATTGCCTACGCTCGCCAGGGATTGGCAATTCTCGAAAAGAATTACCCCATGAAGCAGAAATGAAGGAAAACAGTATGAACGAAATAAACAAGAATACAGCCGACAGCAAGCCCAAGGGCATATTCAAGGACAGCAATTTCCTCTGGATGATAGGCGGCGGCGCGATCTCCATGCTGGGTGACCAATTTACTTTAATCGCCCTGCCCTGGCTTGTCCTGAAGATGACTGGTGACACCCTGATACTCGGCATCGTGCTGGCATTGATCAGCGTGCCGCGCGCGTTATTGATATTACTAGGTGGAGCAGTGGTCGATCGCTACTCGCCCAAGACTGTGATGATGCAAACCAAATACATCAATACGCTGCTGCTGGGAATATTAAGTGCCCTGATTTTTTACGGCAAGCTGGAATTATGGATGGTCTATGCGCTGGCCCTGGGTTTGGGTATATCGACAGCCTTCAGCATACCTTCAGGTACATCGATGTTGCCGCGTGTCGTACAGCCATCGCAATTGCAGCCAGCAAATGGCATCATGCTGGGCATGCGTCAGTTGACCATGTTCATCGGCCCGGTACTGGCGGGCCTGTTGATCGCCCTGTTTGGTACGCAAGAAAGTGGCATGGTCCATGATGCGCAAGGCCTGGCAGCAGCATTTTTCTTTGACTGTTTTACCTATGCTTTTTCAGCCTGGACGCTGAGCAAGGTCAGGATGAATGAAGGCATGCCAAAATCACCTGGCGCAACACCTGCAGCACAAAAACCGGCACTGCTTAAGTCTCTCGCAGAAGGTTTGCGTTATTGCTGGAATGAGAAACAACTGCGTAGCTGCTTTATCTATTGGGCGGCAATCGCTTTCTTTATCATGGGGCCGATACAGATTGCCCTACCGGTGATGGCAAACCAGCTCAGCAATAGTGCCAGCGCACTGGGCTTACTGGCAGGCTCACACGGTGCGGGCACCTTATTGGGAATGGCACTGGCAGGCATGAAGCCCAATCTGCGCTTTGGCAACCTTGGCCGCACTATTCTGCTGGTCGATTTTCTGGTCGGCATTCTGTTTGCCCCCATGGGCCTGATCAGCGCAAGCTGGCAAGGGGCCCTGATTTTGTTAAGCGTGGGTATACTCGGTGGTTTCCTGCATGTGGCCGTATTTACCTGGGTACAAAAACAGGTACCGCCTCATATGATAGGCCGCGCCATGAGCATGTTCATGTTTATCTTCATGGGCATAGGGCCGGTCTCGGCTGCTTTCACAGGCTGGCTGCTGCGTGGCATCACGATTCCGCAATTGTTCATGGGCAGTGGCGGCTTGCTGATCCTGATCGTCATTACTGCAACACAGTTCAGCCCTATCGCCACCGTAACTGACAAAAGGGCTGCTGCCTAGTACATCACCAACACCAGGCAGTCCGGCACTGGCGCGCATATCATCATGCGCGCCCGGTCGCCTCGACGCTGGCAAAATAGCAATCAAATCCCGCTCATGCATGACCCCTTATCCTGGCCTGCATGCACTTTCTGAAAAACAACGATTTCACTGTTAAATCGAGTTAATTTAAGCAACAATTAACTTTTATTTGAACTATGCTTGCCCGCTTTAACCCTATGATACAAAATCGGATACCAGTTATATCTCTTCAGATGCTGCCAGAACAAGGAGACCAGCATGAAAAGAACTTGCTACGCTTTGGTTCTGAGTTTACTTATCAGCGTCCCACTTCAGGCGATAGCTGTAGAGAGAAGCACAGAAGCTGAAGCTCTGGCCCTGATACAAAAAGCGCAGGAATATATCAAGACTTACGGCGTAGATAAGGCCGTTATCGAATTTAACCGGCTGGACAGCCCCTTCAACTCTGTCAGTGAAATCAATAAAAAAGGTGACCTTTACCTTTACACCCTGGACCAGAAGGGATATCAGTCTGTGCATGGCAAAAACCCCAAGATTGTTGGCAAAGTCATGCTCGACATGCGTGACCAGGATGGTGTTTTCCTGATCAGGGAAATGGTAGAGAAATGTTTCTCCAAAGGGAAAGGATGGGTGAATTATCGCTGGCCCAATCCTGTCACCAGGGATCTGGAAAAGAAAAAAGGCTATGTTGAAAGAGTTCCCGGACAGGATTTTTGCCTGGGGACCGGGGTATACTATTGATGTACGTGACACCAATAGCTTGTCAGATGCAACGGTGCCTGCGAAACAATCAAAGAATATTTATACAGAGACAAGGACAGATATGGCAGTACCGGCTGAACGATCCAGGTTTGCTGGTGTCATTTTCCTGTTGCTTGCAGGTTTGGCAATTGTTGCAATTATTATGCAAACCTGGTGGGCCATCTCGCAAGACCGCAATGTCACATTCAAATCTGAATATGAAAATGGTCTGGTGACTGTCCGTTTGCTGGAAGAACATGCTACCCAGACCTTGCGCGAGGCAGATGGCAACCTGAGCACGGTCATCAGTGCCATACAATCCATGAGCCGCGAACAAGAGCTTAATGACGACATCATCCGTGAATTGATTACCAAGGCACAGCCCTTCAACAAGGTATTGAAAGCATTGCAGTACGTTAATCCTTCGGGCAAAGCTTTTGTCAGCACCATAGACTATCCAGCCTTTCAGGTTGACGCTGACGAGAGAACTTACATTCCCGTATTGCTGAAACATCCTGAAATCCGGCATGCCGTGATCGGCCATCCTTTTCAGCGTTTTTACGATACCGAACTCGTCGTCCCCATTGCCCGCAACCTGTTTGCAGACAATGGCAAGCATCTTGGCATTATCAGTACCGACATCAGTGTGTCCTATTTCAGCTCTGTGTATGCCAGGGTTGCCAAAGACAGCAAGGCCATGGTCTCTTTATTTACTGAAGATGGCACTGTCATTGTCCGCTTCCCATTTGATAAAGAATATGTGGGTAAAGAAGTCGGGCAATCGCCGCTGATCAAGGACATGCTCAGGCAGGCTGTTGAAGGTAATTTTATGGACAGCCAGTTTCTTGACGAAAAAAACCAAATAGAGCGCCTTTATACTTATCGCAAAATTGCTGGCTTCCCTATCGTTTCTGTGTTTGCACGTGACAGTGATTCCATTCTGGCTGCCTGGCGTGACCGCACCCGTGACCGTATCGTGTTTTCAGGGGCCACAATATTATTATTGAGTACGCTGACATTTTTACTATGGCTGCACATACGCCGCCTGCACCGCTCCGAAGATTCATTGAAAAAATCGGAGATGTCGCTGCGCATGAGCGAAAACAAATTCGTCAATTTATTCAAGTATTCCCCGGTCCCGCTCGCCCTGATCAGTCTCAGCAATGACAGGTTTGTAGAAATCAACGACAGCCTCGTCAGACAGGCTGGCTATAGCCTCAGCGAAATCCTCGGCAAAACGCCACAAGAATTGCAACTGTGGGAAGATATTTCCTTACGATCTACCTACCTGAAATTACTCAATGAACAGGGTTTTGTCGATCAATTTGAAATGCGCTTTCGCTACAAGGACGGCAGTGTAGCGACTTGCCTGTTGTCTTCACGCTTGCTGGAATCTGATGGCGACAGGATGGTTATTTTTACGCCCATCGATATCAGCCGCATGCGCGCCATGGAAAATGACATGCGACAGTTGAATGCTGAACTTGAAGAACGCGTCAGGCAACGCACCTACAGTCTGGAAAAAACCAATGAAGAATTGGGAAATGCGCTCGACAGTCTGACTACCATGCAGGATGAGTTGATACGCTCTGAAAAAATGGCTGCGCTGGGCTCACTGGTGGCAGGCATAGCTCACGAGCTGAATACACCTATAGGCAATAGCGTTACCGTCGCCTCCACCATGCAAGACCATGCGGCCAGCATGGAGAACGAATTATCCAACAGCCAGCCACGCCGCTCCATCCTCACACAATTGACGCAGGAAACCATCAAAGGCGCCAATATCCTGGTACGCAGTCTCGACCGTGCTGCACAGTTGATACTCAGCTTCAAGCAGGTTGCAGTAGATCAGTCCGGTAATCAAAGACGGCGTTTTGACCTGAGTAACACACTCAGCGAAATCCTGACCACTCTGGAACCCATGTATAGCAGGAGCAAGCATCAATTGCACATAGACCTGGCACCGGAAGTCACTATGGAAAGCTACCCAGGCGCACTGGCGCAAATTCTGACCAACTCTATCACGAACTCACTGACACACGCCTTTGAACACTGCGAGCATGGCAATATGTACCTGAAGACCCGCCTGGCCGGAGCCAATCAGGTAGAAATCATCTTCAGCGATGACGGTGCGGGTATTTCAGCGGAACATTTGGCGCGTGTATTTGATCCCTTCTTTACGACAAAACTAGGGAAAGGTGGCTCAGGTCTGGGCATGCACATCGTCTATAACCTGGTGACTGATGTGCTGGGAGGGAAAATCGAACTTCAAAGCGTGCCTGGCCAGGGAACAAGCTTGAACTTGTTGCTTCCATTAATTGCGCCTGTCAAGCAAACAGACCGATTTGCGGCATGAACAGCAAAAATCCATGGATGCAAAACTCATGGTGACGAAAATAAGATGGGGGATGTAAAACTGGAAGTTGGCGAGCCTGATCTGCGGCACTTGCGGGAAATGACTGTGGCTGCTTCGTTCCCGACCTGACCAGATTGGCCATGCCGCAATGCGCAGGGGCCCGCCAACCCATATTATATCGCATCAAGCGCAAACTTGCAGCACCCAGGTTCATTTTGACTTAAGCGGCCGAACCAGTGGGCAAACTCCCCTGCCCTGTTTCAATGATTAAATGATTCAAGCCGCAATTCTTCATTTCCATCCCCGGCTGGCCCCGTTTCATCGCATCCTTCCATTTGCCCATTCCATTTACATAAGATATCTGTGCCCGCGCCCGTTGCGCATGGATTAGTTCAATTACACCAAGGACAAAAGCATGGAACTTCGCATACAGCAGCTATCAAAACAATACAGTAATGGTGTCCAAGCACTTAATGATATCAACCTGACCATACCTGCTGGCATGTTTGGTTTACTAGGGCCAAACGGCGCAGGCAAATCAACCCTGATGCGCACATTGGCGACCTTGCAGGATGCCGATGCGGGTACTGCAATGCTGGACAATATCAATATACATGAACAAAAAGATCATATCCGCCGCCTGCTGGGTTACCTGCCGCAGGATTTCGGGCTCTATCCCAAGGTCAGCGCCTATGACTTGCTGGATCACTTCGCCGTCCTCAAGGGACTTGATCAGCGCAAGCAGCGTAAAGAGGCAGTCGAGGCCTTATTGCATCAAACCAATCTCTACAATGTCAGGAGCAAGCACCTCGGCGGATTTTCTGGTGGCATGCGCCAGCGTTTTGGCATAGCCCAGGCCCTGCTTGGCGATCCTAAACTGATCATCGTCGATGAACCCACTGCAGGCCTGGATCCAGAAGAACGGGTACGTTTCCACAATTTGCTAGCTGACATAGGCACAGAAAAAATCGTCATCCTTTCTACCCACATCGTCGAAGACGTTGCAGACCTATGCAATAACATGGCTGTTATCAACAAGGGGCGAGTCATACTGACCGGACAGCCACTTTCCCTGGTAGCACAGATACAGGGAAAAATCTGGAAACGCTTTATAGAAAAACGCGAACTCGCCGACTGCCAGAAAAAATACCAACTAATCTCCAGCCGCCTGACCTCAGGCCGCACACTCATCCATGTATATGCAGATGAAAAACCGGGCCATGAATTTGAAGCGGCTGCTGGCAACCTGGAAGATGTCTATTTCTCTGCGATGGCCGGTTTGCTGGCGAGCCAAGCGACATCGCCAGTTCAACGCACAGCCTGAGGAGTCATCATGTTAGCGATACTCATGTTCGAGCTGCGCCAGAAGTCGCGTAGTCTTTCTACTTACGTTTATTTTCTGGTTTTTTTCAGTCTGGCCCTGCTATGGATGGCGGCTGCCGGTGGCGTCTTTCCCGGTGTTTCCATAGGCTTTGGCGGCAAGGTCAATGTCAATGCACCGGTGGCAGTTTTCCAGAGCATCACCTTTCTTGGTTATCTTGGCATCAGCACAGTCGCGGCCTTGATGGGACAGGCGACGCATCAGGACATAGAACATCATACCTGGCATTTTTTCTATAGTGCGCCCATCAGCAAATTCCAATATCTTGCGGGCCGCTTTTCAGGTGCCTTGCTGACTTCCATCATCATCTTTTCTGGTCTTGGCCTGGGCGCATGGCTGGGTTGCTATCTGCCGGGTCTGGAGGCCGTCAGACTGGGGCCAGTACAAGCCCTGTCTTATCTGATGCCGTATCTGTATGCGATCTTGCCAAACTTTATTATTTTTGGTGGCATTTTTTTTACCCTGGGGGCACTCACCCGCCGCATGATGCCGGTGTATGTATCCAGCGTGCTGTTGATTATCGGCTACCTGGTCGCCCGCTCATTGCGGGCTGATCTGGATAACAAGACCATGGCCGCCCTGCTTGATCCTTTCGGATCTTCTGCCATCAGCATGGTGACTGAATACTGGAGCATCGCCGACAAGAATACCCGGCAGATTACGCTGGATGGTGTATTCCTGATTAACCGCCTGATCTGGCTGGTTCTTGGCTTCGCCAGTCTGGCGCTATGCTACTGGCGCTTTCAATTCGCTACCGTCAATACGGCTGGCAAACAAAAGAAGGATCAGGCCACAGCTACCCTTGTCATTATCCAGCCGCAAAAAGTCACGCCGAATTTCGCCAACAGCCGCAACTGGAAACTGCTGTACGCCGAAAGCATGCTGAATTTGCGCGAGTCAGTCAAAAACGTGTATTTCATCGTCATGCTATTGGCAGGCGTCTTGTTCATGTTCGCGGTTTCCAGTTCCATCACCAAGATGTTTGGCACGCCCACTTATCCCGTGACGTATGCTGTACTCGAAATTCTCAGTGGCAGCTTTGGGATATTCATGCTTGCCATTACCACTTTTTACGCTGGTGAACTGGTATGGCGCGAACGGGATGCACGTATTGCGCAATTGCTTGATGCACTGCCCATACCCAATTACCTGCCTTTCACTGCAAAACTGATTGCACTGATCGTTTTGCAAGACATCATGCTGTTTGTGCTGATGGCGTGCGGCATCCTGATACAGACGGTAAAGGGCTACACCAATTATGAGCTGACCCAGTATCTGCAACAATTGTTCCTGATGCAGTGGCCGGACTATGCCTTGCTGGCAGTGCTTGCGATTTCCTTGCAAGCCATTGTCAATCACAAATACCTGGCTTACTTTTTGATCGTACTGTATTACGCAGCCACAATAGCCCTGCCTGCACTGGGTATCGAACATCCGATGTTCCGCTATGGAATCACGACAGCATTCACCTATTCAGACATGAATGGCTATGGTCACATGCTGGCTCTTTCGCGCTGGTATCTGGCTTATTGGACAGGGGCCGCCCTGATACTGGTCAGCCTGTCACTGATGATGTGGGTACGCGGCACGACTACTAATTTCCGCCTGCGTTTGCGTTCTGCGAAACAGGCTTTCAAAGGCGGCAATGTCATTTTGCTCGCGTCTGGCAGTTGCATCTTTGTGTTGACTGGCGCCGCGATCTTTTATTTCACTAACGTTCTCAATACTTACCAAAACCAGTTTGCACAACAGACTGACAATGCCCAGTATGAAAAACGCTATAAACAATATGCCAGCCAGGCACAGCCACGTATCAGTGACGTCAAACTGAACGTTGATCTTTATCCTGAAACCCGTAGCGCCCATATCAAAGGCAACTATCAATTAATCAACCGCAGCAAGCAGGCGATACAGGAAATATTTATCACGCAAAAAGAAGATATCGATATTATCAAGATGGAGTTTGATCTTGCCAGTGAAAAAAATATCGCCGATGGCAAGCTAGGGTTCCATAGCTACAAATTGAAAAAACCGCTGGCAGAGGGCGAGAAACTGACGCTCAATTTTGAGCTCAACATCAAACCCAAAAACTTCCTGGGCATGAGCCAGGGCAGCTACCTTTATTACAATGGCAGCTTCTTCAATAGCACACTCTTACCCCATATAGGCTATCAGGCTGCGCTGGAACTGCAGGAAGATAAAGCCAGGCGCGAGCAGGGCTTGCCTGAAAAAGAAAGAATGGCTGAAACCGATGATCCCAAGGCATTGGAAAACAGCTATATCGCCAATGACGCTGACTGGATCAACTTTGATGCGGTGGTGTCAACCTCGGCAGATCAGATGGCCGTTGCGCCTGGCACCTTAAAGCGCCAGTGGCAAGAACATGGGCGTAATTATTATCAATACGTGCCTGAACAACCTATCTTGAATTTTTATGCGTTCCTGTCAGGTCGTTATGAAGTAAAAAAAGCGCAATGGCATGACATTCCTATAGAAATCGATTACCACAAAGGGCATGAATACAATCTGGACCGCATGGTAAAGGGCGTACAAAAATCGCTGGACTACTACACCCAGAATTTTGGCCCTTACCAGCATAAACTGGTCCGTATCATTGAGTTTCCCCGATATGCGAGATTTGCCCAGGCTTTCCCTAACACCATACCATTTTCAGAAAGCATAGGTTTCATTGCCCGCGTCGATGACAATAATCCCAAAGAAGTGGATTACCCCTTCTATGTGACCGCACATGAAGTCTCCCATCAATGGTGGGCACATCAGGTCATCTCGGGTAACAGCAAGGGTGGCACAGTGCTGGTAGAAACCCTGGCGCAGTATTCCGCATTGATGGTCATGAAGCATACCTATGGTGATGCAACCATGCGCCGCTTCCTGCAGTTTGAGCTGGACAGGTATCTACAGGGTCGCAGTCAGGAGAGGAAAAAAGAATTGCCGCTGGCACGCAATGAAAATCAAGACTATATCCACTATGCCAAAGGCAGCCTGGCCATGTATTTGCTGCAAGACCAGATCGGTGAGGACAAAGTCAATCAGGCCCTGCGGCTGGTCATTGCACGCCATGCCAACAAGGGTGCGCCTTACCCTAGCAGCACGGCACTGACCAGGGCATTGCGCGAAGTCACACCGACTGAGCAGCAATATGTGATTGATGACCTGTTTGACTCCATCACCCTGTATGAAAACCGCGCGATTTCAGCTGTTGCCCATACCTTGCCTGACGGGCAGTATGAAGTGACGCTCAAAGTCACCAGCAATAAACTCAAGGCAGATGAACTGGGTGTGGAAAAAGAAGTTCCCTTGAAAGACTGGATGGATATAGGCATAGATGACAAAGACGGCAAACCCTTGCTGCGTCAGCGTCAGCTCATCAATCAAAAAGAAATGGTGTTCAAGCTCGTCGTCAAGGACTTGCCCGCCAAGGCAGGCATAGATCCAGACATTAAATATGTAGATCGCAAACCAGATGACAATCTGATCAAGGTAGAGTTAGTGAGCAAATAATTTCCACTCATCTGCACGGGAAGGCGAGCCAGAGTTCGCCTTCCCGTGCGTGCGTGTATCACATGATTTCTTGTCGTCCGGAATAAAAGTAATAATTTAATAATTAAATATTGGACTTATGGTAAATATATTTCCAATTTTGCTTTTCAATTGTGAACTTTCAGACCAGAATATGGCCTCAAGTGCAGGGCTAATATGACCATACTGAAAAGTACTAATGTCAAATAAACAATAAGCCGCCACCCTGCATTTGTTGCACATCTATTAATCCAAAAAAATCCACACTGGACCATTAACCATGCATAAACATCTTGTTCGCAACTTGTTCGCTGTTGCATTGACCTTACCCAGCTTCGCCTTTGCTGCTCATCCCAGCGAGACCGAAGCAGACCGCTGGAATTTAAATGATATGTATCAGAGCAAGGCAGACTGGGACAAGGATGCCGTCATGCTGGAAGTGCAGCTAAAACAGTTTCAAACCTGTAGTGGTCATCTGGCTGACAATATCGCCCGCTTCAAGACTTGCCTGGATTTGAACGCTGATTTATCCAAACGCTATGCAAAACTGGCCAGCTATGCATTCCAGTTCCGCGATCAGGATACGGGTGACAATGCTGGCATGGACCTGGGCCAACGCTCAGATATTCTGGGTAGCAAGGTTGAAGAAGCCACCTCTTTCCTGCGCCCGGAAATTCTGAGCATAGGCGCAAAAAAAATCCAGGCATTCCAGGCCAAAGAGAAAGGCTTGAAGATTTATGCCCACCAGCTTGATGACATCTTGCGCTCAGGTGCTCACACCCTGGACAAAAAGGGCGAAGAACTTATCGCCACTTTTGGCATGGCGACCAACACTGCCAGCGCTGTCTATTCGACTTTATCCAACGCAGAAATGCCCTGGCCCAAAGTCAAACTATCGACAGGTGAAGAAGTACGCATAGACCAGGCTGCCTATACCAAATACCGTGCTGCACCCAACCGTGCTGACCGCCAACTGGTGTTTGATGCATTCTGGGGCAAATGGAAAGAGTTTGAACGCAGCTATGGCGTGACCTTCTACGAACAGTTAAAACGTGACTCGGCCTACGCCAAGATACGCAATTATCCGGATTCGCTAACACAGGCGCTGGATAACAATAAGTTGCCACGCGAAGTGTATGACACACTGGTAACGCAAACTCGTGCCAACCTCCCTACCCTGCACCGCTATTTCAAACTGCGCGCCAAACTGCTCGGTGTAAAAGACCTGCGTTATTTCGACATTTATCCGCCGCTGGTGTCTGGCGATTTTAAATATCCTATCAAGGATGGCGTCAGACTGATGCTGGAGTCAGTCAAGCCGCTGGGTGATGACTATGCCAAGGCCATGGCAAAAGCCACGACTGAACGCTGGATGGATGTTTACCCGCGTCCACGCAAACGCTCGGGTGCCTATATGAATGGCGCTGCCTATGATATTCATCCTTACCTGCTGTTGAACTACAACGATGATTATGAGTCTGTCTCGACCCTGGGCCATGAATGGGGTCATGCCATGCATTCTTATCTGGCCAATAAACATCAGCCATTCATCAGTGCGGACTACCCTACCTTCACGGCAGAAATTGCTTCGACCACTAATGAAGTCTTCCTGCTTGACCATATGCTGAAAATCGCCAAAAGCGATGACGAGCGCCTGCTCTACCTGGGCTCGGCGCTGGAAAACCTGCGCGGCACTTTCTTCCGTCAGGCCATGTTTGCAGACTTTGAACGTGAAGTACATGCCAAGGTCGATAAAGGCGAATCCCTGACGGGTGAAGCACTGTCGAAAATCTATGGCGACATCCTGAAAAGCTATCATGGCGACAAAGAAGGTGTCATGAAGATAGACGATACCTATGCTGTGGAATGGGCATATATCCCGCATTTCTATAACCGCTTCTATGTATTCCAGTACGCTACATCCATCGCTGCAGGTTCGATGTTTGCTGACGAAATCCTCAAGGGCCAAACTGGTGCCAGGGATAAATACCTGAACATATTGAAAGCGGGCGGCTCTGCCTATCCTTATGAACTGGTCAAGAGCGCGGGTGTGGATCTGGCCTCACCTGCCCCATATCAGGCGGTGTTTGCACGCATGAATAAAATCATGGATCAGATTGAAGCAATACAGGCAAAACGCTAATACAATAAGCAAATCTATCAGAAGCTGATTCAACAATGAATGAGTTTCTGAACATGAAAAAACCCTGCCTCCCGCCCCCCTGGCGAGAGGCAATTTATTTTCAAAGTAATGGAAAAAAGATGCAAAAGAAATTCTTGTTGCTGAGCCTGGCATTGCCGGCGCTGTCGATGGCCGCAGAAGGCATGTGGACACTGGACAATTTACCCGGCACCAGACTGCAAGCGGAATATGGTTTCAAACCTACGGCAGAATGGGTCAGGAATACCATGCTGAGCTCAGTCAAACTACCCGGTTGCTCTGGCTCTTTCGTCTCCAAAGATGGTCTGGTCATGACCAATCATCATTGTGCCTCAGGCTGCATAGAGCAATTATCGACTGCCAAACAAAATTATGTAGAAAACGGCTTCCTGGCAAAAAAACGGGAAGAAGAACAAGTATGCCCAGCGCTGGAATTAAACCGCCTGGAAGATATCAGTGATGTGACAGACGACGTCAAAAAAGCCACTGCAGGCCTGGAAGGCACAGAATTCAAACAGGCACAAAATGCCATACACGCCAAATTGACTTCCGCCTGCGTGGGTGAAGACAAGGAAAAAACCCGTTGCGACATCGTCGATCTTTATCATGGTGGCCGCTACCATCTGTATAAATACCACCGCTATGCCGATACCCGCCTGGTATGGGCACCAGAAAAATCCATCGCTTTTTTTGGTGGCGACCCGGACAATTTCAATTTCCCGCGCTATGACCTCGATATCACCATGTTGCGGGTGTATGAAAATGGCAAACCTGTTGAAATCAAAAATTTTTTCCCCTTCAGTAAAACCGGGCCACAAGAAGGTGAAATGACATTTATCACGGGTCATCCTGGTTCTACGCAGCGCCAACTGACAATGGCGCAACTGAACAGCCTGCGCGATATTGGTTTGATCGACAGACTGCAGCATCTGGCAGAATTGCGCGGTGTGCTCACGCAATACCGTAAAACCAGTCCGGAAGCAGCGCGCACTGCCGATCATCTGTTATTCGGTACAGAAAACAGCTACAAAGCTGGCGTGGGCAGATTAAAAACCCTGCTGGACCCGGAATTCACCGCCCGCAAACAAGCTGAAGAAACCGCATTGCGTCAGTTTGTCGATGCCAGGCCTGAACTCAAGGCAAAAGTCGGTGGCGCCTGGGATGCCATCGCCAAGGCGCAGGAGAACTATCGCCAACTACACAGAATCTCCAGCATGACCGAAGGTGCCGAAGCGTTTTCCAGTGATTATTTCCGCATAGCCCGCTATCTTGTCCGCACGGCAGATGAGAAGATCAAAAGCAATGCCGAGCGCCTGCCGGAATTTACCGAAAACCGTTTGCCTGGTATCCAGCAAATGGTATTTTCAAAAGCACCAATTTATCCCGAGTTTGAAAAAGTCAAACTTGCGCATTCGCTGACCAAGATGCGTGAAGACCTGGGTAGCAATCATGCCTTCGTCAAACAGGTACTGGGGAAACTCTCGCCTGAACAACTGACAGAAAAACTGGTCAGTAAAACCCGTCTGGCTGATATTGAATACCGCAAGACTTTATGGAATGGCGGCAAGGAAGCCATCATCCAGTCTGATGACCCGTTCATCAAACTGGCGCTGGCCGTCGATGCGGATTCTCGTAGCGCACGCAAGCGCATGGAAGAGGAAGTGCAATCCGTCGTGCAAAAAAATGCTGAACTGATTGCACAAGCTCGCTTTTTGCAGACAGGCACCAGCGTTTACCCGGACGCCACAGGCACCCTGCGCCTGTCTTATGGCGAGGTAAAAAGCTGGCAAGCCGGTGAGCAGGCCATTAAACCCTTCACCAATTTTGCTGGTGCTTTCGAACACGAAACCGGAGCCTACCCTTTTGCCCTGCCAACATCCTGGCATGCAGCGAAAAACAAGTTGAACCTTCAACAGTCTTACAATTTCGTAACCAATAATGACATCATAGGCGGCAATTCAGGCAGCCCTGTCATTAACAAAAATGGCGAAATTGTCGGTCTGGTCTTTGATGGCAATATCCATTCCCTAGGCGGAGCGTTCTGGTTTGATGAACGCAGCAACCGCAGTGTCGCCGTGCATAGCGGTGGCATACTGGAAGCCATGGATAAAATTTACCACGCCCAGGACTTGCTGAAGGAGTTGAGCGGCAAATAAGGCAATCCTGGAAATCCCTGTAGCCACGCCAGCATCAGCTCGCGTGGCTTTTTTATTAATCAGCCTATCACTGCCCCTCACTTTTGATCTTGATCAACAGCTCACTACTCTTGTCAAAGTAAAGTAACAAAAAAGAACAGCAAGGAGGCCCACCATGTCAGTCAGAAATATTTACCCTGCTTCGCTGCGCATCATCCAGGATGAACACGAACACTTGTCTTCGGTCATACAAGGCATGCGCTATTTCGTCCGGCAAGTAGAAAATGGTGGCAATGCGCCTGATCTGAAAGTTTTCCGTGCCATGCTTTACTACATCATGGAGTATCCGGAGAAAGTCCATCACCCCAAGGAAGATCAATACCTGTTTGCCAAGATCAAGGAAAGAACACACCAACTTGACAATGAACTGGATGCCTTAAGCGAACAGCACGGCAAAGGTGAGCTGATGGTGCACAGGCTATTTCAAGCCTTGCTCGATTATGAGTTTGGAGGTAAAACTGCCTTCCCTGTGTTCCGCGATCTGGTGGAGCAATATGCACATTTTTATTTTTCCCACATGCGTACAGAAGAAGAACGCATCATGCCGATTGCCAGGCAAGTGCTGAATGACCAGGACTGGAAGCAAGTCGATGCGGCGTTTCTGGAAAATCGCAAAATGCTTGATGACGCTGGTGAACGCTACAAATACGAGCAGCTATTCTCACTGATCGTCAATATTGCACCAGCCCCTATAGGTGTTGCCGATCCGGTTTAAAAAAAGAGCTTAAGAGAAAGAACTAGCGTCTTGATGACAGGACAATGCCGCCAACTATGCACATGAAAGCCATCGCATGAAACAGGTGCGGCAATTCCCCCAGGAATGTGGATGACATCAAAGCAGCAAATAAGGGTGTCAGATTGCTGAAAAAAGCAGCAACATTCGGCCCTACTCTTTGCACACCCAGCCCCCAGCAACGAAAGGCAATCACCGCAGGGCCAACCGCAACAAAGGCCAGGGCGGCAAACAATGCAGGTCTCCAGTGTATCGTCGGCGTGGTGATGGCCCATTCAGCAGCAGAAAACACGCCTGACCACAATACACCGAAGCTGACTTGCGCCAGCAGAAAATCAGCCCAATGGTTACGCAATTCATCATCATTCCCCCGCGTCAGCAACCAACTATAGATTGACCAGGTAATGGTAGCGATGATCATGAAGATATCGCCGGGCACCAGACGCAAAGCCAGTAATTGCGCATATTCGCCACGACTCAGGACTATCAGCACGCCAGCAATAGACAGTAGCGCACCTGCCAGCTGCCAACGCGTAACTTTGGCTTGAAAAAACAAGCGACCCACGATGAGCATCCACACCGGCATGCTGGCTGCAACCAGGGTGACATTAATAGGAGTAGAGCTTTGCAAGGCCAGGTATTGCAAGGCATTGTATAGGCCCACGCCCAGCAAACCCAATAAGGCATAGCGCCGCCAGTTGCGCCATAGCATACTGTCGCGGCGATAAATGTGGGCAGCCATGGGCAAGAGTATTAAAAAGGCCAGCACCCAGCGTATGAAATTCAGGGTAATCGGTGGCACCAGCTCATGTATCATGCGCCCGACGACAGCATTGCCAGCCCATAGCAAAGGTGGGATAACAAGCAAAAATATGGTTGCAGGGTTCAGTTTGTGATTCATGGATTTCTGGCTGTCGATAAAAAAAGCAGGCTTCAGCTTGATTAGCCTGAAGCCTGCCCTCAGCATACAACAAGCAACCAAGCTTTGCCTGCAGCCATGCTAATCCATCTCAAATGCGAACTATCGCTGCAAACTCTCCCACACTTTTTGCAAGCGCTTGACGGACACAGGCATGGGCGTACGCAACTCCTGGGCAAACAAAGATACCCTGAGTTCTTCCAGTAACCAACGGAATTCCAGCAGTTTTGGATCAGCGTCCGGCCCGGTCTTGCGCGGGTGACGTTGCCAGGCCTGGGCCACACAATTCCACTCTGCCAGCAACTTCTGGTCACGAGCAGGATCAGCACGCAGCTTGTCCATGCGCACCGTGATCGCTTTCAGGTAACGCGGGAAATGCGACAACTGGGTGAAATCATTTTCCGAAATAAAATGCTTGGTCACCAGCATCTGCAATTGCGTCTGCATATCTGCTGCAGCTTGCGCATGCGCCTTGATGCCTTGCAGCTTCTTGGGCAAGCCGTGGTATTCAGCCAGTATTTGCGCAGCAGTACGGGCGATTTCATTCGCCAGCAAATTCAATCGCGCTTTACCTTCATCCCGACGCTTATTGAACTCACCCGAATTGGCAGGCAAAGGGTTTTGCAGGAAAGCACTCTCTATCGCGACCTGGATAATCTGATCCCGCAACTCTTCCTGCGAACCCAGCGCCATGAACTGCATACCCATTTGCTGCAAGCCTGGGATATTTTTTTCCAGAAACTTGATCTGCTCTTTTAATTGCAAGGCAAACAGGCGGCGCAAGCCTATGCGATGTACACGCGCAGCCTCATCCGGGTCATCAAACACTTCAATATGGCAATGTATGAGTTTGTCCACCAGTGCAGGATAGCCAATCAAAGTTTGCTTGCCTTGCTGGACTTCCAGCAATTCTGGCAGACTGTCAAAAGTCCAGGCTGTCAGATTTTCCTGTTTGAATGCCGGTACCGGAGCACTGGTCAGGACATTCGCAGTTACAGGTTTTCCAGTACTACGGATCGACTTTTCTTCTGCGACAACAGCCGATTTGGCGGCAACAGGATTGGTATCCAGCAGCGCCAGTTTCTCTGCACTGGCAATACGCTGAAAACTCTCGCGTGCCTGCCCACCAAACTCAGCGCGCAAACTGGCCAGGTTACGTCCCATTTCCAGTTGACGGCCATGTTCATCAACGACTTTGAAATTCATCGTCAAATGCACGGGCACGGTCTCGAATTTGAAATCCGTAGTCTTGCACAGCAAGCCTTTTTGTTCGCGTATATCGGCAATCACCGCATCAAGGAAATTGCCCTTA
The DNA here is from genome assembly GCF_049339865.1 of Undibacterium sp. TC9W. Lineage (NCBI taxonomy): Bacteria > Pseudomonadati > Pseudomonadota > Betaproteobacteria > Burkholderiales > Oxalobacteraceae > Undibacterium > Undibacterium sp. TC9W. The sequence goes on along the minus strand of NZ_JBMPPJ010000001.1, from coordinate 277,941 downwards.
CCAAAATCATTACGCTCACAAAAACCTGCTGCATATTCAGGGATAGGCACGCAATGGCGGCGTATCTTTTGCGGCAAGGACTTGATCAGCAAATGCACTTTTTCTTTCAACATGCCGGGCACCAACCACTCACATCGGTCAGCCGACACTTGATTTAATGAAAACAAAGGCACAGTCAGCGTCACACCATCGCGTGGGCTACCTGGTTCAAAGTGATAACTGAGCTGCAAAGCCACACCTGAAACCTGCATGGTCTTGGGGAACAAATCCGTTGTTACGCCTGCTGCCTCGTGACGCATCAGCTCGTCTTTGTTCAGGTACAAGAGCTTGGGATTGGCCTTGGTCGCTTCCTTGTGCCACTGCTCAAACAAGACTGCGTTCCAGACGTCGGCTGGCAAATGCTGATCATAAAAAGCCACGATCAGTTCTTCATCTACCAGCACATCCAGGCGGCGTGATTTGTGTTCGAGATTTTCTATCTCGCGTACCAATTTCTGGTTATAAGCGAAGAAAGGTGCACGGGTATCAAACTCGCCTTCGACCAGGGCATCACGGATGAACATCTCGCGTGCTTCTGCCGGATGTGTCAAGCCATATTGCGTGCGGCGCTGGCTATACACCACCAGGCCGTACAGCGTGGCGCGTTCAAAGGCAGATACCTGACCCGCACGTTTTTCCCAGCGTGGCTCGCCATAGGATTTTTTAAGCAGATGTTCGCCTATCTTCTCCAGCCATTCCGGATTGATCTGGGCGATGCAGCGTCCATATAAACGTGTTGTATCGACCAGCTCAGCCGCCATGATCCAGCGCCCGGCTTTTTTAGCGAGAGTGGAACCCGGCCAGATATAAAATTTGATACCACGCGCCCCCAGGTAATGTGCTTCTTCATCTGACTTATAGCCTATATTACCCAGCAAACCCGTCAGCAAGGAGAGATGCAATTGCTCGTAGGTGGCAGGTGCCTCATTCAAGCGCCAGCCCTGCTCTTTTACTATCGTCAGCAATTGAGAATGCACCTCACGCCATTCGCGCAAGCGCATCTGGCTCAGAAAATTAGAGCGGCAGTTATCTTGCAACTGTCTATTGGTTTTCTTGTGCTCGATGGCATCTTCAAACCACGCCCAGATTTTCAGGTAAGACTGGAATTCAGATTTTTCATCGGCAAATTTCTTGTGCGCCATGTCGGCAGCGGCTTGCGCATCCATGGGACGGTCACGCGGATCTTGCACCGACAAGGCGGCAGCAATGATCAACACTTCCTGCAAGGCCTGGTTGTCACGCGCAGCCAAAATCATGCGGCCCACACGCGGGTCCAGCGGCAGTTTGGCGAGCTGTCGGCCTACTGGTGTCAATTGATTGACTTCGTCCATGGCCCCCAGTTCCTGCAAGAGCTGATAACCGTCAGCAATCGCCCTGCCAGGCGGCGGCTCTATGAATGGGAAAGTTTCTACATCGGTCAGGCGCAGAGATTTCATACGCAAGATGACAGCAGCCAGTGACGAGCGCAAAATCTCAGGCTCTGTAAATTTTGGCCTTTGCAGATAATCCTGCTCATCGTACAAACGTATGCAAACACCAGCCGCAACACGCCCGCAACGACCGGCACGCTGATTCGCAGCAGACTGGGCAACCGCCTCTATCTGCAATTGTTCGACTTTATTCCGGTAGCTGTAACGCTTGACACGCGCCAGGCCAGCATCGACGACATAACGTATGCCAGGTACGGTCAGCGAAGTTTCTGCCACGTTCGTGGCCAGCACGATGCGACGCGCATTTGAGGTCTTGAATACCCTCTCCTGCTCCTGCGCCGACAGGCGGGCGAACAGCGGTAAAATCTCTACATGCGGTGGATGGTGTTTTCGCAAGGCCTCGGCAGCATCACGGATTTCACGCTCGCCTGGCAAGAATACGAGTACATCGCCAGAACCTACGCGGCACAATTCATCAACGGCATCGGTAATCGCCGTCATCAAATCACGCTCTTTATCTTTTTCTGTATCTTGTATAGGGCGATACCGCACTTCTACAGGGTACAAGCGGCCTGATACTTCGATCACAGGAGCGGGCTTGGGCTCTCCAGAACGAGAATCAGCAAAATGATTGGCAAAGCGCTGCGCATCTATCGTCGCTGAAGTGATGATGATCTTCAGGTCACGGCGCTTGGGCAGCAGTTGCTTCAGGTAGCCGAGCAGGAAATCAATATTCAGGCTGCGCTCATGCGCCTCATCGATGATGATGGTGTCATATTGTTTGAGCAGTGGGTCTGTCTGGGTTTCTGCCAGCAAGATACCGTCCGTCATCAGCTTGACCGATGCACCCTTGCTCAGGGTATCGGTAAAGCGCACTTTAAAACCTACGTTTTCGCCGAGTGGAGAATTCAATTCCTGTGCAATACGCTTGGCAGTGGAAGAAGCGGCAATACGGCGCGGCTGGGTATGACCTATCAGGCCTTTTTGCCCGCGTCCCAGCTCCAGGCAGATTTTTGGTAACTGCGTAGTCTTGCCTGAGCCAGTTTCACCGCAAACAATAATGACTTGATGCTTTTGCAAAGCCTCGGCAATTTCTGCCCGCTTGCCAGATACCGGCAACTCTTCGGGGAAGGTAATCGGTGGCAAGGCATTGCGAAAAGGCAGAGCTGGCTCTTCCCTCGCTGGCACAGCTGTTTTTTGTTTGTTATTGTCTTTGCTGCTATTCCGGCCAACTTCTGTGCCGGCTACGCGTCCAGGCTGAGGTCTTGACTGCTGACGAGATCCTGGCGCCCTTGCTTGCTGCGCTCGTGCAGGGCGCACTTGTTCCGCGCCAGCTTCATTGAGATTGCGTGGTTTGTTTTCAGGCACTTCAGACTTCGCGGTGGTCTCACGCAATTGTTGTCGAAGCTCTCGCAATCCCGATAAACCATCTATCGCACCGGGCGTTGCTTTCTTGGGGGAGTTTTTAGGTGTTTGATTTGAAGACATAGCGCTGCGCATTATCCCAGATTTTTGCGCCGAGCAGGAAATGTTGCATTGCTTGCCATGCCATCCTGCTGAACAACAAGTGAAAATTCATATAAATCAGACCCGTCTTTATTTATCCTATAATGAACCAGAGGCCAAGCAAGCAGTCAAACTATACCGAGGCATGCGAGCTTCAAAACCTGGTTACACGGGGAGACAAAAAATGAAAACCTGGATCACATTGCTGATCAGTATTTTGCTTACGGCCTGCGCCAGCCAACCGAGCCAGAGAATCAGCCACCTGCAATTTCATGACGCAGGTTTTACACCTCCCGCTAAAACCATCAGCACTGATGATGTCATGGCGCTCAGCGATGAAATGCGTTCTTACATCAAGAATGATATCAACTCGCAATTAAGACTCAAATCCCCGCAGAAGGCCCTGTTTGATGCTCTATCCAGTAAAGGCCAGATCAGGCTGGAATATGATGCCGAAATTACACGCAATGCAGCACAGGCATTCAAGGCGCGATCGGGCAATTGCCTGTCACTGGTCCTGATGACTGCAGCACTGGCAAAAGAACTGGGGATGGATGTGCAATATCAAAACGTCCTCGTCGATGAGTCATGGAGCCGCAATAATGATATCTATTTTGCTGCAGGACATGTCAATATCGTACTGGGCCACAAATCTGCATTCAAGGGCTTCACTCAGGAGTATTCGCAATCCATGGTGATCGATTTCCTGCCACCAAAAGATCTTCGTGGTCAGCGCTCGGAAATGATCAAGGAAGAAACCGTCATCGCCATGTATTTCAATAACCGCGCAGCCGAATCTCTGGCTTTGCAACAGCTGGACGATGCCTACTGGTTCGCCCGCTCTGCCCTGATGAGTGATCCGGATTTTACTGCGGCTTACAATACCCTGGGCGTGGTTTACAGGCAGCATGGTGACCTGGCGCTGGCTGAAAATGTGTTCAGGCAAATTCTGGGCAAAGAGGCTGAGAACGTCATGGCACTCAGCAATCTGGTGGAAGTGTTACGCAAGAGCGAGCGCCGGGCTGAAGCGCAAATATACATGAGCCGCCTGGAAAGCTTGCAACCTTACCCACCTTTCCATTTCTTTAACCGAGGGCTGGCTGCCATGGAACGCGGCGACTATGCCGAAGCAAAAAACCTGTTCAAACGCGAACTCAGGCGCGACCCGAATTATGATGAATTCCATTTATGGCTGGCACTGGCACATTTAAGACTGGGCGAAACCCGGGATGCTGTCGATGAACTGACACTGGCCAAGGCCAATAGCACAACGCGCAAGGCGCAAAACCTGTATGCCAGCAAACTGGAGAAAATCAAGGCAACGTACTCGCACAATTAAGGGCATTGCGCGCTATTTGAATTGATTTGAAATTGATTTGGGATGGTTTCAGACGGTTCAGGACCTATGATGAGGGGTAATATGAGGGGTATTCACCCCTATCTCCTGACTACGATGTCAACAATGTGGAAATTCGACCACGTTGTTGCCTCATGCATTTTTGCGTCTCAGATTATAATTGGCGAATGGAAAATCCCTTTCAATTCGTTCAATGGTTGCGCTCAGTCGCGCCCTATATTCATGCCTTCCGTGGAAAGACCTTTGTCGTCGCCTTTCCCGGTGAACTGGTTATGGCAGGTGCGCTGCCGGTTCTGGCGCAAGATTTATCACTTTTGCATGCACTTGGCATTAAAGTTGTCATTGTCCATGGCTCGCGACCACAGGTAGCCGAGCAACTGGCCTTGCGTAATGTTGAAGGCAAATTTCATAATGGCATACGCATTACCGATACAGCTGCACTGGAATGCTCGAAAGAAGCTGCCGGTGAATTGCGTCTAGATATAGAAGCCGCATTCAGCCAGGGCTTGCCAAATACACCGATGGCGCATTCCGCCATCCGCATCATTTCTGGCAATTTTGTTACGGCCAAACCTATCGGTATTGTTGGAGGGGTTGATTTCCAGCTCACGGGTATCGCCCGTAAAGTGGCATATGACACCATCCACCGCATTCTTGATGCAGGCAACCTGGTACTGCTGGGCCCGCTGGGTTTCTCCCCGACTGGCGAAGCTTTCAACCTGACCATGGAAGACGTGGCCGTTTCTGCTGCCACTGCCTTGCGTGCGGACAAACTGATTTTTATTTCTGAAACACCGATGATGGTGGATCAGGACAATGATGAAATCCGTGAATTGTCTTTCATGCAAGCAGAGCTGGAATTAAAAGCCGCTTACTTGCCGCTGGACTCAGCGTTTTACCTGGAACATGCCATCAAGGCCTCGCGCGGTGGTGTACCACGTATCCATATCGTCCCTTACAAGATGGACGGCTCTGCCCTACTGGAATTATTTACCCATGATGGTGTGGGCACCATGGTGTCGTCAGAGAACCTGGAAAGCCTGCGTGAAGCCACCATTGAAGACGTAGGCGGCATCATCAAGTTGATAGAACCGCTGGAAGCCGATGGTACCCTGGTCAAGCGTGGTCGCGAGCTGATAGAAAGGGAAATCAATTACTTCTCAGTCATTGAGCATGATGGTGTCATCTTCGGTTGCGCGGCCCTGTACCCCTTCCCGTTCGAAAAAATGGCCGAGATGGCTTGCCTGACGGTCAACCCGGATGTACAAAGCCAGGGCGATGGCGAACGCATACTCAAGCATATGGAAAAACGTGCGCGCCGCGCTGGTTTCCACAGCCTGTTTGTATTAACGACGCGCACGGCACACTGGTTCCTGAAGCGTGGTTTTGTCAGTGCATCAGTCGATGATTTACCAAAAGACAGACAAAAAATGTATAACTGGCAACGCAAGTCCCTGGTTTTGATCAAGCAACTCTAGAGCATTGACCGTATAATTCACATTGTTTTCAAGATTGACCAAGATTCATATTAAGGAGTACCAACATGGCCCGTACGGTCCACTGCATTAAATTAGACAAAGAAGCCGAAGGCCTGGACCTTCCACCGTATCCAGGTGAATTGGGCAAGCGAATTTACGAAAGTGTTTCCAAAGAAGCCTGGGCCGCCTGGCTGAAGCACCAGACCATGCTGGTCAATGAGAACCGCCTGAATCTGGCTGATACGCGCGCGCGCAAGTATCTGGCTACCCAGATGGAAAAACATTTCTTCGGCGATGGTGCAGATGCTGCTACCGGCTATGTTCCGCCAACAGAATAAGCACTGCGCAATATTTTGCACGTAGATTAGCTGCACACAAACAAGAAAGCCCGCTAAAGCGGGCTTTCTTGTTTCTGCCTGAACTGTTTCAATAAAACTCTATCTTGCCAGTTTCAACATCCAGCATCGCGCCAATGATCTTGATCTGACCCTTGTCAGCCATTTCTTTCAGTACAACACTCTTTTCTGTGACTGCCTTAACCGTCATCTTGACATTCATCTCTGCCACGGCATCAACAAAATGATGATTTGCTGAAGTACGGTCGCTACCGTGAGTGTCTGGCGTAGCTTTGACGGCTGGCATGATCTTGGCCACCAGTTGCGTCAGATTCCCCAGATTGGCATTATCACAGGCCCCCTTGACGGCACCGCAATGCGAATGGCCAAGAATAACGATGGTTTTGGAACCTGCCACCTTGGCGGCATATTCCAGGCTGCCAAGTATGTCTTCATTGACGACATTTCCAGCCACCCGGGCGGTAAACAAGTCACCTATACCCTGATCAAACACCAGCGCTGGCTCAGAGCGTGAATCTATACAACTGACTATGCTGGCGAAGGGAAATTGCCCATCCCTGCCACTGGTTTTCACCTGGCCCGGCAAATCGCGTTTAAGCATATTGCCCGACACAAAGCGCTGGTTACCTTCTTTTAACATTGCGATGGCAGAGTCAGGGCTGATCTTGCTTTGCATGGACTGTGTCATCGCAACGCTAATGGGAGGCTGGCTCGCAGTTGGAGACTGCGAGGCGCAGGCTGTCACCAGCAAGGCCGTCGTCAACGCAGCAAGAAAGCTCAGGGATTTGGATGCTTTTTTATAGGTATTCATGCTTGTATTCATTTGTCTCATCTCCTCATAAAATTGAACAACGTATGACTTCTCATTCATCTGCATTTGCACAGATTTACAGCAGCCCGAAATCCTTCCTTACTACGGTCAGAATTGCAATGTCCTGACACCTTCGCCAGTCCCCAGCAGACAAACATTTGCCCCCTGACGCGCGAACAAACCTACCGTCACCACACCCACGATATTGTTGATCTCTGCTTCCATGGCCACGGGGTCCTGGATTTGCAAACCATAGACATCCAAAATCATGTTGCCGTTATCCGTCAGCAATGGCTGCCCATCCTTGATACGCAAACGCGCCTCACCACCCAGTGCATTGAGCTTGCGCGCAACCACCGCATGCGACATGGGAATAACCTCTACCGGCAAAGGAAACTTGCCCAGCACATCTACCAGCTTGGAACCATCGGCGATACAGATAAATTTTTCAGCAACGGATGCAACGATCTTTTCGCGCGTCAATGCCGCACCGCCCCCCTTGATCATCGCCCCTTGCGGCGTTATTTCATCTGCCCCATCGATATACACTGGCATGGACGTCACTTCATTCAAATCCAGCACGGTAATGCCATGCGAACGCAGACGCGCTGCGGTCACCTCTGAAGACGCAACTGCGGCCTTGATTTTGTGCTTGACCTTGCCCAGCTCATCGATAAAAAAATTGGCCGTAGAACCCGTGCCTACGCCAACAATTTCACCTTCTACTACATAAGCAATTGCCGCCCGGGCAACGGCAAGTTTCAATTCATCTTGAGTCATGGCGCATTTCCATCATAGTTTAAAAATTGCCGGGATTTTACAACATGGGTGGACTTATTCGCTATTTGATCAAAACATAGCAAAAAAGTATCAAATTTGCCACAATGGTGCCTCATCCATCAGAGCAACCTGCTCCCGCAGTTCAAGTATGCGGTCTTGCCAGTAACGCTGGCTATTAAACCAGGGAAAGGCCGCAGGAAAAGCCGGGTCAGTCCAGCGTTGCGCCAGCCAGGCGGAATAATGGATCAGCCTCAGGGTTCGCAAGGCTTCAATCAGATACAGCTGGCGCGGCTCAAACTCAAAAAAATCTTCGTAACCTACCAGAATGTCGGTCAACTGGCTTTGCATATCGCTACGATCGCCAGATAGCAGCATCCATAAATCCTGTATGCCTGGCCCCATGCGGCTGTCATCAAAATCGACGAAATGCGGACCAGCCTCAGGTCCCGATTCCAGCCACAAAACATTCCCCAGATGGCAATCACCATGCAGGCGCAGTTGCTGCACTTCACTTGCCCTGTCATAGCAAGCCCGGATGCCATCCAGGGCCTGCTGGCTGACACTGGTATAAGCAGCGAGCAAATCACGCGGGATGAAATCATGTTCCAGCAACCAGGTACGGGGCATGACGCCAAAACTGTGCAGGTCAAGCGCTGGCCTGCTCGTATAGCTGGCAATAGCACCGACCGCATGTATGCGGCCTATGAAACGTCCCAGCCATTCCAGCGTGGCGGGATCACCGGTTTCAGGCGCACGGCCACTCTGACGCTTGAACAGGGAAAATCGGAAGCCCTGATAATGTCGCAGGCTATTACCATCCTCAGTTTGCAAAGCGGCCAACACAGGAATCTCCTGCCCCTGTAATTCGCGCACGAAATCATGCTCTTCCTGTATGGCCTCATCCGACCAGCGCAAGGGCCGGTAAAACTTGGCAATCACCGGAGGTGCATCTTCTATGCCTATCTGGTAAACACGGTTTTCATAGCTGTTCAAGGCCAACATGCGGCCATCGCTGCGCAAGCCACTGCTTTCCACAGCATCGAGGACGAATTCGGGTGTCAGCCCGGCGAAGGAATCTGGTGGAGTAAAATCTGTCATCCCGCTATTGTACGTGGCTGTCAGCAGGTTCGACTATAAAACTCCTGCACAGCCAGCACACAAAGCGCTAAACTTCCGGTATTTTCATACTTATCTTTTTCAAGAGTCACACCATGCATCTCGACGAACCACTAAGCGACAAAGAATTCAATGAACTCGACAAATTTCTGATGTCGGACAAAGTCGGCGACGATGGCATGACCATGGATGCCCTGCACGGCTACCTGACAGCCATTGCCCTGGGGCCAGAAATCATCCCTATGGCTGAATGGTTGCCACTGGTATGGGGCTTGCCTGACCAGGGCGAACCCAAGTTCAAGAACGACAAGGAAATGCAGCGCGTGACAGGTCTGGTGGCTCGCTTCATGAATGAAATACAGATTACCTTTGAAGTCGCACCACAAGAATATGAGCCCCTGTTTTGCGTCATGGAGCAAAATGGCAAGGAATTAATCGATGGCGAAACCTGGGCCTGGGGCTTTTGGGAAGGCATGCAATTGCGCGAAGAAGCCTGGGAAGCCGCCTGGGAATCGGAAGAAATCGGCCCATTGCTGCAACCGATTTACCTGCTGGGTGCAGAAGAAATAGAAGAAGATGAACTGAAATTCGTCGATACGCCAGAAAAATGCCATGAGCTGGCACTGACCCTGGAAGCCTCCATCCCTGCCATACGCCGTTTTTGGGCACCTTTACGCAAATCTGGCGTCACTACCGTCAAGCGTGAAACGCCCAAGGTAGGCAGAAATGACCCTTGTCCTTGCGGCAGCGGTAAAAAATACAAAGTCTGCTGCGGCGCTGAGCCTACCACCCTGCACTAATTGCAATCTTGCGCTGGAGGGAAACCTCTAGCGCAAAACTGCCCTGCCTGCATGTCTTCATGCTATTTTTGCGCTTCTTAATAACATGCTGGAGACCGTCATGAGCTTGCAAGAACAATTCACCCAGGCACAAGCCGATTCCAAAAACCTGTCCGAGCGTCCGGACAATATGACTTTGCTCAAGATTTATGGCCTGTTCAAACAAGGCAGTGCTGGTGATGCCACGGGTGACCGTCCTGGCATGACCGACTTTGTCGGCCGCGCCAAGTTTGATGCCTGGGCTGGCCTGAAAGGCACAACACAGGAAGCAGCAATGCAGCAATATGTAGATCTGATCACTTCGCTCAAGGATTAAGTCGCCTTCATTAAGTCACCACCATTAAGTTGCCATCTTAAGCTGGAGGGTTGAGCCAATCCCTCGGCTTGCCCTCAGTCAGACCGGCAATCAGGTTATCTGCCGCACGATTTGCCATTGCCCGCCGGGTTGCTTCTGAGGCACTGGCGATATGCGGCGTCAGTACGACATTGCTCAAACTTAAAAAGTCTGGATGGAATTTGGGCTCATTCTCAAACACATCCAGGCCTGCCGCTGCAATCCGCTTTTCACGCAAGACCGCAATCAGCGCCTGGTCATCGACAATACCGCCACGCGCCAGATTCACCAGGGTTGCACCCGGCTTCATCATCTTCAATTCTGTCGCGCCTATGGTGTGATGCGAGGCGGCTGAGTAAGGCAGTACCAGCACGACATGGTCAGCTTGCTGCAGTAATTCTTCTTTGCTGACGTATTGTGCATTATTTGCGTAGGCTTCCTGCTCGGCACTGATGCGTGAACGGTTGTGGTACACAACCTTCATATCAAAGCCTGTAGAACGCCGCGCTATGGCCTGCCCTATCCTGCCCATGCCGATGATACCCAGAGTGGCACCATGCACATCTGCCCCGAGGAAAGAGTCATAGCGCCATTTGGTCCAGTGACCTGCACGCAGCCAATGCTCAGACTCTGTCACCCTCCTGGCTGTTGCCATCAGCAAGGCCCAGCCAAAATCGGCCGTGGTTTCATTCAAGACCTCTGGCGTGTTGCTGGCCATGACGCCGTGTGCTGTACATGCCGAAACATCAATATTGTCATAGCCAACTGCCATGCTGGCGATCATTTTCAAGCCCGGCACTTGCTGCAACAGCTCGGCATTGATTCTGGCACTGGCTGTCGCCAGAGTACCGGCCTTACCCTTGAGTCTGGCAGCGAGTTCTGTGGGTGCAAAAATAATATCGTCCTGATTCGACTCGACTTCAAAATACTGTTCGAGTTTAGTCAGGACTTCAGGAAAAATGGCGCGTGTAACCAGGATTGCAGGCTTCATGTCTGGCCTTAATTAAAATGATATCTAAATTAGCAAATGCTTGAAATGCCCAGCCATCTGATGATGGACAGGGCGGATACTGCATAATACCGTTTCTGTGCCGAATTTTCCGACGGCCTTATAGCAGTTCAACAACTTTCATCCCGACTATCATTGCTGCAAGAAAATTCATGCAAGTGATGCAAATCAAGCCAGTTCATTGACAAGTGGCTTACAATTATTCACTTCAGGCAGCCTTCAGGAGCAAAGCGCCTTGATTCGCCTGTATTTGCTTATGCGCAAACTATATAAGCCTGATTTGTGAGAACTGCTAAATTGCCTTAAAATACAAGGCTTTGCAGCCCTGAGCCTATTTTTGCGCCTAGGCTGCGCCTAAATCCCGAATTTTTAGTTTAGATTGGACTGTTATGACCCACGTTGTGACCGAATCCTGCATCCGCTGCCGCTATACCGATTGCGTGGATGTGTGCCCGGTGGACTGCTTCCGTGCTGGCCCGAATTTCCTGATCATTGATCCAGACGAATGCATCGATTGCGCCGTGTGCGTTGCAGAGTGCCCGGCTAACGCCATTTTTGCTGAAGAAGATGTGCCAGCAGATCAGCAGCAGTTTATCAAGATCAATGCCGACCTGACCCGCAAATGGCCGTCGATTACCAAGACAGTTGCTCCTTTGCCAGACGCTGACGACTGGAAAGACGTCAAAGACAAATTGCAATATCTGGAAAAATAAGTATCTGGGACAGCAATATGGGCTTTGCTTAATCGGCTCAAACAAATCCGCAATATCAGGAATCATCTCGTCGTATGGAAAATAAACAAACTACCGCGGCCAACGCCGCCATTGAAGCAGATGCCGTCATCATCGGTGCGGGCCCAGTTGGCCTGTTCCAGGTATTCGAACTCGGCTTACTCGAAATCAAAGCACACGTTATTGACTCACTGGCAGTTGTCGGCGGCCAATGCGTAGAACTGTACCCAGACAAACCTATCTATGACATCCCTGCTGTGCCAGTCTGCACAGGCCAGGAATTAACAGACAATCTGTTGAAGCAAATAGAGCCGTTCGAACCGACCTTCCATCTGGGTCAGGAAGTGACCCTGGTCGAGCGCCGTGAAGATGGCCGCTTTGACCTGGAAACATCGACAGGCACACGCTTCATCACCAAAACCATTTTCATCGCTGCCGGTGTTGGCTCCTTTCAGCCACGTACGTTGAAAGTCGAAGGCATAGAAGCATTCGAAGGCTCGCAAGTGTTCTACCGCGTCAAAGACCCTAGCCAGTTCCACGGCAAAAACCTGGTGATCTGCGGCGGCGGCGACTCTGCGCTGGACTGGGCTTTGAACCTCGTGGGCAAGGCTGAATCTGTCGTACTGTTGCACCGTCGCGAAGATTTCCGCGCTGCGCCTGCCTCAGTCGCCAAGATGAAAGAGCTTTGCGACAACTATGAGATGCAACTCACTATCGGCCAGGTAACAGGTATAGAGACCAAAGATGATGTATTGTCTGAAATCAAGGTCACCGGTGCTGATGGTGTTACCCGCCGCATGCCGCTGGACACCCTGCTGGTCTTCTTTGGCCTGTCACCAAAACTCGGTCCTATCGCCGAATGGGGTCTGGACATAGAACGCAAGCAATTGAAAGTCGTTAATACTGAGAAGTTTGAGACGAATGTTCCCGGTATTTTTGCCGTAGGTGATATCAACACCTACCCTGGCAAGAAAAAACTCATCCTGTCCGGCTTCCATGAAGCTGCACTGGCTGCGTTTGGTGCTGCACCGTATATTTTCCCTGACAAGAAAATCCACATGCAATACACCACGACATCGCCAAAACTGCACAAAATCCTGGGCGTTGAAACACCGGTTTTCGATTAATCGCGAAAGCCATGACAAAAAAAGCGCAAAGATTTCTTTGCGCTTTTTTTGCCTGAAATCAGACTATCAATTTGCTGGCACGTGAGAGTCCGATTCTTTGAATTGATTGGCGATCTGCCTGAATTCATCTGTAATCTGCAGGAAAGCATCCAGTATATCCGGATCAAAATGCGTTCCATGCCCCTTGCGCATAATGCTGATCGCTTCTTCATGCGAAAATGCGGGCTTATAGACACGACGCGAGATCAGGGCATCATACACGTCAGCCACGGCCATCAGACGCGCAGACAGGGGGATAGCATCACCCATCAAATTTTCCGGATAACCTGAGCCATCCCACTTCTCTTGATGCGAATAGGTAATCTCACGGGCGAAGCGCAAAAATTCATTACTCTCACCCAGATATTTTTCTACTGACAGTATGGTTTCACGCCCGTAAACGGTGTGCAGTTTCATGACTTCAAATTCTTCAGAAGTCAGCTTGTCAGGTTTGAGCAAAATGTTATCGGGAATACCGACTTTGCCGATGTCGTGCAAAGGAGCGGACTTATAGAGCAAATCGATGTTTTCGTCTGTCAGTTCATTACTGAAACGCGCATGGCTTTTGAGTTTGCGTGCCAGTGCAGCGACATAATTCTGGGTACGGCGAATGTGGTTACCTGTTTCATTATCACGGGTCTCGGCCAGCGATGCCATGGCCATGATGATGGCGTCCTGCATCTTGCCCAGCTTGCGGGTTCTGTCCTGCACCAGACTTTCCAGGTGCTTGTTCTGGTCTTGCAATAAATGGCGCGCCCTGACGAGATTTAATTGCGTAGCCACTCTTGCCAGCACGATAGGCGGACTGATAGGTTTGCTGATGTAATCCACTGCTCCCAGACGCAAGCCCATTTCTTCATCCTGTACCTGGCTTTTCGCGGTCAGAAAAATAATGGGAATATCCGCCGTGGCAGGATCGGCCTTGAGGCGGCGGCAGGTTTCATAGCCATCCATCTCAGGCATCATGACATCCAGCAGTATCAGATCCGGGCCAGGCAGGCTGGAAGCAATTTGCAAGGCTTTCAGACCATTGGTGGCGATCTTGATCTTGTACTGGTCTTTCAGCAAACCCGACAAGAGCGAGATATTGTCAGGAGTGTCATCAACGATCAGGACTACCTGCTTGGCATTTTGATCGAATACTTCATTCATACATCACCCCGATAAGAAGTAATTGCCCCTCATTCCCGTGAACGCCATACATCAAACTGGATACCATCGCATCAAAGTATTTCATAACCGAGGTTTTTCGCACTATTGCTCAATAAATTCAGGGCTACATCATAGTCAAATTGCCTGACCGCTCGCATGATCTGTTTTTGCACATCAACACCAAATGCATTGGCGATCATTTCTCCTGACTCTAACAGCAAGTCAACTGCTTCGCCATCGTAATCGCGCAACAAGTTACAGCATTTTACAAGTAAATTTTGCATGAGCTCGTGATCGACAGGCACCAGTTCCGCTACCTTCACATCCGCCTTACCTGAGGATTTTTCCAGCGCCAATACCTGATCTATCGCGTTGATGGTGGCCAACATTGTTTGCGCGCATTCATCGAGTACCGGTGTCAATTCTGCCAGACTGGCATTGTCATGCAGTTTCAATTCCAGCGCTGAAGCATAGGGCTGTATGGTTTTAGCGCCTATGAGACCAGCCACTCCCTTGAGGGTATGAGCCAGCCGTTCTGCCAGCAGATTATCACCTGCCTCCAGTGCCTTGCGAATATGCTCGACGACATGACGCTGATCATCGCAGAACCGCGATAACAGCTCCATATAAAATGAGCGGTTACCAAGAGTACGGCTCAGCCCCTCCTCGACATCAATGCCATCAATCAACAGACTGTTACTGATATCCTGTATCGGCATTTGCACATTATCAAAATTGCTGCCAGTTACGTGCTCCGGGCACCAGTGAGAAATAGCGTGATACAACTCCTTGGGATTAATAGGCTTGGCGAGGTGAGCATTCATGCCAGAGGCAAAGCAGAGCTCACGCTCTTCTACCATCGCATGCGCTGTCATGGCGACGATGGGCAGGTCATCAAAGCGGGCATCTGCGCGGATCAGGCGGGTTGCCTCGTGCCCATCCATTTCTGGCATCTGCACATCCATGAACACCACGCCGTAAAACCCTGGATCAGCCCTGCGCACCATATCGATCGCGATTTTTCCATTACCGGCAATATCAACGGCAACACCAGCAGCCTCCATCAGTTCACGGGCGATTTGCTGATTGATTTCATTGTCCTCGACCAGCAATACGCGCAAATCGGCATATTTTGGCATCAGCACACCATGGCTGACAGGGATAGCGTAATTGGTGCTGGAAAACAGCTCAACCAGGCAATCGACCAAGGTAGAGGCATTGACTGGTTTGGTCAGGAAGCCGTCAGGCAAGGCAATATCCTCGCGGTAGCTGACTTCTTCACGGCCATGTGCACTGACCAATACCATCAGGGGCGTGGGCTGCAGGGAACCATCGCGCTTGAGGTAGGTGATGAGCTCCAGTCCATCCATTTCCGGCATGCGCAGGTCTGTGAATATCACACCGTAGGGATACCTCCGATTACTTTCCCTGACTGCCTGCAAAGCGGCTGCACCACTGTCTACCACATCAATATCGACCGGTAATTCAGAGAGTATCTCCTGCAAAATCTCGGCAGCGGCAGGATTGTCATCCACGATAAGCAAACGCATGCCATTGATGGCACCAGGTATCACCTGACGCTGCACCACAGGCTGGGCGATACCGAACCAGCCCGTGAAATACACGCAAGTGCCGCGCCCCACTTCGCTGCTCAGGGCAATTTCGCCGCCCATCAACTCAACCATGCCCTTGGAAATTGACAAGCCCAAGCCTGTGCCACCAAACTTGCGTGTCGTTGATTCATCGGCCTGGCTGAAGGGGCGGAATAGTTTTTCTGACTGCTCTTCCGACATGCCTATGCCGGTATCGCGTACTTCAAACTTGAGCTTGACCTTGCCACCCGCCATTTCCAGTGTCTGGCAAGTCACATAGATTTCACCCTTCTCGGTAAACTTGATGGCATTGTTAATGAGATTGATCAGAACCTGCCCCAATCTCAAGGGATCGCCATTGAGGTAACGCGGTATGTCCGGGGGCGCACGAAACAGGAATTCCAACCCCTTTTCATCGGCCTTGTCGGTGGTCACTGCAGAAATATTATTGAGCACATCATCAAGATTGAAATCGACTTGCTCAATATTGAGCTTGCCTGCTTCTATCTTGGAAAAATCCAGGATATCGTTGATGATGCCCAATAAGGAAATACCCGCCTTGTGGATTTTCTCTACATAATCTTTTTGCTTGGAATTGAGCTCAGTCCTTAGCGCCAGGTGAGCCATGCCTATGATGGCATTCATGGGCGTGCGGATTTCATGGCTCATATTCGCCAGGAACATGGATTTGGCTTCCGTCGTCTCTTCTGCATGACGGCGCGCCATTTCGGCTTCCTTCAATTCATTTTGCATTTGCAGGGTTTGCAGACGTATCTGTTCAGCCATGCTTTCCTTGAGCTGGGATTCGAGCAGCTTTCTCTGAGTGATATCCGAGACAAAAGACAGGGTGGCCGGGCGGCCTTCCCAATCTATCATGACAGCAGATAATTCCACCCAGATGATGGAACGGCTTTGATTATTTTCTATGCGAAAATGATAATACTGCTCAACGTCTTCACCACGCAGGCGGCGCGTATGATGATCAATCACCATGGGCCTGTCGTCAGGATAAATGGCGGTGATAAAAGACATCTGCGCCAGCTCGTCAGCCTTGTACCCGGTCAGGCTCTGCACGCGCGGATTGGCAAAAACGATGCGCCCGTCCTGCACAACCAGTATGCCCTCAGTCACGTTATTGATAAGTTGCCGGTAATGCTGCTCGGACTTGCTCAAATCCTCTTCGAGCTGGCGACGGGCCGAGATATCCATAACCACCCAGACTGTGCCATGGGTCAGGTTGGTTTTATCCACCGCGCGGCCCGAAAAATGCACCCAGAACAGCGTGCCATCACTACGCCGCATTTTCAATTCAGTCTCGTAAGCTTCGCCCTTGAGGACAGATGCATTAACCTGCGCACCTGACTCCAGATAGGCCTCACGCGAAGCGTAAAAAGGCTCGAGCGAAGCACCAAGGACATTGTCGCGGTCAACACCGAAAATCTGGCACAGAGGCGTATTGACCCATTGCACCCGTCCCTGGTTATTCAGGAAAACCATGCCGACGATGGAGTTTTCCAGGATGGTTTCGCGCTCGGCCAGCATACGCTTGAGCTCATCTTCCAGCTGGCGGCGTTCCACCATGGCACGTTCAGCCATGCGGCGTGCCAGCTCGGCTTCCTTGAGTTCATTCCTGATGTGGAGTGTCTGCACATGAACACGAGTTGCCAGTCCCTGCGCCTTGGCAAACAGGTCGAGATAACGTTTTTGCTCGTTGTAAGCCTCTTTCCACTCCCCCATTTCGGTAAATATTTCGGACAATTCCTTGATTGCCCGCAGAGGCATGTAGATGTAGCCGTTACCGCCGACCTCATCTACCGCACGGCGCAAATCACGTATGGCTTCCGGGTAGCGTTTATGGCTGCGGTGCAGATGACCACTGACCCACCAGCTATAGGGTTTCAAGTGTTTGTCTTCAAAACTGTCCAGCAGGTTCATCGCTGCTTCACTTAGCTTGTCTGCCTCTTCTACCTGGCCACGCATGGCCAGCGTATAAGCAGCTACCGAGAGACAGAATGCCCGGCTGGAATTGTCTGCATTCTCACCACTCTTGATACCGCCTATGTACGAGGCGATGGCCTGGTAGGCCTCTTCATATTTATCCAGCGATACTTTGCATAGTGCCAGCATGGTCGATACAAAAGGTGCCAGCCAGCGCTCACTGGAATTAACAGCAATATCTCTTGCCTCCTGCAACAAGACTTCGGCATCTTCAGCATTACCGCTGACGTAAAAAATTTCACCGAGGTTGGCCGTCACTTGTGCGACACGGTTAGGTATCTGCAAGGCCCGCGCATCATTCAATGCAGTATAGAAATGGCGTATGGCTTCTTCGGTATAGCCCAGCTCCTGGGACAGGATGCCCAGGGTGTTATAGACCACCACAGAAATCCGGCTCACTTTCATGCGCAAGGCTGGCACGATGCGTGAATGACATAAGGCATACGCATCCTGCACTTGCCCCCGGCGGCGCCATACTGCAACAGTGCCAAACAGGGCAAATGCCATGCCCTCATGCTCATCTACTGATTCAAACAGCGTTGCTGCGCGGTCAAATACGGGGGCTGCCTGCTCCATGTGATCATCAAAATAATCAGCAAAAGCATCGATCAGATCCGCAGCGATCAAGGCAGTCGGATTGGCTTTAACGGCATCCTGCAGACGCATGGCGACGGCTACCTTGCGGCCATCTGCCGGGTTATCGCGCATCAAGTCCAGTGCATCGAGACAAAGCTCACGCCAGTGGATTTCTGCTAGAGAACTATCTTTACTCATTCTGCTCGGCTCTTCAGAAAAGAAATGATGCGATGAAAAATCTAATTGAACCTGAGCCATATCCACACTCAAGTACCGGCTCAAATTCATAATCCTTGTATCAGACACTGCACATACCGCAATATTAATGCGAGTGACCTGCCAATGGATGAACATTGCCTGAAACTGTGTCTTTTACCTGAATAAATACGCGAATCAGGTGGTTTTAAGTTTCGCGACAGTAAACGAAACAGCGCGAAACAGCGAATTCTTGAAAAATAACTTAAATTTCAACATTTCCACAAGAAATCATTGCATATAAATCAATAATTTAACATTAATTCACACCAACAAGTTGCGCAAGTCTTTTGCTCAGCCAAAAATTTTTAAAACTGGTTTATGATGCATTGCAACAGTTCGCAACAGTTTGATTAAGTGTTTTTTCTAAGCTTGTTTCGCCCTGTGTCATTTGGTCCCGGCCATCCTGTTTTGACCGAGTGAATGCGTGGCCCCCTATTTGAAAGATTCACTATGCTTTATCAATTTCATGAGCTCAATCGCGCCTTTCTGAATCCCCTGACTCAATGGGCAGAAGCATCTTCAAAACTGTTCACCAATCCAGTTTCCCCCCTGGCGCACACACCTTATTCGCAACGCATTGCTGCAGGCTATGAACTACTGTTCCGCCTGGGCAAAGATTACGAAAAACCAGAATTTGGCATTACCTCTACCACCATAGACAAACAGGAAGTGGAAATTGCCCAAAGCACGGCTGTCATCAAGCCCTTCTGCAAATTGCTGCACTTCAAAAAAGTCTTGAGTGACAAAGAGCTGGCAAAACTGAACCAGCCCAAAGTATTGCTGGTCGCCCCTCTGTCTGGTCACCATGCGACCTTGCTGCGCGATACCGTGCGCGGCTTGTTGCCCAAGCATGATGTGTATATCACCGACTGGACAGATGCGCGTATGGTGCCTTTGTCTGCTGGCCCTTTCCATCTGCATGATTATATTTATTACGTGCAGGATTTCATCCATTTCCTGGGTGCAGGTACGCATGTCATCTCCGTATGCCAACCAACTGTGCCGGTACTGGCGGCGATTTCCCTGATGGCGACAGCCAAGGATCCTTTGCTGCCCAAGACCATGACGCTCATGGGTGGCCCGATAGATCCACGCAAATCGCCAACACAAGTCAACAACCTGGCGACGGAAAAGAAATTCTCGTGGTTTGAAAATACCGTGATCTACAGCGTGCCGGCAAATTATCCAGGCTATGGCCGCAAGGTTTATCCAGGCTTCTTGCAGCACACCGGCTTTGTTGCCATGAATCCTGACCGTCATGCGCAAAGCCACTGGGACTTTTACCAGCACCTGATACAGGGTGATGATGAGTCCGCAGAACAGCATCGCAAATTCTATAATGAATACAATGCAGTACTGGACATGCCAGCCGAGTACTACCTCGAAACCATCAAGTCCGTGTTCCAGGAATTCCGCCTTCCAACCGGCACCTGGGAAGTTGAAGGCAAACTGGTCAGGCCGCAAGATATCAAGAATGTTGCCCTGTTCACGGTCGAAGGCGAACTCGATGATATTTCAGGCCCTGGCCAGACTCAGGCAGCCCATGACCTATGCAGCGGCATCCCTGCCAATATGAAGCAGGATTATGTGGCGCCGGGTGCAGGCCATTACGGCATTTTCTCTGGCCGTCGCTGGCGCGATATCATTTGCCCAAAAATCGGCGAATTCATCAAACAGCACTCCTGATCCATACAGATCAATTCAGCTCCAACAAAAGCCACGACGCTCAAGGCCTCGTGGCTTTTTTGTTTGTGGGCGTTGATGTTTAGGGGGATAATCACGGCTCTCCATTGTCTTTTATGATCACCGTGTCACAATCTCTAGCAGATCAGCTTGAAAACGCCTTGCCGCAAACCCAGTGCACCAAGTGCGGTTACCCTGCTTGCCGCCCTTATGCTGAAGCCATTGCCAACGGCACGGCCAACTATAATCAATGCCCGCCAGGTGGGCAGGAAGGTGTAGTGCGGCTTGCCAGCATACTCGGCAAGACTGTCATTCCACTGGACATCAGTCACGGGCTTGAGCGCGAAAGACCGGTAGCGAAGATAGAAGAGGCCTATTGCATAGGCTGCACCCTGTGTATACAAGCCTGCCCGGTCGATGCGATTATCGGTGCCCCCAAGCAAATGCACAGCATCATCAGCGAGCTATGCACAGGCTGTGACCTCTGCGTTGCCCCCTGCCCTGTCGATTGCATCAGCATGTTGCCTGTCACGAAAGGGCAAACCGGCTGGGATGCCTGGAGTCAGTCCCAAGCGGATAAATCGCGCCAACTCTATACTTTGCGCAATCAGCGCCTGATACGCGAAAAACAGGAGAATGATGAGCGACTCGCGGCCAAGGCAGCGGCCAAACTCGTCGCACTCGAAGCAGAGCCAGCACTCAGCGCAGAAGAAATTGCCAGCAAGGAACGCAAGAAAACCATCATTACGGCAGCCATAGAAAGAGCGCGCATCAAAAAACTGCAAGCACAAAAAGACTCAGCAAAAGGTGACAAGTAATGAATGCAGCAAAACGCCAGGCCATTTTTGAACGCTTGCGAGAACAAAATCCACATCCGACTACAGAGCTCGAATACACCACGCCCTTTGAGTTACTGATCGCAGTCCTGCTATCAGCGCAGGCCACGGATGTGTCAGTCAATAAAGCTACTAGATTACTTTATCCGGTCGCGAATACACCCAAGAAACTCCATGCTTTGGGTGTTGATGGCTTGATCCCCTACATACAAACCATAGGTCTGTTCCGCACCAAGGCAAAGAATGTGATCGAAACTTGCCGCATCCTGATGGCTGAGCATGGTGGTGAAGTACCACGTCAGCGCGAAGCACTGGAAGCATTGCCCGGTGTAGGCAGAAAAACTGCCAATGTCGTCATGAATACCGCTTTTGGTGAACCGACTATCGCGGTGGATACGCATATCTTCCGGGTATCGAACCGCACTGGCATTGCACCAGGCAAAAATGTCGATATCGTCGAGCAAAAACTCATGAAATTCGTACCGGCAGAATTCAAACAGGATGCACATCACTGGCTGATACTGCATGGCCGTTACACCTGTATCGCCAGAAAACCCAAGTGCTGGAACTGCATGATCGCCGACTTGTGTGAATTCAAGCAAAAGACGCCCTTGCCGGATTCAGTTTAAAAAGCATTCACGCAAAAACAAAAGCCTGCAATTGTGCAGGCTTTCATTCTTTAACGGAGCATCAAAAGATTCAGACTATCTTGCACGCCTCATCAAAACTCAGACGCGGGGAACGTGGGAACAATTGCTGTGCATCGCCATAACCAAGATTGCAGATGAAATTGACTTTAACCGTAGTGCCGGCAAAAAAGGCCGCATTGAGCTTGTCTGCATCAAAACCCGACATAGGACCACAATCCAGGCCCACAGCGCGGGCGGCGAGCATGAAGTAAGCCCCTTGCAGCGATGAGTTACGGAAAGCCGTTGCATCGATGTTGGCCTGGTTGCCAACGAACCATGAGCGAGCATCTGCATGCGGGAATAATTGCGGCAGTTTTTCAAAAAACTCCATGTCCATGCCTATGATGGCGGTCACTGGTGCCGCTTTGGTTTTTTCAAAATTGCCCTGGGAAACACAGCCCAGTAATTTTTGTTTTTCGGCATCAGACCTGACAAATACGATACGGGCTGGCGAACAATTGGCAGAAGTGGAACCCCACTTCATCAGATCATATATTTCTTGCAATTGTGCATCAGTCACCGGCTTGTCCAACCAGGCATTATGAGTACGTGCATTGGTAAACAGGGTGTCGAGAGCTTCTTTGGATAACATGGGCGTCCTTTCAAATAATCGGAGGATAATAACCCAAGTCGCCAAAAGCTTCAGGGCAGCAAAAGAAAATACCTTTTACAATAGGCGCACTTTTTAATTTGGACCAGCCATGTTCACACCTAGCCAGCACGACGTACGCCGTTTTTTTTGTGAAACCTACAGAAAAACCCGCGAAAACCTGATACTGACACCAATAGAAATCATTGCCTCTGACTGGATCAGGCAGCATCCCGAGTACGACACTGAGCTTGCAGATATAGAGCAAGCCCTTGAAGCCAACTACAGTGTGGATCAGGGTCAGACCAATCCCTTCCTGCACTTGTCCATGCATTTATCGATAGCCGAGCAAATCTCGGTTGATCAGCCACCCGGCATCAAACAGGCGTTTCAGATACTGGCAAGAAAACATCAGTCTGAACACGAAGCACACCATGAAATCATGGAATGTCTGGGGGAGATGATATGGAATTCACAAAGGACAGGCTTGCCGCCAGATGGACAAGCGTATATTGAATCGCTGAAGATGCGCTGCAGCTAAGCTGCTTATTATCGACTGAATCTACACAAATTCATTTACGGTTAATCGAGCGAGCTCCCTCCACATCTTAAACCGTCCACTGCGCCGCTCATAGGCACTATAGATTCTGTCGACACAAAGGAAAAAAGCGAGGCTGAGCCTCGCTTTTTTTACTAAACCAACGATTATTTCAGCTGATCGTTCAAGAGTTGCAGGATCTTGTCTGCCACTGGTGAAGATTCAACCTTGCCGTCGCTGCCATGTACGGATACCTGGCTGGTTTCGCCAGTCGTCGTATTCTTGACCAGGATGCGGTATTTCTGCGCATTCTTGGCTGCATCGCTGGATGAACCAAACGAGAACAGACGTGAGAAGAAGCCTTCGCTGGCACCCTTGGTCTTGGCATCGATGTCCTGATCAACATAACGGACAAAGTACAAGCCCTGGGAACGGTCACGGTCTTCCACTGTAAAGCCTATGCGGTCCAGCGCCAGACCTACCCTGCGCCATGACCGGTCAAAGGCCTCATCCACTTCAACAAAAGTTTTGCCATCAACCTTCAGCAATTGAGCATGCGGCTTGCCTGTTGCTGCAGGTGATGCCACAGCAGTTTTGGCTTTTTCACCGTCAGAACCCAGACGTACCATCAGGCGTGACAGGAACTCGGCTTCCAGGCCAGGATCAGCTGGGCGAGGTGTCCATACCGTGCCATCTTTTTGCGCACCAACCAGTACCTCTTGTGCGCCGCGATGGCTGATATAAATCTCTACTTCACCATTGGCACTACGCTCAATGCGGGTACGGAATTTATCACGCTCACCCGTGGAGTACAAAGAATCAAGCACCTTGCCCAGAGTACTGCGAATAATATCCTGAGGAATCTTCGCACGGTTTTCTGCCCAATCGGTTTCCATGACGCCAGCTTCCTGGTTTTCCACATTGATCAGGAAACCCAGTTCTTGCCAAAAATCTTTCAATTGTGGCCACAGGGCTTCAGGCGTGTCTTTGACGACCAGCCAGCGGGCATTGCCATTGCGTTCTATACGCATGTTCTGGACTTGCTTAATCGCAACTACGCCGGAATTAGTGGCGACTTTATTTCCTTTTTCCAGGTTGTAGCTGGATGCTGTAGCACTGCTTTTGTTTGCTTCAGGAATGGAAAAACGACTATCGCGTCGAATTTGCGTCAAATCTGGTGGCACCTCCAGGGATGCAGTCGTTGCCTTACTGGCACTTCTATAGTCGATCTTGTTAGGTTCGAGGATATTGCCGATCGAACTACAGCCAGTCAAACCTGCCAGCGCCAGCGCGCCTATGATGCCGTTTTTAGCAACAAAGCTTTTTGCCATGTGAAAGTCCCTACGTATTAGTATCGAGTATCAATTAAAACTGCGTGAAGCAAACGTGCAAGTTTCCAAGCCGTTCAGGGGGAGTCATTGTAATACACCCGCCTCACGCATTGCTGCGCGAACGGTTTCATGATATTGCTCAGCCATCGTTACCAAAGGCAAACGAATACCAGTTGGTATCAATCCCATTTCTACCATCGCCCATTTCACGGGCAAAGGATTGGGTTCGATAAACAATTTATTGTGCAAAGGAATCATGCGGTTATTGATGGCAACGGCTTCCTTGACATCGCCGCGCATGGCAGCTGCACACAATTCATGCATGGCTTTGGGAGCAACGTTGGCAGTCACCGAGATATTGCCTTTGCCGCCGTAAAGCATCAGCGCTACTGCCGTCGCATCATCACCAGAATATACAGCGAAAGAAGCTGGGGCCAGACGTATCAGGTCTGTACCTCTGGCGATATTGCCTGTTGCATCCTTGACACCAATAATGCCAGGAAGTTGCGCCAGACGCAGTATAGTCTCATTCGACATGTCTGCAACAGTACGGCCAGGTACGTTGTACAGGATAATAGGAATATCAACAGATTCAGCAATCTTTTTGAAATGCTGGTACATGCCTTCCTGAGTAGGACGGTTGTAATAAGGCACGACTTGCAAAGAAGCATCAGCACCAGCCTGCTTGGCAAACTTGGTCAGGTTGATTGCTTCTTCAGTCGAGTTACCACCAGAACCGGCAATGATAGGGATGCGCTTATTGGCATGCTCAACCGCCACACGTATTAATTCGCAATGTTCCTCGACAGAAACAGTGGGAGACTCACCTGTCGTACCAACGATGACGATGCCGTCTGTGCCTTCGGCGATATGCCAGTCTATCAATTTGCGCAAACAAGGCAAATCAAGACTGCCATCTGCATGCATGGGGGTTACGATCGCAACCAGACTACCCTGAATCTTTGTCATGTTAATGCAAGAAAAAAGTAAAACCCTGATTGTAGCGGATACGCTGCTAAACGGGGCGCAAATAGCTGGAATAAGGCTCTAAACTTGTGAGCATTTGCTTCAAAGCTTATCCAAAACACTGATTTTTCCAGTTTTCCTGGCGCAAATACGCTGCACCATGGCTGGCTTAGGCTGCTCGACATAGCCATCTTCGTAAGCGATGATGGACATAGTCACTTCGGGATTAGACTGCATTTGCGCCAGAAGTTCGCCTGGTCGTAACAAAAATGCAGGATTAGAGGGTTTACCAAAATTCTCATTCCCGGCAGCAAAGGTTTCATAAATCAGCAAACCATCCGGTTTCAGGCTGGCGAGTATATGCGGGAATAATGGCCGGTGCAGGTAGTTGCAGACGATGATGGCGGCAAAACTATGTTCGGCAAAAGGCCAGTCGTAACCAGACTCACCAGCTTCCAGATCGTGTACTTTAGTTTCTACGCCCTTAGCCTGCAAGCCAGCCAGAACCTGAACATCTTTATCCAGAGCCAGCAAAGTCAAACCAAGGGGGTGCAGGTAGAAGCTATTTCTGCCTGTTCCACAGGCAAGATCAAGTATTTGTCCGGAAGCTGTGTTGAACAAATGATGGAAGCGCTGTAGCCAGGCTGAAGACAAAGTCAAAAGAAAACCTCCCGGTAACAAAAGGCGAACATCAACCTGCGCCAAATAAAACAGCGAATGGATACATGCACAGCGACAAGACAAAATTCGCCGCCAGCATGACTGGTACCATCCAGAATTTCAATATGTTCATCATCGCCAGCCCCATGACGATAAAGAAACCATAAGGCTCGATCTGTGCATACTTATAGGCCAGATTATGTGGCAGCAGACTAAAAAGTATGCGTCCGCCATCCAAAGGTGGCACAGGAAACAGATTGAAGGCAAACATCATCAGGTTAACAATCAAACCTGCATTTGCCATTTTCACGAAAAACTCAGACATGCTCAGTAACAGCTCGTCCTGCACCTGTAATCCCTGAATCAACGCAGCAAGTACCAGCCACCCAAATGCCATGATTAAATTAGCCAAGGGCCCTGCTAAAGCAACCCATGCCATATCACGCTTAGGTTTTTTCAGATTGGAATAATTTACTGGCACCGGTTTTGCGTAACCAAATAAAAATCCAGTCCCGGTAGAAATATAAATGACGGCCAGAACAACAGGAATCAGTATGGTACCTACTGGGTCTATATGCACCATGGGATTTAAGCTTACCCTCCCCTGGCTATATGCTGTTAAATCGCCAAAGTACTTGGCGGCATAGGCATGCGCTGCCTCGTGCAAGGTAATTGCAAAAATAACTGGTAGCGCATAAATGCTAATTGTTTGGATTATCAGGTCCATTGAGTATTTCTATTTAAGTCTGTCGTTTAGGAGAAAACTGCCCCCTGCCATCACAATCCGAACAAAGCAGCATCACCACGTCCCTGACGCACCAGTTCCGGAGCACCGCCGGTCATGTCTATCACGGTTGTAGGTACCAGGCTGCAAGCCCCGCCATCAATGACCAGATCGACGAGTTTTGAAAGCCTGTCTCTGACCTGCTCGGGATCAGTCAAGGGTTCTTCTTCATCAGGCAAGATCAGCGTGGTACCCAGCAAGGGTTGCTTCAGCTCTTCCAGCAAGGCATGAGTGATGGAGTTTTCCGGTACGCGCAAGCCTATGGTTTTGCGCGAGGGGTGGCTCAGGCGGCGAGGCACTTCCTTGGTTGCTTCCAGGATGAAGGTATATGGCCCTGGCGTCGCTGCCTTCAACATGCGGTACTGGCTGTTATCAACCTTGGCGTATTGCGCAATTTCAGACAAGTCGCGGCACAGCAAGGTCAGATGGTGTTTTTCATCAACGCCACGAATTTTGCGCAGTCGCGTAACAGCATCCTTATCATCCAGATGACAAACCAGGGCATAGCAAGAATCGGTAGGCAAGGCAACGATGCCGCCATCATCAATAATTTGTACGGCCTGCCTGATCAATCTCAGTTGGGGATTATCAGGGTGAATTTGAAAAAATTGGCTCATAAAAAGAAGAAAGGCGGTAGCTCAGCTACCGCCGCAAAATAATTATAAAATTAACGCACGTTCTGCAATGCGGCAATACGTTGCTCTAGTGGCGGATGGGAAGAGAATAAAGCACTCCAGCCAGGTTTATCACTAATGCCAGATGCAGCCATCGATTTTGGCAACTCACCCGGTTGCAAACCACCCAATCTTGCCAAGGCATGCATCATGGGCAGACGGTTACCCAGCAAGTTCGCCGAACCGGCATCTGCACGAAATTCACGCTGGCGCGAAAACCAGTTCACGATCATGGATGCAGCAATACCCAACAGTATCTCACATACAAATACCGTGATCATATAGCCTATGCCTGGCCTGTCATTATCATTATTGCGAAATACTGCCTTATCCACCGCGTAGCCAACTACCCGGGCCAGGAATACCACAAAAGTATTCACCACACCCTGTATCAGCGCCATGGTCACCATGTCGCCATTGGCGATATGCGCCACTTCATGACCGAGTACGGCTTCTACCTCTTCCCGCGTCATACCCTCCAGCAAGCCAGTGGAAACAGCAACCAGTGCAGAATTCTTGAAAGCACCCGTTGCAAATGCATTGGCCTCACCATTATAGATCGCCACCTCAGGCATACCGATGCCCGCCTTTTCAGACAGGGCCTTGACAGTATTGACCAGCCAGAGCTCGGTTGATGTAGATGGAGATTCAATGACCCTGGCACCCGTTGACCATTTCGCCATGGGCTTGCTGATCAACAACGAGAATATAGCTCCGGTAAAACCGACAACCAGGGAAAATGCCAGCAAGGTCGATAATTGCAGGCCGTTTGCCGTCAAAAACCGATTAACGCCCAACACGGATAGCACAACCGACATGACGGCAATCACCGCCAGATTTGTCAGCAAGAACAGGACTATGCGCTTCATGAACACCTCCCAAATGAACACACGATCATGCCTTGTTACATATGGCTTAAACCCGCGTTTTCAAGGCAGCTTCTTCAAGCCAGAGACCATTGCTCCCATACAGGCCTGGCTATTTTTGGCAAAGGGGGCAAACGCCCAATATCGACCTCGGCATCCTGGGGAGAGTGAAAATCAGAACCACGTGAAGACAAGAAGCCATAATGGGCCGCAATCCTGGTGTATTCCTCATACTGATCCACCTTATGGCTACCTGTCACAGTTTCTATTGCCAGGCCGCCAAGATTCTTGAATTCAGTAAAAAAGGCATCGTAAGCCAGCGGACTAAGATCATAGCGCCCCGGGTGCGCCACCACGGCCACACCACCGGCACCACGTATCCAGCCCACTGCTTCTGCCAGTGTCGCCCAGCGATGAGGAACAAAACCCGGCTTGCCATCTGCCAGATAATGCCTGAATACATCTGACACTGTGGCACAGGCACCTATCTCCACCAGGTAACGGGCAAAATGCGAACGCGAAATCAGGTCAGGGTTGCCGACATATTTGAGCGCACCTTCATAGCTATTGGCTATACCTGCCTTGCTCAGCAGCTCTGCCGCCATGTCGCGTGCACGACGCTCACGGCCTGAGCGTGTTTGCGCCAGACCATTGACCAGGTCAGGGTTGGTTTCATCAATATTGAGGCCAACAATGTGGATAGTCTTGCCAGCCCAGGTAATCGAGATTTCTACCCCGGGAATATATCCCATACCCAGGTCCAGGGCAGCAGCACGCGCCTCAGGGATGCCACGCACCTCATCATGATCAGTCAGCGCCCAGACATCCACCCCATTTAACTTGGCGCGCTCCGCCAGTTGCGACGGTGTCAACACACCATCAGAGACGACGGAGTGGCTATGTAAATCGGCATTCAATTCTGGAGATAACATGATGAGTACGGTGGAAAATCAGGCTGGCGGTGTTAATTTTTTCCAGACTGCCTGTTTTAGCCAGGAATTACTTCTGTATGCATCTATACATCGCGCACCTCTACACCGCCCTACTGAAGTATTGTACTCTCCAGGACAGGATCGTGCTGCACTGCACGATCCTTTGTTTTTATGGCATGACTTACAGCTTCATCTCTATACGCAATGTCCAGGTGGTATAGGTTTTGGATGTGTTGTAGTCAATACGGTTAAGTGTGTCCGAGTTCACTATGCTGCCACTCAGATAATCATTCGCCCGCAGATTATTGGCGGACAGGCGCACTTGCAAGTTTGGATTGAATTTCCACAAACCATACAGATCTACTTGACGTTTGATACCCGTCTGGTTGATCTGGACGTTACTGCTTTGTATTTCATAGGCTGGCGTCCAGTTGATATTACCGCCAACAGTCAGCGGGATACCTGCCGGACGATAATCAAGGCCAAAATTGGCAGTTTGTGTAGGTTGCTGGTCAAGGCGATTATTCGGCCCCTTGATATCATCCACAGTGGACCAGAAATGGCTATAGTTGCTGCGCACATCAATAGCCGGGCCATCAGGGAAGAATTCCTGCAACTGGAATTTTGCTTCCAATTCTATGCCTTTGGTCGTTGCGTGACCGATATTCACAGGCTTGGAAATCTGGCGCGTCTTGTACAAACCATCTGCCAAATCCAAAACCTGGACCGGATCTGTGCTTCTGCGTATCAGATTATTGATATCGCGAACAAAAAAGTTAGCACTGATAATACCTGCGCGCGTCAAATAATGTTCAAAAGCGAGATCAATACCTTTGGATAACTCCGGCTTCAAGAATGGATTGCCCGTGCGGTCAGGGCGATAAAAACTGTTTTGATTGGAAATACTAGTCACAGCGATCAAATCACTCAATGCTGGCGCACGGTAACTTTGAGTCAAACTGGCTCTGATCTGATCCTTGCCAGCACCAGGAATACGCCAGACGCCATGCAAAACCGGGCTCCAGACGCTACTGGTATTTTCTATCGCATTACCACCCACCGTGCTGCTAGTCTTGATGCCTTCCCAACGCAAACCTGCATAAGCAGAGAATTGTGGATTGATATCAAATTCGTCCTGCGCAAAAACTGCCAGGCGACGAGTATTGGCATCCAGGTTGTCACCGGATTCGGCAAACTGCGGCTTACCATTATCGAGAGAAATACGGGTCTGGCTGCGCTTGCCCATTTCCATGTCCCAACCTGCCGCCAGTGTATGTCCTTCGCCATAAGGCATGGTGAACTTACCGCCAGTATTGATACTGCTGTCCCGGGTGTTATTGACATCGCTGAACATGTCGATCTGGTTACCATTTTTATCAAACTGATAGCGCAAGGAATTGCTATCCATCTTACCCAGGCCACCACCAAATTTGATGTTCAGTTTGGAATTACCTTCAAACTTATGCTGCCAGTTACCGAAGCCGCGCAAGAATGTTGTCTCTGCGTGTGCAGTTCCGGTTGCTACTGCGAAATCCCCGTTAGTGACAGATTCTTTAAAGTTATTCGAGCTATTAGGGTCAGTCGGGTTATTTGATTTAATCACATAGTGATCGATCAAATTAACGTCACTTCGGGTGCTGGAATCACTGCGCGAATTCATCAGGAATGGCTGCACCATCAAAGTGTCACCATTTTCAAACCTATAGTTAAAACGCGGCGTCAAATGAATGCCTATCGTCCTACGGTTAGTTTGATCATATTGATTCTGAATTAAAGTTTCAGATAAAGTCTGAGGATCTCGCTGTGGACCATGATCATAAGAACTCGTAAAAGTACTGCCGTCGTCATGCTGGCGATTCTGAAAAACAGAGCCACTCAATGCGTACGACAAATTACCAATTTCTCCTGGCACCGTCAGCGACACATTCGGCGCCAGCCTGCCCTGTTCATAGCCCATGGATAATTTCAGGTCGATATCTTTTTGCTTGTACTCTTCCCGCAACACAATGTTGATGGTGCCGGCAATCGCCTGGGTACTGTATTCAGCCACAGTTCCGCGGATGATTTCTATACGCTCCACCTGATCAGGCGTCAGGCTATCCATGGAAAACCCACGTGGTGCACGTTCACCATTGAGCAGGATCTGGGTATAGCCATTGCCCATGCCGCGCATGCGTATATCACCGCCGCGTCCTGGCCTGCCACCGACCGTGACGCCGGGCAGGCGTTTCAACACCTCGCCGAGATTGCTGTCACCATTCCTGTCCAGCTCTTCCCTGCCGAAAATAATTTTAGCTGCAGTCGATTGGCGGCGCTCTTCCTGGTCAGTACGGCCACCACTGATGGTGACTTTTTGTATATTGTCCTTGCTGGCTGCTTCAGTTTTTTTGTCGCCCGTCCTGGCCTTGGCCTTCGCATCCTGAGAATTTTCTTCAGTGCTTTTTACGGTTTCTGGTGGAGTAGTTTGCGCATAAGCAAACGTGGTCACTGAGAAAACACTGGCAACCGCCAGTGTCAGGGTACGCAATCTAAATTTTGGATACATAGGCGTCAAACAAGAAAATACAAAACTGCATGAGCACAGGCATACCTGTACTCTCATGCCAAGATTGTATTTTTAAGCAAGCTTGAATACCAGCAAACACAGGTTCATATTTGTATAGAATTGAAACAGTGGGCCGGTGATGGTTACTTTGTGATACCAGACAAAAACTATGGCTTTCAGTTTTTACGAAAGCGCCATAGTGCAATTACCCCAAAAACAGCCGCAAAAGCCAGTTGCACACCTATGGCAGGCAAAGCTGCATCCAAACCAAGGCCGCGCCAGGTCATGGCATCGAGACCATCCACAGCCCAGCGTGTGGGTACGATCAGGGTCAGGCTTTGCAACCATTGCGGAAACATGAAAGACGGCATCCAGGCACCGCTGAGCATGACCATGATCAGGGTCGCAAACACCGATATGCCACGCGCCGCCTCAGGGGTTTTGCCAAAGGCAGCAATCAATAAACCAAAGCTGGCAGTCATCAAGGAGAAAGAAATGACTACACCGATAAAGCCAGGCAGACTTCCCGCTATATGCACATTAAATACAAAAACTGCGACCAGAAAAATAAAACACATGAGGCCACAGGCAATCAGGGCACATGACAAGGCCCTGGCGATTAACACCGTGTTCAAGCCAACTGGCGCGGCCAGCAAGCGGCTCCACAAACCCAGCCGCCTCGCCAGCAGTATGCCTATGCCCGCATCTATCGCCATGAATAAAATAAACTGCACACTCATGCCTGCAAATGAATGAGCATAACCATTGTATTTATTGGTGACCGGGTCACCTGCGGTCATGGCCTGATCCTTGGTAACAAACGGCATGCTCAAGCCAGTATTTGCGGCCTTTGCGGCATTTGCTGACTTTGCTGCATCTGTTGATTTTGCAGCAAGTGCGCTTGATGAATCAGCAGTTGCAGCAGTATCTGCAACCTCAGTTTTCTGCTGACTGAGCTGGAATTTTTTCAGGCTACCAAGAAAGTCATGCAGCTCACCTTTATTTTTATTGGCTTCATCCATCTTTCCCAGCTCTTGCAGGCTCTGGTCTATGAACTTGGTGCCTGACTTGCCACCAAACATTTCGGCACTGACACTTTGCATGACTTGCTGCGTCAGCATGCCCTTGACCATGGCCAGCACTGCGGTTTGCGAGGGGTCGTAAAAAATAAGCAGCTCTGGTTTTTCCTTACCACCAAACAAGGCTCCGCCAGCCTGGTCACCAAATTTCTCAGGTATCAGGACTGCCATATTGAGCTTGCCTTTCAGCACCAGAGCCTTGGCCTCTTCCAGGGGTAATTCCTTGACCGACAAAGTGGCCTCCTCCTTCAAGCCCTTTACTATTTTCTGGCTGATCACATGATCATCCTGACTGATAACGGCGATCTCTATCTTGGCCGCATCTTTAGCCTCTCTGCCACCAGTGACAAATCCAAAGAATGCCCCCAACAGTATGGGCATCACCAGATTAAGCAATAAAGCGCGGCGGTCAGCCAGGAACAAGATCAGGTCTTTTCGTATCAGTGCGATCAGGGCAGTCATTATGGTTCCTTAGTATTTCGTATTCTTATTAGAGAGACTTCAGGAATAAATCGGAAACAAAATCAATCGCGCAAACTACGCCCGGTCAGGGTCAGGAATACCGCTTCAAGATTGGTTTTTGCAGTCGCAAAGTGATTGGTCTTGTAGCCGTTTTTTGCCAGCCAACTCAGCAAACCAAAAGCTACCTCATGCTCAGTCAGCGTCACATCCAGATGCTTGCCCTGGTCTGACATGTGCACACTATCGACACCTGGCAAGACACTCAGGGCAGCAACATCTGTTTCAGTGATCTGCGTATTCAAATCCAGTTGCAACGCTGCCTTGGCAGGCAAACGGCGATACAAATCTGCCGGGGTTTCATTGGCAATGACTTTGCCATGATCGATAATGACGATATGGTCAGCCAGACGCTCAACCTCTTCCATATAGTGACTGGTATAGATAAGCGTGCGGCCTTGTGCCTTGAGCACTTCCAGACTGTCAAAAATCGCATTGCGGCTTTGTGGATCAACACCCACGGTAGGCTCATCCAGTATCAATAATTCCGGGTCATGCAAAAGTGCGGCAGCAATATTCAGACGACGTTTCATACCACCAGAGAAAGTCGATGGCTTGTCATTTGCCCTGTCCGCCAGATTGACCAGCTCCAGCACCGCATCACAGCGCTGTTGCAACTTGCTGCCAGACAGGCCATACAAGGCACCAAACAGCTTGAGGTTTTCCCGTGCTGGTAATTCGTCATACAGCGCCAGGTCTTGCGGTACCAGCCCTATCTTGAATTTAACCGCATTATTACCCGCCCCCATGGTCTGCCCATCCAGCAATACCTTGCCCTGCTCAGGCTGTAACAAGCCGCAAATCATGCTGACTGTGGTTGATTTGCCCGCTCCGTTTGGCCCCAGCAAACCCAGGGTTTGCCCGCGTTCAATAGTAAATGAAACATCATCAACGACCTTGCGTGCGCCATATGATTTAGTCAAGTTCTGTACATCCAGCAGCGTGCTAGCCATGGGATTTGCCTTAATGGAGAACAATTGAACACAATTTAAAGAACCAGTGTCAGCAATGGTAATTCAAACAATGCTTTTACAGCAAACAAGAATCCTGACTATGCGCGAGTTTGCAACAGATGGGGCAATACCAAGGCCAAAGACATAAAAAAAACCTGCCTATTTGAAGTAAGCAGGTTTATAAATTCAGCCAGCCGTTTTCAGGCGGGCTTTGATCTTCATGATCAGTCGGCGCGATCTGCCAGGTTCAGGTTCAATTGAGAACGCAGCAAGTCTTCAGTATCTGGACGCGGGCTATTACGCGCTGTTTCCAGCTTGTCGAGATAACCAGACGTGACATCACCCGTGATGTAAAAACCATCAAAGCAGGATGCTTCTATGTTTTTCAACAGCGGGTTAACATCAGAAATCGAACGCTTCATCGCCGCCACATCCTGATACACCAAGGCGTCAGCAGTGATTTCACGGCAGACTTCTTCTTCACTACGGCCATAGGCGATCAATTCGCTGCGGGTAGGCATATCGATGCCATAGACGTTAGGGAATTGCACCGGTGGCGCTGCAGAAGCAAAAATCACACGCCTTGCACCAGATTCACGCGCCATTTGCACGATTTCACGGCTGGTTGTGCCGCGGACGATGGAATCATCGACCAGCAAGACACTCTTGCCCTTGAATTCCGAACCAATGGCATTCAACTTTTGACGCACAGACTTACGACGCACAGCCTGGCCTGGCATCATGAACGTACGGCCTATATAGCGATTCTTGATAAAGCCTTCGCGATAATCAAGATTCAATTTTTGCGCCAATTCCATTGCCGATGGACGGGAAGAATCTGGGATAGGCATGACGACATCGATTTCACCATCGCGGAATTGATTACGTACCTTGTCGGCCAGATACTCACCCATTTTCAGGCGGGTCAGATACACCGAGGCACCATCGATGATGGAATCAGGACGGGCCAGATACACATATTCAAATGCGCATGGGTTCAAGCTAGGATTATCAGCACATTGCTGGGTATGCAATTTGCCATCCATATCGACGAACAGAGCCTCACCCGGTTCTACGTCACGCAGGAACTTGAAGCCCAGGCCTTCGAGTGCAACTGATTCGCTGGCGATCATGTATTCAGTGCCGCTTTCGGTCTGTGAAACACCGACACACAAAGGGCGAATACCAAATGGATCACGGAAAGCCAGCAAGCCATAGCCAGAGATTTGTGCAACAACGGCGTAAGAACCACGTACACGCCTGTGCAGCATGGATACCGCACGGAACAAGCCTTCAGGATCGAGTGAGTAGCCGCTGGTGACTTCCTGTATCTGATGCGCCAGGATGTTGAGCAAGACTTCAGAGTCAGAATCGGTATTCAAATGACGACGGTCATTTTTGAACAGCTCTATTTTCAGCTCTACCGCATTGGTCAGGTTGCCGTTGTGCGCCAGCACGATACCAAATGGTGCATTGACATAAAAGGGTTGCGCTTCTTCTTCGCTGGTGGAACCGGCAGTTGGATAACGTACTTGCCCAATACCGACATTACCAGGCAAAGAACGCATATTGCGGGTACGGAATACGTCACGCACGAGCCCATTCGCTTTATGCATGGCGAATTTATTGCCATGATTTGTTGCGATACCAGCTGCGTCCTGACCGCGGTGCTGCAACAACAGCAGCGCATCATAAAGCAATTGATTAACAGGATTATTTGAGAATACGCCTACGATGCCACACATGGTGGACTCCTAAAAAAAACAATTAAAACTTTACATGCTCCGAAACCGAGACTGGCAACAGCGGGATCACCGTGCGCGCTGCGGTTTCTGCAAGAGGACTAAGCCATGCATGGGTCCAGAACGGCTGCTGCGGTATGGATGTCATACCGCACACCAACACGGCAGCCAACACCAGTATGCAACCACGCGCCAGACCAAACAGACCACCAAGACCCCGATCTGCCAATGTCAGACCGCTGGCCTTGATCATGGCATCCACCGCCAGCATGATCAGCGCCATTAACAGGCGCACACCGATAAACAGGGCAATAAAGGCAACGATCAGGCGCAGCATCTGGCCGGGCACCATGGATGGCAACCAGGTCGCCAAAATATCACTATAGGCATTGGCAACCACAAATGCGACCACCCAGCTAACCAGCGACAAAATTTCTTTAATTAAACCGCGCAGCGTACTGATCACGATAGAACAAACCAGGATCAGCAGCACGAGATAATCAAACAATGTCACGCCAGATATTCCTTACTCATTAGTTAGGTGGCAGGCTGGCGCTCAGGCCCAGCTTGCTTAATTTGGCGCGCATTTTATCTGCCTCTTCTTTGGAAGCAAAGGGGCCCACCCTGATCCTTGTCACTTCACCATTCGTGGTGATGATCTTTTGCGTATATGAACGTATATTCGCCGCGTTCAGCTTGGCTTGCACTTCATCCACTTTGGATTGTGTAGAAAAGGCGCCTGCCTGCACCGTGTAAGATGATTTTTCTGCAGGTTTGTCCGCGGTTTCTGGCTTGCTGACTACCGGCTTGGTAGCTGGTGGAGTTTTACCTTCGAGTATGGCCAGCGCACGGGCGGCATCATCATCGGCATTACCAGGTTTGGCGACAACTGGTTTGACATCAGTTTTTTCAGTTTTTTCAGGCTTAGCAGGCTTGGCTTCAGCTTTAGGCTCATTTTTTGCCGTAGCCACATCCTTCTCCACCGCTTTGACTGGAGCTGGAACTGGCTTTACCTCAACTTTTGGTTCAGGTTTGCTTTCTGCTTTTACTACAGGTTTGGTTTCTGTCTTTGTTTCGGGTTTTGCTTCTGTCTTTACTTCAGGCTTGACTGGCTTGGCTGTGGCTGGCGCAGTCTGGGCTAGCGTAGTAGCGCCCGCAGTGGTCATGGACTTGACCTGTCTGTCGGCGCCATCATTGGCAGCGACTTTGTTTTTTGGCGTCGCTGGTACTTCTATTATTTCTTCAGGCGGCTCATCTGGCAGCTGTTTTTTGGATTTTGGCGCGACAGCATCGGCAGCGATGTCCGGCGTTTTATCCTTGGAGGGAATGCGGATATTAATATCATCCGGCAAAGGCTTGGGATCAGAATCGAGGATCATAGGCAAGCCTATGATGGCAGCCAGTGCCAGTGCAACGGCACCTATCAGGCGGCGCCTGGCACGTTTTTTCTCAGGCAATATGGGATCATCGACCTTGGAGCGCCTTCTGGGCTCGGCCTTTTTTGTCCTGGAACGAGTTTCGATACTCTCTTCTTCAGCGCGGGAACGGAATTCACCGCTATCCTGAGTATCGGAAGTTTCTTGCTTCTGTGTAAAACGCGAGAGCAAACCCATGTGCAAATTTCTGGTTGGTTAGCAAGCGGGTCCGTCAGCAACAAACCAGCTTGCAAAAAACATCAATGGAGAGCAGAACGACGGGCGCGCATCACACCTGCCACCGTCAGAAAGGATCCAAAGACCACTATTCTATCATTTTCGCCCGCCTTGCTGACGGCGTCTGCATATGCCTTCTCTGGCGTATCAAAACTGGTGACGGTTTTTTCAGTATCTGCCAGCACGCCAGCGGCGACCAATTTGTCTTTCAATACCTCAACTGGGGCCGCTCGCGGCAAAGGCAAGGCCGTGACGCACCAGTGATCGACTTTTTCTTTCAATTGAGCAATGACGCCGTCAATATCCTTGTCGAGCATGGAACCAAATACTGCGTAGGTATAGGCATGAAAACCCATATTGTCGAGATTTTGTGCCAACGTAGCGGCGGCGTGCGGATTATGTGCCACATCCAGCACCACGGTCGGGCGACCTGGCATGACCTGGAAGCGACCCGGCAAATCCACCATGACCAGACCAGTACGCACTTCTTGGGCACCGACTGGCAATTCAAGCTTCAAAGCTTCCAGCGCTGCCAGCACGGCGGACGCATTCAAGAGCTGGTTGGCACCACGCAAACTCGGATAACCCAGGGAATTACGGCGCTGGCTGCGGCCCGCAAAATTCCATTGCTGCTTGTCACCGTTGTAATTGAAATCGCGGCCAAACAACCACAAGTCAGCACCGATGGCATTGGCATGGTCTATCAGGGACTGGGGTGGTAAAGGATCACCACAAATCGCTGCCTTGCCCGGGCGGAAGATGCCAGCTTTTTCAAAGCCTATCTTTTCGCGGGTATCACCAAGGTAGTCAATATGGTCGATATCAATGCTGGTGACGATGGAGACATCGGCATCAATGACATTCACCGCATCCAGGCGACCTCCGAGACCAACTTCGAGAATCACCACGTCAAGCTTGGCATCAGCCAGCAATTTGCAAATTGCCAGCGTAGTAAATTCAAAGTAGGTCAGCGAAATATCGCCACGAGCCTCTTCAACAGCATTGAAAGTAGAGACAAAGACATCGTCCTTGACCATCTCGCCATTGATGCGGGCACGCTCATTGAAGTCGAGGAAATGCGGCTTGCTGTACAGACCAACACGGTAACCAGCCTGCATCAGCACGGCTTCCAGCATGGCGCAGGTAGAACCCTTGCCATTGGTGCCAGCGACCATGATGACGGGGCAATCATAGTGGATCGCCAGCTTGTTCTTGACCGCAGCAACGCGGTCCAGGCCCATGTCGATTTCTTTGGAATGGCGGGTTTCAAGTACGGCCAGCCAGTCAGCCAGGGTGGCAGGTAAATTTGTCATAAGATAAAAAAAGCCCGAACAAAATGCTTCGGGCTTATTAGGTATTCAATATATATCAGGTGGATACTGCTTCAGCAGGCTGGTTTTGCAACAAAGCCAGCAAACGCGCGATTTCTTCACGCATCTTGCGGCGATCGACGATCATGTCGATCGCGCCTTTTTGCAGCAAGAATTCAGAACGCTGGAAGCCTTCTGGCAATTTTTCACGCACGGTATTTTCAATCACGCGCGGGCCAGCAAAACCGATCAAAGCTTTGGGCTCGGCAATCACTACGTCACCGAGGAAGGCGAAGGAAGCAGATACACCCCCCATGGTAGGGTCGGTCAAAACAGAAATGAAAGGCAGTTTCTTTTCAGACAATTTGGTCAGCATGGACGTGGTTTT
Organism: Undibacterium sp. TC9W; assembly: GCF_049339865.1. Lineage (NCBI taxonomy): Bacteria > Pseudomonadati > Pseudomonadota > Betaproteobacteria > Burkholderiales > Oxalobacteraceae > Undibacterium > Undibacterium sp. TC9W. Next base: position 238,677 of record NZ_JBMPPJ010000001.1, on the reverse strand, counting down.
TGCCATCTGCATCAGGGACAACAAACCCTCTTGCATACGTGCACCACCGGTAGCGGTAAAGCAAATGAAAGGTACTTTTTGCTCCAGTGCCGCTTGCGCACCACGCACGAACCGCTCACCAACGACAGAACCCATGGAACCACCCATGAATTCAAACTCGAAACAAGCAGCAACGACAGGCACAGCCATGATGGAGCCACCCATGACAACCAGGGCATCAGTCTCACCCGTAGTTTCCAGCGCATCTTTGAGGCGATCAGGGTATTTTTTGCTGTCTTTGAATTTCAGTGTATCGATCGGCAAGACTTCCTGGCCGATTTCATAACGACCACCCGCATCAAGCAAGGCATCCAGACGTTCACGTGCGCCTATACGCAAATGATGGCTACATTTTGGGCAAACATGGATATTGGCTTCCAGATCAGAACGATACAGCACCGCTTCGCAAGAGGGGCACTTGACCCACAAACCTTCAGGAATCGACTTACGATTTGCAGATTCCGAGCGTTGTATACGCGGCGGCAACAGTTTTTCTAACCAACTCATGTTTTCTCCTTATGGCCGCCAGGCTGTCTTTTTAACAACCCGGCATCAGGTTCATTCTGGTAAAAGAACCAGTCAGGCGCGTATTTTACTCGTCCAAAGCCTGTCTGACACCAGAAATAAAGCTTTTCACTGCAGCAACTGCGGCAATTACGTCTCCACGCGGGGTATTTTCCAGTTCCTGGATGATACGCGAACCTATTACCACGGCATCCGATACCGTAGAAATAGCTCGCGCCGTCGCCCCGTCACGTATGCCAAAGCCCACGCCTACTGGTACTTTGACATGCTTTTTGATACGCGGGATCATGGCGGCAACCGCATCCAGATCCAGTGCACCAGAACCGGTAACACCCTTCAGTGACACATAATATACATAACCACTGGCAATTTTACCAACTTGCGCTATGCGCTCATCAGTCGATGTCGGTGCCAGCAAGAAAATGGTATCCATCCCCTGTTGCTGCATTTTACTTGCAAATTCTTCACATTCTTCCGGCGGGTAATCCACTACCAGCACACCATCCACCCCAACCTCAGCTGCCTTGGCGATGAACGCATCCTGTCCCATGCGCTCTATAGGGTTGGCATAACCCATGAGCACAACTGGTGTCTTTTGATTACTTTGCCGGAATTCGCGGACGAATTGTAATACATCCCGCAAGCCAACTCCAAATTGCAGCGCTCTTTCAGAAGCACGCTGTATGACAGGGCCATCTGCCATGGGGTCAGAAAACGGCACGCCCAGCTCGATAATATCGGCCCCGCCCTCGACTAAAGCATGCATCAGCGGCACAGTTAATTCAGGCGCTGGGTCACCTGCTGTGATGAAAGGGATCAAACCTTTTTTATTGCTGGCCGCCAAAGCAGCCATGGTATTTTGAATTCTTGACATCTTGTTGGTCCTTATTTGATGCGCTATGCGCTGTCCAGGACATCAATCCTGCGATGGCATCAGTCTCAATTCTTGATAGGGAAGACATGCAGGCCGCATTCCTATATGCATGCGCCTGCATGTTTACTCAATGGCCGGTCAGAACTTCAACCCGGCACGTTCGGCCACGGTATGCATGTCCTTGTCACCACGGCCCGACAGATTTGCGAGGATTATCTGCTCTTTGGGCAAAGTCGCTGCCAGTTTGGCTGCATAGGCCAAAGCATGACTGGATTCCAGTGCAGGGATGATGCCCTCAATGCGGCAGCAATCATGAAAAGCCTTAAGCGCCTCATCATCGGTAATAGTCACATATTGCGCACGGCCACTTTCTTTTAACCATGCATGTTCAGGGCCTACACCTGGGTAATCCAGGCCAGCCGACACAGAATGCGTTTCTATGACCTGACCATTATCATCCTGCAGTAAATAAGTACGGTTACCATGTAGTACGCCAGGTGAACCTGCTGTCAGCGAGGCTGAATGCTTGCCGCTTTCCAGCCCCTCCCCTGCCGCTTCCACACCGATGAGTCTGACTTGCTCATGATCAATGTAAGGATAAAAAATACCCATGGCATTTGAGCCACCACCTACGCAAGCCACGACATGGTCAGGCTGACGTCCGGTTTGCTCAGGCATCTGCCATAGGCATTCCTCACCGATAACGGACTGGAAGTCCCTGACCATCATCGGGTACGGGTGTGGGCCAGCCACTGTGCCTATGATGTAAAACGTATTATCCACATTCGCCACCCAGTCACGCATGGCTTCGTTCAACGCATCCTTCAGGGTTTTCGAACCAGATTCCACTGGGACCACACTGGCACCCAACAGCTTCATGCGGTACACATTCTGCGCCTGACGCTTGACGTCTTCCGACCCCATGTAGACTATACATTCGAGTCCAAAACGGGCGCAAATGGTAGCAGTCGCAACACCATGCTGACCGGCACCGGTTTCTGCAATCACACGCGGCTTACCCATACGCTTGGCCAGCAAAGCCTGGCCAATGACATTATTGATCTTGTGTGCACCGGTGTGATTCAGATCTTCACGCTTAAAATAGATTTGTGCCCCACCCATCAAATCAGACCAGCGTTTGGCGTGGTACACAGGGGATGGGCGACCAACGAAATACTTTAATTCATTACGAAACTCGGCCAAAAACTCAGGATCATTTTGGTATTTAGCATAGGCTTCTTTGAGTTCTGTCAGCGCATGTGTCAAGGTTTCGGACACAAACGTACCACCGAACTGACCAAAATGGCCACGCACATCGGGTAAATGGTATCCGGCTGACTGGTAAATTGCCTGGTTGGCGATAGGTTGATGCTCGAACTGAGCATTCAAAGACTGGAGTTCTTTCATTTTCTTTCCTTCAAACTGGCTTGAAAGCGATGCACCAGGGATATACCCCACACAACATCACTATTCCTGATTGTCTGCCAGACGCACCGCAGCAATAAACGCGCGCACGCTAGCCTCATCCTTGATACCCTTTGCCGCCTCGACACCACTGCTGATATCGACCGCAAACGGGCGAACCTGACTAACTGCGCCAGTCGCGTTCTGTACGCTCAAGCCACCACTTAAAACGACCCGAGGCGCGAGCTCTTTTGGAATGAGAGACCAATCAAAAACCTTTCCACTACCGCCATACCCATCAACATGGGTATCTAGCAATAAACCACTGAATAAAGGACTAGCCTTACGATAAGACTGCTCGCATTCTAACAAATCCTCAGGCTTTGTGTCAGCTTTGACGCGATAAGCACGAATAAAAGGACGATTGACACTGGCCGCTAGGCTGGCGCATTGCTCAGGTGTTTCATCGCCGTGGAATTGCAACAGTTGCACAGGAGCCTTACTGATCACGTCTTGCAAACCTGCCTCGTCGATATTAACGAAAAGGCCAACCGACATGACAAAGGGAGGAATATCGAGGAGCAAGGCCCCAGCTAGCTCCGGCGTGACATAGCGCGGGCTTGGCGGATAAAACACAAAACCCAGGGCATCAGCGCCAGCCGCAACAACAAAGCGAACATCTTCTGTAAGAGTTAAACCGCAAATTTTGATTCTGGTTCTGTGAAGCATGGCACTTCCTAATGTAAAAACTTTTCCAATTCAAACCAATACAAATTTTTGTCGCACTCCGTAATCGCCAGCATCAAACAGTGGCAGCTTACTTCGCTTCGGTATTATTCTTGAAAAATTGAAGCAGCATTAATTTTTGTCTGTACACAAATCCAATAAGAACAAACCCTATCAATGCCACCATAAAATATGTCAAACCTAAGCAGGCATTGATAGCAGAACCAGCCAGCCAAGCATATAAAATATACCAAGCAGCGTTACTGCCCTGACGGGAACGATATGCTAGCCAAGCCGGAGGAAATAAAACTGCCAATACAATCAGGAAATTTAGAGCATTTATATCGTCGAACATGGTCAGACTTCTTTAGGTTGAAGGGCTAAAAATCATCACTAAGCATTAACTGAAAACCAACACCAGATACGATACTACGGTAGCGACAAACAGTATGAGCACATGACTCCTCTTATTTTTTGGGTTAATTACAACCGCATAAGTAGTAAATCCAAACGCCACACAGAATATCTTCAGGATTTGCGCTGCAACTGCAGACAAATGAGTTTCAGCACAAGGCTCAGCCAAGATGCTAATTACAAAACCAATAATTCCCAAACAGATAATTAGTTTTCTTTCCAAACTTAATCGCTGTTTGACCTGCATATATTCCATAAGTCTCCCTTAGTGCCATCAACAAGCCAAGCACAAGCGATTGACACTACAAAGTAGAATGTTACCCATCAATTATCACAATATCAGGATATTCTGAAAAGTGCTCACTTATAAAAAAACTGGGAATGAAAATTGACACATGTAACCTTCCAGCGCTTGAGCATATATAGAGGCAAATACTTGATTGAAGCATGCGATAATCGATTACCATTTCATTCATAGACGCCATGAATTCACCTGCGACAAAACCACTCATTACCCGGCTATTCGGATTGGACATCTGCAATATGCGTTTTGCAGAGGCCAACCAGCATTTGCTGGAAGTTGCCAGCAGCCGTGACCATGCGAGCCGCGTGGTGGTGACGCCGAATGTGGATCATATGACCAAGCTCGAGTATGAGCCTGAGTTCAAAACCTTGTATGGGACTTCAGATTATATTTTCGCCGATGGCATGCCCATTATCTGGGCCAGCAAGATGTGCGCCCTGCCCTTGCCGGAACGAGTGACTGGCGCGGACCTGTTCGTATCACTATGTCGAGGCTGCATAGAAAAAGATTTGTCGATTTTTGTTTTGGGTGGCATGCCAGGGCAAGAAAGCCTGTTACTGGAATCATTCGCCAAGACTTACCCTGGATTGAAAGTCGATATTTTTTGCCCGTCCATGCAGCTCACTGCAGATGGTGCAGAAAGTGATATGGCAATACAGCGAATACAGGCTGCGAAACCGAATATCCTTTTCATTTGCCTGGGCATGCCCAAACAGGAAAGACTGGCATTTCGCTATCGCGCGCAATTCATCACTGACAACGTGCCATTAATATTGTGTGTAGGTGCAGCCATGGAATTTGCATTGGGCCAGAAAAAACGTGCGCCCCTATGGATGCAAAAGATAGGTATGGAATGGTTCTGGCGTCTTGCCAGCGAGCCACGCCGTTTATGGCAACGCTACACAACACAAGCCTGGCGCTTTGTTGGACTCTTGCTGCGTGAGAGAAAGATACAAAAGCAAATGCGCTGAATCCAAAAAAATTCCAGCAAGCTGTACTCTAAGTTTAGGTAAAACAATAAAAAAAACCGCACAGATAACAATCTGTGCGGTTTTTTCTTGGGAGCTTAGCTACTGCTTATCTTTACAAACTTACGCTACTTTTTTTGCATCGAAGAATTGTTCATCTTCAGTAGAGCCATGCAAAGCTGTTGTAGAAGATTTACCTTGCTGGATAGTTTGTGTCACTGCATCAAAGTAACCAGTACCAACTTCACGTTGATGTTTAACTGCGGTAAAGCCTTTTTCTGCCGCTGCGAATTCAGCTTCCTGCAATTCAACGAAGGCAGACATCTGGCGACGTGCGTAGCCATGTGCCAAGTTAAACATGCCGTAGTTCAATGCATGGAAGCCTGCCAGTGTGATGAACTGGAATTTGTAGCCCATTGCGCCCAGTTCTTTCTGGAATTTGGCGATCGTTGCATCGTCCAGATTTTTCTTCCAGTTGAAAGAGGGTGAGCAGTTATAGGACAGCAATTTGCCTGGGAACTTGGCATGGATAGCGTCAGCAAATGCTTTGGCAAATTCCAGGTCAGGTTTGCCAGTTTCACACCAGATCAAATCTGCATATTCTGCATAGGCCAGGCCACGGGAAATCGCTTGATCCAGACCTGGTTTGGTTTTGTAGAAGCCTTCAACTGTGCGCTCACCTGTGCAGAAAGGCTGGTCGTTAGGATCAACGTCAGATGTCAGCAAATCAGCAGCTTCAGCATCGGTACGAGCCAAAATCACGGTGGATGTGCCCATGATGTCAGCAGCCAGACGTGCTGCGTTCAGTTTTTCAATCGCTTCACGAGTAGGAACCAGAACCTTGCCGCCCATGTGGCCGCATTTTTTAACAGAAGCCAGTTGATCTTCAAAGTGAACGCCTGATGCGCCTGCTTCGATCATGGCTTTCATCAATTCAAAGGCATTCAATACGCCACCAAAACCGGCTTCAGCATCAGCCACGATAGGGGCGAAGAAGTCGATGTCATCTTTGCCTTCAGACCATTGGATCTGGTCAGCGCGTGTCAGTGTGTTGTTGATGCGTTTGACAACCAGTGGTACAGAATTGGCTGGGTACAGGGATTGGTCAGGATACATTTCGCCGGCAACGTTAGCGTCGCCAGCAACTTGCCAGCCAGACAGGTAGATGGCTTTCAAGCCAGCTTTAACCTGTTGCATGGCCTGGTTACCAGTCAGCGCGCCCAGAGCATTGATGAAAGGTTCGTTATTGACCAGATCCCACAATTTGATCGCGCCATTTTTGGCGATAGTGTGCTCAACCTTCATGGAGCCACGCAGGCGAACTACGTCTTCTGCCGTGTAATTACGCTTGATACCATTCCAGCGTGGATTGGTATCCCAGTCTTTTTGCAATTCTGCTACTTGTTGTGCGCGAGTTGTCATATTTCTCTCCTGTGGGCAAATCAAATGAAAAGGTGCATCCGTTGAGAGAAATAATAGAGTATTTTTTGCGGAGCAACAAGGTCTTATATAAGACATATGACAAATATTTAATCGTTTAAAATCAAATACTTAAAATTCATTTTTTGCGATATGAAATTATATTTCTTAGAATGAGAAAAATAATTTGTGCGGCGAGACAGAGATTTTTCACAATATGAAAAATTGATTTCACATCATAAAATTTGGCAATTCAGTTTTTTACACAAAGAAAATTAAGTTTCAAATTCCCAGAGGAAACTGGAAGTTTTTTGCGCAGAACTTATATGGATACATATATGGGTCCATATTGCTGTCATTGTTGACATCACCACCCACGGCAGCAGCAGGCTTATTCGAGCACAATCTCATACCAGGGCGACGGAAAGTCAAAGTCAAGCTCAAAACCATCTGGCTTTTTCCTGATGGCAGAACTGGCCAGTGCTTTCATGCGTACACCATTTCCATCCAGCGGATACACCGTCATCTTTTTGCTTTTGCTGGCATGAAATAACTTGACCGGGATACGCTCCAGCCATACTGGCGCAAGGCCTTTCAGCGAACCGGAAGGTTTTCTGGCTGTTGCCAGGTCAGGCTCCAGCGTCCACCATCCAGATTGCCCCTCGTAATTCAACAATTGTTTAGGACGTTCAGGTTGGACGCCAGCTTGCGTAGTCGTCGTGGCACCACTCAATACCAGCAACAGGTGGCGACTATGCTTCAAAGGCAAAGCATCGCGGCTGCTCAGCATAATGACGCCATATTGCCGCCCTTTTTCTGAAAACACAGGCAGGTATTTATCTGCTTCCATAATGACAGAGCCCGGCGCTTTGTGCCCCGCGAACAGGCGCGTATAAGCAGTTTCTGCTGCCAGCCAGGGGCCAGATTCACCGTAACGTAATTGTCCCCCGGCTGCGGCCCAGGTCATATCATCTTCATGCCATAACCTGGCAGTATGCTGCACCGGCCCGACCTGTTTGGCTTGCGTGCCATACATCATGGCTACTCGGGTATAAAAAGCATGCCGGTAATCAATACCGTATTGCGCCTGTAGCCAGGCAGGCATTCCACCGCCACTGACGCCATCACGCAAAGCGCCCAGCATGGTGCGCTCTTCAGGTGCCAGGTTGATATTCATCTGTGTTGGTAATGGCTGCACCTGGTATTGTCTGAACAGAGCCGCCGCCATGCCGCTGACCACGAGTTGTCCACTGTGGCCACTAAGCCCAAAACTGTCCGGCACGGACCGCCATACATCACCATCAATGTAATGAAACAGAAACAGCCCATCCCAGTCCTGGGCGCTGGCAAACGCACTCATGACAGGCAGAATTTCTGCCGACTGCCGATTTGGAAAAGCCTGATTGAATTCACTGACCACAAAGGGCTTGCGCGCATCGCGCACATATGCACGCTGCAACAGCGATTGCCAACCCTCGCGCAAGACGGAATTATTGCGTATGCGCCAGTCATTCCTGTCCCACTCTTTATGCGGAAAATCATAGTGATCTACATAGAAGTGTTCATCAACATAATCCATCTGCTGCTGCGCATCGGCCAGTGCTACTCCACCGAAATACATTTGCGTACCAGTCACAGGCAATAAATCCCCTGCTTCCTGCCTTACAGTCTTGCGGATCAGATTCAAATATTGCTGATCAAGATCAGACAAAAACCGCACATAGTCGAGTACCCTGCGGCCATTGCCCTTTTGATGTGGGTGGTATTGCTGCTGCAACGATGCCGGCGTTTCCCAACCCAGTTTATTGATTGCGCGTCGCGAAAAACGCTGCACACCCGCGACCCATCCTTCTCCATATTCAAGTATGCTGGCCTCGGATGACTTGACATTGATCACGCCTTTGCGCGGCATTGAACAGCTATCCCATAGCTTGCAGGCGTTGTCTGCATGCCCATGTTGACGCAGTACCCATTTTTGCCAATGCTGCTGCAAGGCTCTTTCATATTCACCTGTCAGGCCATCGAGCTGCTTTCTTTGCCAGGCACCCAGCAATGAAGATTCATTATTGATTTCAACCATCGCCAGGGCGGGATCATCCCTGAGCTCCAGCCTGCGCAATAGTTGCTGCACATACTCTGCCTGCAGACTGATCATGCGTGGCTCAAACAAATGCAGGGGATGGCTGGCAAAAGGCATTTGCTCACCGGCCATCAAAGGCGTGACCTGATCAACCGCCGGGCGAAATTGATAACCCACATGCAGGTTCAAATTGACGTACAGGCCTTCTGCCTTGAGCGCATTAATAAACACACGCAAACGTCGCAAGGCAGCTTCATTGAAGCTGGGATATGCTGCTGTAGTCAAAATACCACGCGGCTGATCCAGGCTATCGCTGAGTATACTATCCAAATGGTGCAGGCGCACTGCATTAAAACCCAGCTTGCGCAAACGGCGGGCGATTTTTTGTGCGTCTTTTTCTTCAGGAAAGTTTGCCGCACTGGACAGGCTGATGCCAAAAAAACGTACGCGTGCATCGTCTTTTGTACCTGCCCTGCCATCTGGGCCCACCCGGTAAAAATGTCCCTGCTTAACGAATACACGGTCACCCGCATCCAAAGGGTGATTCATACCACCAAAATCCACCATTGGCGACAATGCATCTTCATTAATCTCAAAGCGGTACCAGGCAATATCACCGGCAAGCACTAAAGATGAATGAAAACAAACAAGGCTCAGCAGCGTCAATCTGAAGACGAAAAAGGCCTGCAATCGAAAATACTTCATAGTTTGGGTCGCAACAGACAAGGTAGCCATTAGAATATCGCACAAACACATGACATTAGTATTGAGAAATGCAAAATTTGTCCGTACTGCCCGGCAATACCAGCCTGAACCTGCTGGAAACCAGAATCGTCAAACTGATGATCATTCTGTTCGTGGTTTTTTCCCTGTTACCTTATGGCATTTCCTGGGATTACACCGGCTCGTCTGCATTGACCATGGAAGGTTCTCTGACCACAAAACTGCAATGGGGAGGCCTGTTTTTGCTGGCAACATTCATCCTGTATCGTCACTTGCCTGAGGCCTTGCAAGATGTGCGGGCGATGAATCCCTTTCTGGCCTTCGTGTTGATATGGTGTCTGGCATCAAGCATCTGGTCGCCCTTGCCAGCGACGACTTTCAAACGTGCGATACAACTCTATGGTCTGGTGATGATAGGTTTCAGCATACAACTCGCTGAACAACCTTTAAAAATAATGGTGAACTATGTCTTGTATACCTTGACGGGTATGCTGATACTGTCCTTCTTTATGGCTGTTGCTGTTCCCAGCATAGGCATAGACTATGATCTGGGAGGCGCCTGGCGCGGTGCCCTGTCGCAAAAAAATGAGCTGGGCCAGGTTGCGGCCCTCAGCATTTTATTATGGCAAATCAAGGCATGCAGAGAGGCCGTGGGTATCAGGAGCCTGGCGCTGGGCATACTGTTTTCTTTTTTCATGCTGGTCATGAGTAAAAGCTCGACCAGCATGATCATCACCCTGCTGACTTCGGGCGTTTTCCATTTGCTGCGCAAGCGGCACATTTCATCTTCTTATTCTTTGACGCGGGCCAGCCTCGTAATGATTTGCCTGCTGACGATCGCTGTGTATGTCTTTTTTATGCAGGAATCGCGTCTGCCTACCTGGCAAGAAGCGGCATCACCGATTGCTGGCCTGTTTGGCAAAGGCACAGACCTGACTGGCCGCACTGATGTCTGGCAACTGGTAGAGATGGAGATTAACAAACACTATCTGTTTGGTCTGGGCTATGGCGCATTCTGGCTGGGGCCAGACAGCCTCTCGCAATTCGTGATCGATGCCCTGCACTGGATACCTTTGCAGTCTCACAATGGCTATCTGGATATTCTCAACGAACAAGGACTGATTGGTTTGATACTGGTGATACTCACCTTGTTGATGCAGGCAAAAATGTTGATTACGCTTTCTCATCAGGACAGGCAGCAAGCCGCCTTCTGGTCCGCCATGCTGGTTGTTGTCGTCATTACCAATTTCACCGAAAGCAGCTTGTTTCGTGGCTTTGTATTCCAGAATGTATTCTTTATCTTCAGCCTGATTGCGGTCAGCTCATCAAGCCGGAGATTCAAACTCGCAAAATCAAACCCAGCAAATTCAGCAAACTCAGACCATTAATTTGCGTCCAAGGTTCTGGAAAGTCTGTTCTATGTAACGGTATGACAAGTGGGATAACAGCAGCGAAAGCGCAGTGATGAGCACGACTCTCGGCAGAGTAGTCAGCTCTGGCAAAAAATGTGCGGCGCTATGTGTTACCAGCCAGTGATACAGGTAAAGGGAATAACTGATACGCCCCAGATAGACGACAGGTGGCAGTTGCAGGAAATTGTTCAAGGCATTTTTTTCAAATACCAGCATCGGGAACATATAGAGCAAAGCCACTCCCTGCAAAGAGTAACGCAAGGATTCACGAAACTCTTCGTTACGGATAGCTAGTGTCATCAACATTAAAAAGGCACCACACAGAAAGGTCTGCTGGCGTGATAGCTTGGCAAAAAAAAGTGGGTAGTACACCTGTATGATAGCCAGGACCACTCCATACAAAATGGAATCAGCGCGGGTATCGGTCGCCGTATAAATTCTGTAATGCGGCAAATGATCCAGACCTATGGCCAGCACCAGATACACACGCCAGGCCAGCATCGCCAACAGGATTACCGCGATCAGGCTCAAGAAGCGTTTTGGCAGGCTGATGAAACCGATAAACAAAAAAGGGAAAACAAAATAGAAATGCTCTTCCACTGCCAATGACCAGGTTATCGCCAAAGGCTGCTTGATCAACTCACCGCTGAAGCTGGAATATATGCCATAGTAATTCGCAAAATAAAAAAATACCGAGGCAATTTCTTTTTTCGGTGGCAACTCTCCGACAACAGCCATCAATGTCAGCGATATCAGCACAAAAAACAGCAAGGCCGGTGTCAGCCTGAATAGTCTGCGCACATAAAAATTTCGTATGCTCACACGGCCACTGGCGTCCCATTCTGCCAGCATCAGTTTGGTGATGATGAAACCGCTGATAAAAAAGAATATCGTCACGCCCAGGCCGCCAGGGAAGAGATGACCAAATCCTATGTGCGACATAAAAACCAGTGCAATGGATAAGGCGCGCAAGCCATCCAGTGCCTGTAAGCGTTGGGATTGATGAGCCGTCATGAATTATTTCTTTGCTGGCTGGCTGCCATAAGCATGGCTGGCGCTACCCCAGAAATAACTGAGTTTGCCCAGTTGCGAAGCAGCTACCCTGAGCCAGGTGAAGCTGCGCAGGAATTTAAAAGGCAATAACAGCAAGGCGAATAACAAGGCCAGCACAAACTGCACGCAGGCCCGGGCGCTGAGCATCAGTGCAGAACTGATTTTTTTGCCACCTTCGAGCATCGCCAGTTCGGTGCGGATGAATAATTGCCCGGTGCGGTAGGACCTTTGCAATAGCCATTTTGCGGTAGCCCTGTCTGCCGGAATAAATTCGTCAGCAAGAGCTTCATCACACCAGACCATGACGGCCCCCAGTTTATCCAGACGGCGAAACAACATGGTGTCTTCCCCACCCGTCGTACCAAAGGCAGGGTCGAACGGGCCTATGCCATCTTTTTGGGATGCAGCTATATCCTGCAATATTGAACGACTGACAAGCACATTACCACTACGGGCGTCCTTGTGATCTATTTTTGTGCCGGTAGGCATGCGGCGGCGGTCAAAGTAGCCACCCTCGCGTATCCAGGCTGGTGTACTTTCTGAGTACTCAGGCAGCACCGGTGCAAATACTACATCAGCCTGCTCAGCCTTTTGCACTTTCAGCAATTGCTCCAGCCAGTCTGGCACTGGCACTTCGTCATCATCAATCATGACTATCCATTGTCCGCTGGCGGCGGCAATAGCTGCATTTCTGGCCAGTGAAATATTTGAATTTGCCAGATTCAGCGCCTTGAGGCTTCCGGCGAAGCGAGCCGCCATTTCAGCCAGCACGCCAGCAGCAGACTGATTGACGTCATTATCAACAACCACTACTTCTATGGCCACATCCCGTAAAGTTTGCGTCAAAATAGCTTGCAACAAACGCCGCAACAATTCCGGCCTTTTATAAGTGCAAATGCAGATACTCAGTTCAGGCATATGAACTCAGCTTTTCCGCCGGAATAATCTGGACAGCAAACGCATTGCCCAGCTGAATGGCGCAAAACGCACTGCTCCTGCAGGCTCATATTGATTAAAGATCGTTCCCAGCACCTCGACACCAGCTGCCTGCATGTCTGCCTTGGCCTGGCGCAACTCATCGACATAGGTATGGTCTTTTCTGGCTACCAGCAAGACACTCCCGGTCTGATGAGCAACCATCTGGGCATCCGATGCCAGGGTCGCTGTATGGGTATCAACTACGAAAGCATCGAACTGATCAGAACAGGAATCAAGCAATTCACGCATGCGCGGAGCACGCAAAATCTCCAGCGGGTTAGGCGGTTGCGGCCCGGCTGGCATGAAATGTAAATTCGGCATCAGCTGTATCAGGGCATCGGATGCTTTAATACGCCCGGCCAATACAGAAGACAAACCATCTGGCTTGCCGAGTGAGAAATATTCATGTAGCTTGCCGCTACGCAGGTCTGCATCTATCAACAAAGTACGTTTGCCAACTTGCGACAAGGCGATAGCCAGGCTGGCTGCCATATAGGATTTGCCATCGCGGCGTGCCGGGCTGACCAGGGTGATCTTGATTTTCTCCTGGCCGCTGAATTTCAACAGCAATTCACTACGCAGGCGGCGGATTTCTTCTGCCTCCTTACTGAAAGGGAAGTAAAAGAATTTGAGAGACTTGTCGGCACTGCCGTTAATCAGGTCCTTGGTTGAATACCCGAACTGCTCGCCCAAAGCCTGATCAAGCTGCGTCTGGCTCAGGTAACCCAGCGCCAGTGCTGCATCACCAAACCTGAGTTTTTTTTCTTTTTGCAGTTGGGCGATCTGGTCTATCTGCTCAGGCGTGAGTAAACCTTTTTGCAGGAATAACTCGCCGAGCCGGCCTATTTTAGAAGCTGGTACATTCATGGTTTCAGCTGTTTGCATGCAAACCACCCTCACCCTGTCCATTGCCGCTCAGTTTCTCATCAAATCCAATTTTTGCCATCACAGGTTCATCAAATTCACGCTCCAGATCTTCGAGGCAACGTACACGGCGGTTCATTAATTCGAGCAGGAAGGCCAGGCCAAAACCAAACACGATGCCAGCCAACAAGCCAAACACAAGGTTATTGCGCAGCAGTGGCTTGGCATGCTTCTCCGGCAGCTCTGCCCATTGCATGACTGAGGCATTTGAGATGGCCACATTACTGGTCATCAGCAACTCATCAAATTTTTGTATGGCGGCGTTGTAAATCTTTTGCACGCTATCAAGCTGACGCTGGTAAGAGCTGATGACGTCCCTGTGTTTCTTGTTTTCAAACGTCTTTTTCTGATAGCTGGCGATCTCTGTTTCTATGACCTTTTCCTGCTGGCTCAGACGCACTTCAGAAGCACCAAGCATTTCAAATGCAGTAGCAGACTCTCTTTTAAGCTTGTCCAGCAGAGCCTGGCGCTCGTCATTGATCGCCATGTATTTGGGGTGACGCAATCCCAGAGTAATCTTGGCATTGGCCAACTGAGTATCAAGCGAAATCAGGGCAGCTTTCAGGCCTGAGATATGGCCTATGCCAGCAATCTCAGGAATATCTGACTCTGGATTGCCTTCACGCACGAGTTTTTCCAGCGACTGGCGCTTGGCCTGGGCTTCCACTTTTTGCAGTTGCACATCAATCAGGCGCACACTCAAGGCATTCATTTGTTTGGATTCGATGTCAGCTCGCTCATCGACATCAACAATCTGATATTCCTGCTGGTAAGCCGTCAGTTTTTTTTGCAACTCATCAATCTGCCGACTCATGGACTCAAGCTGGGCGTTGTATTGATCACGCCTGGCCCTGGCTGGTGCGTTCATCATCTCCAGCGACAAATCTATATAGGCCTTGACGACAGCATTGGCAACTTCTTTGGCATGCTTGGGGTCACTTGATGAATACTGGATTTCTATGACGCGGCTATTCTTGTGTGGCGACACATCAGTATTCCTGACGATGGATTCAGCCAGTGCGCGCAAGCCACGCTGCTCCCCATATCTTTGTACAAAGCGTTTGGCCTCAGGCGTGGTCTGCAAGCCCAATGCCTGTATCACTCGCTCAGCAACCTGCACACTCTTGATAACGTCAAACTGGGTCTGCAGATAGCTTTCATCCTGCATGGGGTGAAATTGGCGGCCACCGATAGGGTCATTGACGCGGTAATCGATAAAAATATCAGCCACTGCCACATAGGTCTTGGGCAAGACCAGGCTGGCCACGACTGCTCCAACAACAGCGACTATCATGACAAAGGCGATTAACAGCTGGCGCGCCCGCAACATTGCCCCTATCTGGGCAAAGGACAAGACCAATTCACTTGGAGAGGTTTTTATCATACGCGTCAGAATATTCTTTCGTTGATAAATACCACATCACCAGGCAATACCCGGTCGGCTATACCTGCCGAAATTTCGCGCAATTCGCCACTATCTGTCTTGCGATGGATGATGATGCGTCGCACCGAACCCCGTTCAGTCACCCCGCCGCCTATGGACAAGACCCGCATGACATTCATATCATCTTCCATGGGGTACATACCAGGACGGCGCACCTCACCGTAAACATAAAAGTTCTTCAATTGGGGCACGAACAAGACATCATTCGGCTGGATTTTTTGTGCCAGCTCTGGTGCCAGCTTTGTTGCGTCCAGCTCCAGCTTGACGGATGCATATTCTTGCAATTCCGAAGCAGGTTTGCCGGGTTCACGGCGCAAGATACGCAGGCTTTTCTCGGCTTTCTGTGAAACACCACCGGCCAGGCTCAAGGCTTCCAGAATGCTGATTTGCCCTGTCAGGGGATAGCGCCCCGGCCGTAATACTTCGCCCAGGACTGAAAAAGTCCTGCTCAGCTGTTGTATAACCTTGATTGAAACCCGGGGATTTTTTATGTATTGCCCCTGCTCCAGCTTCTTTGCAAAGGTGGCGGCAATTTCTGTTGCTGTGCGGCCTTTGACTTCTACCGTACCCACCAGCGGCAGGGTGATGACGCCACTCTCACCTATGGTGACATCGGCGGTCAGGTCGGGCTGTCCGAATACAGTGATCAGCAACTGATCGCCCTCGCCTATGACATCGGATGCAGCATCGCCAGGCATGTCATGTGTGGCATTCTTTACCGTGTTTGGTACTGGCACAGATGCTGTTGCTGGCGCTTTGTCTGCCTGAGGTATTTGCAACAACTGACTTTCCAGTTTCATGCCATTTGCAGTGATAGTCTTGATCTCTTGCGCCTGCGTCTGTCCGATAAATGCAAACGCCAGCACTGCAGGCAGCAGTTTGCGGGCAGTTATCTCAGTAAAAGCAGAAAATTTGGACCAAATTGTCATCTGAATCAGGCATTTCTTATAAAGAACTTCATTTTATATTGCAATAGTAAGAATAGATGCAAATTTTTGTCAGGACAACAAAACCCTGTCGCAATAAGGCGGCAGCTTGATTGGCATTGCTATTTAATTACAAAAATTAACCTTTATTGAATTGTGGGCAACTCAAAGCTCAGTTAACATGCAAATAAAAGTAAGAAAGACTAATTATGCAAAGCCCGAGCACACAGCCATCAGCAAGTCCTGCCAGAGTGGTACCTCTGGTCATCATTGCGCCGGTGCGTGACGAGGCCGACTTGATCAGGCTGACGCTGGACTCCATGGTAGCGCAAACAGTCAAACCGGTAGAGTGGATCATTGTCGATGATGGTTCACAAGATGGTACAGCTGACATCGTACGCGAATATTCTGCCCAATATCCATTCATCAGGCTGGTACAACGTCCCGACCGAGGTTTTCGCAAAGTGGGTGGTGGCGTGGTGGCAGCCTTCAAATTTGGCATTACCCAGATTGAGCATCAGGAATATGAATATATCGCCAAGCTAGACGGTGATATGTCGTTTGGGCCGCGCTATCTGGAATGCATGTTTGAGCAATTTGCCCAGGAACCAAAGCTGGCCGCCGTATCCGGCAAGGTTTATCGCGAAGAAGAAGGCAAGAGGATAGAAGAAATCATCATTGATGAACATGTCGCTGGTCAATTCAAGCTCTACCGCAGAACGGCATTTGAAGAAATTGGTGGTTTTGTCGAAGAAGTCTTGTGGGACGGTATTGACGTCCACACTGCCCGCATGAAGGGCTGGACAACCAAAAGCTTCTTGCATCCTGAAGCCATTCTCATGCATCACCGCCTCATGGGTTCGTCCGACAAAAATGTCTATCGTGGCCGCCTGCGTTGGGGGCGCGGCATCTGGTTCATGGGATATCACCCTCTGTACGCAATGGCCTCAGGTATTTTCCGCATGCGCGAAAAACCATTTGTTATTGGTGGCTTGTTGATTATTGCCGGTTATCTCGGTGCTGCAATTAAACGCGCGCCCAGATATGAAAATCCTGAATTCAGGGAACATCTGCATCGCTGGCAGCTTGGCCAGATCAAGAAACTCTTTTCAGGGCAAAAAAACTAAATATGCAGGCCGGGTAATTTGTTTTGAAAACCACTGCAGCATCCCCAGGAATATCAGCGAAAAACTTTACCACCATGCTCAATGCTTCACCCGCCTCCAACACCTCACAATCAGCGCAAATTCTGGCTGCGTTTACTGGCGTCGCGTTTGGCATAACGACTTACATGACGCTACTTGGGATCATCCTGTATTCAGACCATAGCGATATCGAAATTTTTGGTGTGCGCATGCTGATTGCAGGCCTCTCCAGCATCATCGTTTTCTCCAGCCAGCAACTATTGGGCACACTGCAAGAAAAGCATGTACTGGCCGCCTTCCCCAGCATTACCGCTCGCTGGTTTGTGGTGTTCATGATCGTGCTGATGAGCGCCTACGTCGATAAGTCAGCAGAAAGACTATCACGCGCCATCATGCTGATCTGGCTGTTTACCACACCATTCACGCTTTTGCTGACGGCACTCATCATGCGCAAGCTGGCAGTGTTCTATTACTCAAATCCTTCAAGACGACGCAAGGCCGTACTAATCTGGTCTAATACAGCCTGCGCCGACCTGGTGGAGTCACTGCGCAACACCCCTCTGGCTGCGATTGATTTTGTCGGCTTTTTCGACAACAGGAATGAATCGCGCCCGCCCAGCAACCTGGAAAGACTGGGCGACCTGACTGACGCAGCCAATTGGATCGTCGATGCCGAAACCGGCCATGTGAATGTCGATGTGGTTTTCATAGGACTGAACACCAAGGAACCACCAGAACTGGCAGAAATCATTGCGATTCTGGAAGACAGCACGGCATCCACTTACTTTGTGCCTGAATCGCTGATCTTTGGTATGCCGGGCATACAATTACGCGAACTGGCAGGCCGCCCCGTGCTGGCATCGACGGAAACACCCTTCATTGGCCTGGCCGCCCTGCCCAAACGCATGCTGGACTTGTTCGGCTCTTTCTTTGGCCTAATTGCCTTGTCGCCTATATTGCTGCTGATAGCGATAGGCGTGAAGCTCAGCTCACCTGGTGCTGTACTTTTCAAACAGGTCAGGTATGGCATCGCTGGCAGGCCTATTAACGTCTATAAATTCCGCAGTATGCGGCAGAGCAACCCCAATGAGCGCGTGGTCCAGGCGACGGTTGGTGATCCTCGCGTTACCAAGTTTGGCGGCTTCCTGCGCCGCTCTTCACTGGATGAGTTGCCGCAACTTTTCAATGTACTCAAAGGCGAAATGAGCCTGGTTGGCCCCCGTCCTCATGCGGTTGAACATAATGAGTTGTACCGCAAGCTGGTCAGCGGCTATATGTTCCGCCACAAGATCAAACCAGGCATTACTGGCTGGGCGCAGGTCAACGGTTTGCGTGGCGAGACCGAGACCCTGGAAAAAATGGAAGAACGTATTGAATATGATCTTTACTATATCCAGCACTGGTCAGTCTGGCTGGATATCGTGATTATCTGGCGCACCATCAAGGTTGTGCTTGGCGATAAAAACGCTTATTAATACAGATTTACTGATACAGACTTACCTGGCAGTCTGGCGCAATTTACGTAAGTGTTGCCCTAAACTGGAAGCTTTCAATTTTTGCTTAGCGTGATACAACCCTGCCTGTAAGCTGCTCAAAATAGCCGGCGAGCTGACAGCCCCTTCACACAATTGATTTGCGCCCGTAGCAAAACGCAGTTTGTATGGCTGGTCGCCCCGGCCCAAATCTATCGTAGTGATACCTGTTTGTGCGGCATGTCTGGCACATTGCGTCAGCAAGATCAAACCTGGTGAATGCTCGGCAAAGTCTGTGTGATACCAGGGGAACCAGTAATGCATTACCTTGCCAGAACGCATACCAAAATGCGCCGCGATCAAAGTATCGCCCGCATACAGTGTTGATAGCAGTCCCGCAAAATCAGGTGCATTTGCCGCCCTGATTTCATCCATGACCTGCCTGACCCAATCAAGTCTGAAAATATCATGTTCAGCCCCGACTGTGCGCTGGAACTGATCGCGCTTACCTGCGATCAATGCAGCAAAATCAGTGTCGCTGCTACTCTGCAACTCAAAACGCAGCTCACCAAACTTCTTGCTGAGCTTGCGCTCATTGGTGGCCACTTTTTTCAAAAGAGATGCGTCGCGCATTTCTGTCAGGCGCTGCGCATACACATCAAAGCCACCCGTCAAATCCAGGATATGCGAATGACTATGTATCCACGCATACTGGCTGAACTTGCCCAACGCAGATGGCATATGGTTAAAGGAAAAATAGCGGCACTGCATGGCACGCAAGGCATCAGCAATACGTAAATCCAGAGATACCTCACACACCGGCCCCTGATAATCTGCCAGAAAATCACCTATAGAGACAGCGCTGAAGCTGCTCAAGGCATGAAAAGGCCATATGGCAACGATACGGCCAGCATCTTCGACTACCAGAATGCTGGTATCGTCCCTGGCATTGGCGATGATGGAGGTAAAGGCTGAAGAGTAATATGGACTATCGTAAATAGAGTTTTGACTACGAGCGTTTTGACTGCGCAACTCCGCCCAGCGCCCCACTATAGGCGCGTCGAGTTCTTTTGCACTGATCAAACGAAATTTCATTTAGCCTTGCCCCACCGGATAAAAATAAGTCTGCAGGCTCTGTTGTAAACCATTTTCTATACTTTGATCAACCAGGCTGGATAATTGGCTCTCGCGTGTTGAATCAAATACAAACAGGCGATAAATATCTGACAGGCGCAAGCTGGCAGGGTTGACCAACATGATCCACAATTCGGCCCCTGCTTCGTTTTTGCGTAACCAAAAGCGGCTGCGTGAAGCCGTGGTTTCTACTTTTACCCTGGCCACCCAGCCAGCTTCTGCCATACGTTCCAGCAAGCCCTCAATTTCATCTATACCCAATCTGGTCTCGGTACGTATGGTATTGACGCTGACAGCCGCAGTAGCGTCTGCCAGACGGGCATCAACCAGCACTTGCAAGATACTGACCGCGTCTTCAAAAGCACTGCCTGGTGTGGGCACATGCCACCAGCGCTCGAATTTGACGACAGGCAAAGCAGCAGCGATAACCGCGCCAATCAGGATGATCAGCCAGGACACATAAATCCAGACCAGAAACAGGGGCACGGCTGCCAAGGCACCATACACGATGGTATAGGTAGGAAACTGAATCACAAAGCTGGCGAATATGCGCTTGGCTATTTCAAATGCCAGCGCTGCAAACAGGCCACCCCAGACTGCATCGCGCCACTCAACCGCACGGTTAGGGACGATCAGATACAGCAAGGTAAATGCGCCTGTCGTGAATGCAATTGAAGTCAGAGTATAAAATACCGCACCCAAAAACGGCACTGCCCCCACTACCCCACTGGTGGCAGTAAACAGGTAAGAGGTACTGGAGATGGAAACACCCACCAGCAAAGGTCCCAGAGTAACAATCGCCCAATATACCAGTAGCCTTTGCAATGCCGGGCGCGGGCGCTTGACTTGCCAGATCTGGTTGAATGACTTGTCTATCATTGCCATGGTGGTAATGGCGGTCACCATCAGGGCCACACCACTGATGGCAGAAACGCGGGTCGCCTTGGTGGCAAACTGCGTCAGATAACCCAAAATCGTATTGGAAATCCCCTTGGGCATCAGACTTTGAATAAAATACGCCTCCAGCGAAGTGCGGAAGGTATTAAATAGCGGGAAAGCTGTAAAAATGGCAAATGCTACAGTTAGGATAGGTACCAGGGCCAGTACCGTAGTAAAAGTCAGGCTACCGGCAACCTGTGGCAAACGACCTTCCTGCAGGCGCTGCAGGGCAAATTTGAAGAGATTGAGTATTTGTTTCCACGACAGACCACGCATAGTTTTTGCAGCTAGAGATATAAATGCCTCGATTTTAACGAGAGACCAGGAAAAAAGACTTCTATAATACAAGCATGACTACACAAGAACTCACGATTTTAGTTTTATTTTACTCACGGCATGGCAATACCAGAAAAATGGCAGAATTTATTGCCCAGGGTATAGAAAGCGTGCCAGGCTGCAATGCCCGCCTGCGTACCGTGCCAGCCGTTTCCACGGTGGCAGAAGCAACAGCCTCTGATGTACCGTCAGATGGCGCGCCCTATGTAGAATTGTCCGACCTTAAGGAATGCGCCGGGCTTGCCATGGGTTCACCCACCCGCTTTGGCAATATGGCGGCAGCCCTGAAGTATTTTCTGGATGGCACCGCTGCCGACTGGCTATCTGGTACGCTGACTGGCAAACCGGCCTGCGTATTCACCTCTACCGGCAGCATGCACGGCGGCCAGGAATCAACCCTGCTCAGCATGATGCTGCCACTGATGCATCACGGTATGTTGATGCTGGGCTTGCCCTATAGCCATGCTGAATTGATGACTACTTCAACCGGCGGCAGCCCATATGGCGCAACCCATTGGGCAGGCCAGGATGGTGCACAAGCTATTTCAGAAGACAGCCGCAAACTGGCCATCGCTCTGGGCAAACGCCTGGCAGAAGTCAGTAAAAAATTACAGGCTGCAGCATGAGCACGGCAACACCAGAGAAAAAATATTACCTGCTCGCTTCTGCCAGCCTGATTGCCTTGCTGCTGCTTTGCATCAGTTGGGAATGGTTTCTTGCTCCGCTGCGCCCGGGTGGATCATGGATGGTGCTTAAAACCCTGCCCTTGCTGATACCGTTGCGCGGCGTACTCAAGCGCGATAACTACACCATGCAGTGGTCTTCGATGCTGATCTGGCTGTACTTCACCGAGGGCATAGTCAGGGCCTACAGTGACCGCAGTTCCCTGTCTGTAGCCCTGGCTTTGGCTGAAGTTGGCTTGTCCATTTTGTTCTTTATTGCGGTCATCCTGTATTTACGCCCATTGAAAAAAGCTGCGAAAGCGCTGGCAAAAGTGAATGCAGCAAATGTAGCAAAGGCAGCAGAACAGTGAACCCGGCAAGCGAAGGCGATATCATGCACGCAGAATTTCTTGCAGACTGCATCAAGATTCTGGGTCATGATTTCGTCATCACGAATGCATCAGACCAATACCCGTATTTGATGGACTGGCGCCAGCGCTATCTCGGCAATGCCCTGGCAGTGCTGCTACCAAAGTCTGCCGATGAAGTGGCAAGCCTGGTGCGGCTGTGTGCAACACATAAAATCGCCTGCGTACCACAGGGTGGCAATACTAGCCTGGTATTGGGCAGCATACCTGACCAGACAGGCCAGGCTGTAGTTATCTCCTTGAAACGCATGAATCGTGTTTTGGCGGTGGATGTCGCCAACAACACCATCACAGTCGAGGCTGGTTGTCTGCTGGCGCAGGTACAGGCTGCAGCGAGCGAAGAGCAAAGATTATTCCCGCTGTCATTGGCATCAGAAGGCAGTTGTACCATAGGTGGTAATCTCTCGACCAATGCTGGTGGCACCGCAGTACTGCGTTACGGCAATACCAGGGAATTATGCCTGGGGCTGGAAGTTGTCACTGCTCAGGGCGATATCTGGGATGGCTTGCGTGGCCTGCGCAAGGATAATACGGGTTACGATTTACGCGACTTGTTTATAGGTGCTGAAGGTACGCTGGGCATTATCACGGCTGCCGTGTTGAAATTATTCCCGCAACCACGCGCGCAGATTACCGCATTCGCAGCGCTTGATAGTGCGGATGCTGCCCTGGACCTGCTCAAGCAATGTCAACATGCATTGGGGCCAACCCTGACTGCATTTGAATTGATCTCTGACTTCAGCCTACAACTGGTACTCAAACACTTCCCGCAACTTCAGCATCCATTCAAGCGCAGCCATCCTCGCAGTTATCCTTATTATGCATTGTTGGAAATGTCTGACCACGAATCAGAAAGCCATGCAATTACCCTCATCGAGCAAGTGCTGGAGCAAGCGATCAATGATGGCAACACCGCCGATGCGGTCTGTGCAAGCTCTGTCAACCAATCAAAAACCTTATGGAAGTTGCGCGAGCATATTTCTGAAGCTCAGGCCAGGGAGGGCAAGAATATCAAGCACGATATTTCCATCCCGGTGTCACATATTCCCCGCTTCATACGCATCACGGATGCAGAATTAACAGCTGCATTTCCGGGTTGCCAGATCGTCTGCTTTGGTCATATGGGGGATGGTAACCTGCACTACAATGTCTCAGCGCCTGCTGGCAGCAGCGATGCGACATTCATCCTGCAACAGGCCGAGATCAATCGCATAGTCCATGACCAGGTGCATCAGTTCAAAGGATCGATTTCTGCCGAGCACGGACTGGGAATGTTGAAACGCGATGAGATCAGGCTGTATAAATCCCGCTTGGAATTAAGCATGATGCGCGCCATCAAAATGGCGCTGGACCCACAGAATATTATGAATCCAGGCAAGGTCTTGTAAACCGCCTCAATGCATTTGCTGTACCAACTGCGTTGAGGCTGGGGTAAATTTCAGTTCGCCTTCAGTTCGTTAATTGTCTTGGCGTATAGCGGCGTGCTTGTGGGCCAGCCACTTCAGTTGCCTGCATATTGGATGGCAACTGGAACACGCTGACTGCGCGCGTCAATTCTACGGCCTGCTCTTCCATGCTTTCTGCCGCCGCTGCTGCCTGCTCAACCAGAGCAGCATTCTGTTGCGTCATTTCATCCATTTGCGTAATCGCCAGATTTACCTGTTCTATGCCTGAACTTTGCTCCTGGCTGGCCGCCGTGATCTCGCTCATGATGTCGGCCACATGCTGGACGCTGGTGACAATCTCATCCATGGTCTTGCCTGCTTCATCGACAAGCTTGCTACCCTGATCGACTTTATCGACTGAGTCACTGATGAGGGATTTAATTTCTTTCGCTGCACTGGCACTGCGTTGTGCAAGATTACGCACTTCTGCCGCAACCACGGCAAAACCACGGCCCTGTTCACCTGCCCTCGCAGCTTCTACCGCTGCATTCAAGGCCAGGATATTGGTCTGGAAGGCGATGCCATCAATGACACCAATGATATCGACGATCTTGCGCGAACTCTCTTTAATCGAGCCCATGGTATTGACCACTTGCCCTACGACTTCACCACCTTTGACCGCGACGCTGGAAGCAGAAACCACAAGTTGATTGGCCTGACGGGCATTGTCGGCATTTTGCCTGACCGTGCTGGTCAATTCTTCCATCGAGCTAGCGGTTTCTTCCAGCGAGCTGGCCTGTGATTCTGTGCGGCTTGAGAGATCGGCATTACCTGAGGCTATTTCTTGCGAAGCTACGGTAATTGTTTCTGTACCCGTCTTGATTTTGGAAATCGTAGTCAAAAGATTTTCCTGCATCATCTGCAGGGAATGCAGCAGGTCACCTATTTCATCCGTACCACTTGCTTCTACATGTTGAGTCAAATCGCCATTGGCAATCTGGTCAGCGATAATGGCAGACCGTTTGATCGGGCCAGCAATGGTTCTCGCTATCAGCCATGCTGCAACAGAGCCTATGACTATCGTCAAAACACCAATGACCAGCATACCCAGCCGGGCATTTTTGTAGTTGCTCAGCGATTCATCATAAGCAGACTTCATCGCTTTGTGCTGCTGGCTCGCCAGCTCTGTCAGAGCCTGCATCCATTTTTCGTTTGGCGCATTAAATTCCGTCTGCAATACAGATGCTGCGTCGAAATAATTTCCTTCAGCGACCAGGCTTTTGATCTTGTTGGCAATCGCCAACACTTGACGTTTTTGATCAAGAGAGTTTTGCAGGGTATCTTTACCCTCCTTATCGTCTATCAATTTTTTTGCTGCAGTTTCAGAGGCATCATAGCCTTCCAGTATCTTGGCCAGTCTTTTGGTTTCGCGCTCAGCCTCTGCCATGTCACTGGGTGCCGTCATTTTGCGCAGCACCAGCGCCAGAGCACGCCCCTGCTCACGCATATCAGTCGCAGCATCAAGACTGGCGACCTTGGTATTAAAAATATAATCCGTGGAAGCCTGCAACTGACTCAGGCGGAACAAACCAAGGACGAGCAAGCCGCAAGACAGCAAGATGACCAGTCCAAAACCCAGAGCCAGGCGACCGCTAATCTTCAAACGTGACAATTGATTCATACATTTTCCCGAGTATCCGCAAAAGAAGGAGGGTGAATATCAGATTAACAAGAGAAGAGCTGAGAGTACTTCCCAATTTTTCCATGCACTCTGATTTTTATATTTTCAACACGCAAAACTTCAGAGAAAACCTGCTTCAACATGCACTCGTAATAGCAATTTGAATAGGCTTGCCAGTAAGAATTAAGATCAAATTCCCTGAGCAACAAGTGGTACTACTTGCTTAGAGTATAGCCTGAAAAAAAGGCGGCACACATGCGTCAATGATGACGAATTGCAACATCGACTCAAAATCACAACGCCTTTTTGAATACTCATTGCTCACTCAGGTATTTATGCATTCGGTAAAAACAATTCACAGCTTCAGATGAAAATTTATTTTCTATGGAGCAGGTGTAGGTGCTTTGAATGACACCGTCTGCATGACCTGACCATCATCAAAACACAAGCTGCGTTCTGGCCATTGCAATGCCGCCAGCTTGCAATCCGACTCAGGAAAATCTTTATTTTTTCTCGCAGACCAGCGCCCACCCACAGAAAAATCGACGCAAAACACATTGCCAGCTCTACCATGCCATGCAAGCGGCGACGTATTCTCAAACATGTCTTCGCCACCCTTGCCAACATGGGCGCGGTCAAACGCATTGAAGCGACGCCAATAATGACCAACCACCACGGGCAACGGCTCTGTGTATTCATTCCACCATTGCTCACGCCCCACAAAACGCCATTTGCCGCCAGAATAAAAAGGCTCATGCCATATACTCTCTACTCCCGATGTCAACACCCTCAAAGGATTATGCATTTGCATAAGTACATCGTATGCGGCATGAGCATGCATGAAGGGTGGCAGATGATCCGGATTGTCGAGGCCAGGACTGTGGGCAGCCAGTTCGGCCTGCATTTGCGCAGCAAATTCCTGCGCCAACTGCCGCGTGTCGGCGTCCAGGCGGCGGTCATTCTCCATCACGCTACCCAGAGCAAGATGACGTATTTCTTCTATATGTTCAGCGATCCATGCGGCGTGCACTACCCGCAGATCTTCGCGTTCGAGCGCGACAGGCAGAGACGCTAAAAAATGAAGGGTATCTGCTTTCTTTGCGGCATCCAGCCTTTTGAAAGACGCGTACTTGGGCTCATCCCTGACTGCTCGCTCCTCAAAAAACCAGCCAGCACCATCTTTGGCACTACCGCGCAAAAGATTCATTTCATGATTGCCCAATACTGCTACTGCCCTGCCCGCCTTGATCAGGCGCTCAAGCAATGCCAGCACAGCCGGGCTGTCTGGTCCGCGATCGCAAAAGTCACCGACAAATACCAAGCTTCGCCCATCCAAATGTTTGCCATCGGCATCATAACCAAGATGATGCATCAAGTTGCAAAGGGCTTCATGTTCGCCATGGATATCGCCAATAATATCAAGCGGGCCAGACGGCAGTTGTTGAATCAGATTCATCATTTTCCTTTTATTCTG
The DNA here is from genome assembly GCF_049339865.1 of Undibacterium sp. TC9W. NCBI lineage: Bacteria > Pseudomonadati > Pseudomonadota > Betaproteobacteria > Burkholderiales > Oxalobacteraceae > Undibacterium > Undibacterium sp. TC9W. The sequence goes on along the minus strand of NZ_JBMPPJ010000001.1, from coordinate 211,808 downwards.
AGACCACGCTACAGCTTTCCAGATGCCATCAAAGTGGCTACATATCTTACGAACAGCATCAAGTTGCAGCACCAGCAACGACAAACAACAAATCAATTTGATCTCATATTAACTTCAATTGAATAATAACATCAAATTGATTCGATGTTAAAATATTCCATAAAATTGACCAACCGATCAGCATCATGCATCTGCACACTCTGCCCGCCGCCCAGCGCGAACGTCTCGCATTTATAGAGTTTCGCTTGTGGTTTCTTGGTACCGTCACACGAAAAGAAGTTATGGACCGCTTTGATATAGCCTCTGCGGCTGGCACACGCGACCTGGTTTTGTACCGTGAACTAGCACCTGGCAATGTGCTGTATGAAGGAAAAATGTATCACTATCAGGAGAGCTTCCAGCCGCTGTTTCAACATCAGCCAGACAGGGTATTGTCAGCACTGTGCTCAGGATTTGGAGATGGTGAGCGCGGCATTGGCGCATCTTTGTTGACACACGACATCCCCAACCGCCTGAATCAACCGGCATTGCTGGACCTGGCCAGAGTAACCCGCGCCATTCGTGGCGAACATCCACTAAGGCTGACCTATCACTCCATGAAAATCGGCCCATCCAAGCGGGAAATTGTCCCATTGGCACTGGTGGATTCTGGCCTGCGCTGGCATGTACGGGCCTATGACAGAAGCAAACAAGAATTCCGCGACCTGGTACTGACGCGCATGGATGACATCTCAGATATTAAGCCATGCGATAAAAGTCACGTGCTGCAAGCACATGAACAACTCGCTGCCGATGAACAATGGCAACGCATAGTACATATCGAATTACAGCCCCATCCCTCGCACCCATATCCAGGATCCATCATGCGCGACTATGGGATGAAAAATGGCAAGCTCGAAGTCAAATTACGGGCTGCTATCGCTGGCTACGTCCTGCGTCAGTGGCAAGTCGATTGCTCACCAGATGGCAAACTTGAGGGCAGCAACTCCAGATTGAGGCTGGCTGATCTGAGCGTGCTTGAAGAGGTAAGTAATGCGGTACTGGCACCGGGGTATCAGAAAAGGGATATCTAGAAGATATGCGATCCCAACCCTTCTGCGATTTCATCACTACCATTCAATTTTAGAATTCAGGCAAAAGCAAAAAACCCCTGAAGCAAGCAATGATGGCGAATTGCAATATTTACACAAGTTGACAAGTAGGTAAAATGAAGCAAATCAAATGGGAGCCGGATGCAAAACCGTCGCAGCCAACAATGCACTTTGCCTCTTGCACTTGCTGAAAAAAAGATTTTTGAGTTGATTTAAACAGGCACTACAGAGGCACTGCGCGACACCAGGAGCAAGGCAAAATGAAGTAATTGCGCCACTCCTTTTTAGCAAGGTTTGACCATTATCTCAGGGAATAGCAGACCAGCGCCGGCAATGCTCAAAGGCAAATTGTGAACCCCAGACTCCTGGCAGCACATCCGATTTGATCATGCCTATGAGTTCGGCGGTTTTACCCTTGTCTTTCGCATCACAGGCAAACTTGGCGAAGTGATTGATGTTCCATGCATCGGGATATTTTTTCAATACATCGTCAATCCCTTTTTTCATAGTCGTCCAATCTACCTGTGATTCAGTAAACAGCCTGTTACGATATTGCGTCTGCGCGGCGTACCAATAGATGCGCGCATACATACCATACCCCTCAACAGCCTCGGTACGCTCCAGCGCCTTGCGTGCAAATTTCTCTATCGCATGAGCATTACCACCCCATTTGGGTGCGTAATAATCAATGGCATCAAAATACAGAGGATAGAACTGAGGCATTTTACTGAGACCCTCATCTATCACGGCCTCCATCTTGTTTTCTGACCAACTCTGGTATTTGGCGATTCCCTCCATTTGCTGGTACCAGTATGGATCTTTAGAGGTTATCTTTTTATGTGCCTCAAGATATGCTCTGGCTTGTTCTACGTACGAATAGAATGGCTTCCAGTTTTTTTCTTGCACATCACCAGCGAAGCCACTACCCCTGACAGTCCAGGCGCGATTGATCAACATTTCACTATAAGCTAATTGAGCAGCAGCAGAATTAGGGTACGCTCTTTGCCATTTTTTTATGCGCCCTTCTATTCCAGACCATACCTCGTCATCATTAGTGTTATGCCTGAGTGATTTTGATAGCCCCACATAAAAGAGTGTCAACTTCCATAAGCCACTCGACGTACGCGCTTGAGGATCACGAAAAGCGGTTGCCATTTGTTCGAGCTCGGCAAATTTTCCGTCAATCGACAATTGTTTTACTTCATTCTCAATTTTTTCTCTATTTTCAGCTTCGTCTGCATAAGAAAATTGCGTCGTCAATGTCATCAAAGACAGGATCAGGATCAGGCCCAGGCCCAGGCCAAGTTTTTTTAAATGCATTATCGGCAGACCAAAGTTTAAGTATATGCAAATAATCGCAAATTAATTCACGAATAGCAACTATTTAACAGACACACACATAAAAAAACCCCTGCGGCGTAAGCAAGGGTTTTCATTATTTTTTTGGCCTGCCCAGTAGGAATCGAACCTACGACCCCGAGCTTAGAAGGCTCGTGCTCTATCCAACTGAGCTATGGACAGTCTTGTTGATGGCTAGCAAAACAGATGTTTGCGAGCCCAAAAACTGAAGGCTGAATAGTACATGGTATCGCTCTCACTTTCAAGAATGAAACCACTGCTAACAGCTAATTTACTTAGATTGCAGGCGGAATGCAATCTGCCAGGCGGCGGGCGCTGGTGGAGGCGAGTTCGGCGTCTTCTGCTTCTACCATCACGCGCACCAAAGGCTCAGTGCCGGATGCGCGTATCAACACCCTACCCCGGTCTGCGAGTTCAGCCTCGACCTTTTGCTTTTCTGCAACCAGCTTTTCATTTTTTTGCCAGTCGAAACCGGCTGGCACTTTGATGTTCAATAAGGTTTGCGGGAACAGTTGCAGATCATCGAAGCAGGCATCGAGGCTCTTGCCGTTGCGCCTCAGAGCCGACAATACCTGCAGGGCCGAGACGATGCCGTCGCCGGTAGTATGTTTATCCAGGCACAGGAGATGACCAGAACCTTCACCGCCGAGCAGCCAGCCACGTTCCTGCATTTGCTCCAACACGTAACGGTCGCCGACTTTGGCGCGGGCGAAGCCGACTCCGAGTTTTTTGAACGCAACTTCAACCGCCATATTCGTCATCAAGGTACCAACCACACCCTCAATCTTGCCGATAGCCATGCGGTCAAGCACCATCAAATAAAGGAGCTGGTCACCGTTATAAATCTTGCCGTGCTTATCCACCATCAAGAGGCGGTCAGCATCGCCATCGAGAGCAATACCCAGATCGGCATGATTGGCGCGCACCGCCAGTGACAAGGCATCTGGTGCAGTTGCACCGACCTTGTCATTGATATTCAGGCCATTCGGTTGATTACCTATGGCGATAACGTCTGCCCCCAGTTCATGGAAAACATGCGGGGCGATGTCATAAGCTGCACCATGGGCGCAATCGATAACGATCTTCAGGCCGCGTAAATCCAACTCTGCCGGGAAAGTGCTTTTACAAAATTCTATATAGCGGCCATTCGCATCACTCAGACGACGGGCTTTGCCCAGTTTTTCGGAGCTGACACATTGCATGGGTTGCTCAAGCTCAGCCTCGATAGCCAGCTCCACCTCATCTGCCAGTTTGTTGCCGTTGGCCGAGAAAAATTTGATGCCATTGTCATCAAACGGATTATGTGAAGCCGAGATAACGACACCTGCCGACAAACGCAATGCCCGCGTCAGGTAAGCCACTGCGGGTGTCGGTGCCGGGCCAGACAGCATGACATCGACACCTGCGGCGGCAAAGCCGGCCTCAAGCGAGGCTTCCAGCAAATAACCGGAGATACGCGTGTCTTTGCCGATCAGGACTGTGGGGCGGGCATCGCCAGTGACATTGGCTTGCGCCAGCACCTTGCCTGCAGCGTAGCCGAGGCGCATGACAAAATCAGGCGTGATCGGTGCGACACCCACTTTGCCACGTATGCCATCTGTACCAAAATATTTTCTGCTCATATTCTTCCTGCTCATCAAGGGGATAATGCATCCCAGATTTTGTATGCATCGACAGTTTCTGCCACGTCATGCACACGGATAATGTTTGCGCCCATCTGCTTTGCCAGCAGGGCTGCTGCGATACTGCCTGCCATGCGTTCTGGTGCTGCTCTGCCAGTCAAGCCGCCGATCATGGATTTGCGGGATACCCCGACCAGCACAGGCAAGCCCAGCTCTTGCTGGAATTGCGGCAAGTGCTTGAACATGGCTGTATTATGTTCCAGAGTTTTGCCAAAGCCAAAACCAGGATCAAGACAGATGCGATTGGCTTCTATGCCAGCATCTGTCAACGCTGTCAGCCTTTCGCGCAAAAATGTCTTCACGTCCTGATTGACGTCTATATATTCGGGACTGACTTGCATGTCTTCTGGCGTGTTTTGCATATGCATGACACATAGGGCAGCTTCTGCATTTTGCACGGCAGCGATGGATTCAGGTGAGCGGAAGCCCTGGATATCATTGATCATATCGACACCTGCAATCAGCGCTTCACGCATGACCTGGGGCTTGTAAGTGTCTATGGAAAGGGGCTTGCCGCAGTCCCGCAAAGCATAGATGACAGGCATGACGCGGCTCAACTCTTCATCCAGCGGTAAAGGAGCAGAGCCAGGGCGGCTTGACTCACCGCCGATGTCGATGATATCGACACCGTCTTCTATCATCTGTTCAGCACGGGCGATGGCGCTTTCCAGATTCAGGTATTTGCCGCCATCAGAAAAAGAGTCAGGCGTGATGTTGAGCACACCCATGACCAGGGTTCTGGACTGGGTTCCACTTAAGGGATAGCGGAAACGGCCACATTGGAAATATTTCATTTTTTAAAAAGACTAAGGGTGAGGAATAACCCCCACCCTTGTACAAGAAATTCAAAAATTAATTGTGTGTTTTTTGTACGTCAGCTCAGGCTGGTGCTGTCGCACTAGGAGATACGCCACCAGAAGACTTGTCAGATGGAGAGCGGTTAATCGCCTGACTTTGTTTTGGCGGACGTGGATCCACACCGTTCATGATGTCACTGACCTGATCTGCATCGATTGTTTCCCAATCCAGCAAGGCCTTGGTCATGATTTCAACTTTGTCACGATTCTCTTCCAAAAGTTTGCGTGCCAAAGCATATTGCGCATCCAGAATATTACGGATCTCAGCATCCACTTTTTGCTGCGTCACTTCGGAAATCGTTTTGGATGAACCACCAAAATAGCCATCATTCTGATTGTCTTCATAGACCATCACGCCCATGCTGTCAGACATACCCCAACGTGTAACCATCGCCCTGGCGAGTTTGGTCGCATGAGAAAAATCACTTTCCGCACCAGATGACATTTGACCAACGAAAATTTCTTCAGCGATACGGCCACCAAACAACATTGAAATTTTGTCGAGCATTTTATCTTTGTACAAGCTAACAGCATCATGCTCAGGCAAAGACAGGGTCACACCCAAGGCAGAGCCACGTGGCATGATCGTCACTTTATGAACAGGATCAGACGTAGGCAGCAATTTTGCCACTACGGCATGACCAGACTCATGGTAAGCAGTAGCCCTGCGTTCTTCTTCACGCATGACCATGGAGCGGCGCTCAGGGCCCATGTAGATTTTGTCTTTGGCATCTTCAAAATCGATCATTTCGACCAAACGTTTATTGCGTCTCGCAGCAAACAAAGCTGATTCATTCACCAGATTGGCCAAGTCAGCACCAGAGAAGCCAGGTGTACCACGCGCCAGAATGTCCGCTTTTACGTCGGCAGAAATAGGCACCTTGCGCATATGGACGTTGAGGATTTGCTCACGACCACGTACATCCGGCAAACTAACGGAAACCTGACGGTCAAAACGGCCTGGGCGCAGCAAAGCTTTATCCAGTACATCAGCACGGTTGGTTGCAGCGATAACGATGACACCGGAATTGGCTTCAAAACCATCCATCTCAACCAGCATCTGGTTCAGTGTCTGTTCACGTTCATCATTGCCACCGCCCATACCGGCACCGCGATGGCGGCCGACAGCATCAATCTCATCGATAAAGATGATACAAGGTGAATGTTTTTTGGCATTCTCAAACATGTCGCGGACACGGGAAGCACCCACACCAACGAACATTTCAACGAAATCAGAACCGGAAATCGTAAAGAAAGGTACCTTTGCCTCACCAGCAATAGCGCGTGCCAGCAAAGTTTTACCAGTACCTGGAGGGCCAACCATCAACACGCCGCGCGGGATACGGCCACCAAGTTTCTGGAATTTGGTAGGATCACGCAGGAAATCAACGATTTCGCTGACTTCTTCTTTCGCTTCATCGCAACCGGCGACATCAGCAAAGGTCACATTATTGTTGGTGTCGTCCAGCATTCTGGCCTTGGACTTGCCAAAAGAGAATGCCCCACCCTTGCCACCGCCCTGCATCTGGCGCATGAAGAATACCCATACGCCGATCAGCAACAGCATCGGGAACCAGGAAATGAAGACTTGCGACAGGAAAGACTGCTCTTCAGGCTGTTTGACATCAAACTTGACGCCACTATCCACCAGATCGCGTATCAGGCCCTTGTCCAGCACAGTGATCTGGGACTTGACTTTTTTACCTTCAGAATTGGTCGCCACAATGGTACGGTTGGCTTCATCAATGGTCGCTTCCTTGATGTGCTTGGACCTGACCTCATCGAGGAATTCAGAATACGGAATTGGTGCAGCACTGGCGCCAACACCTTTCGTGCCAAACTCTTTAAACAGCATAAAGAGCACCAGGGCAACAACTACCCAGACGGCAGCTTTTGAAAACATATTATTCACGAGAACTCCTTGGAGGCAGGATGCGCCATTTGATACTGTAAACGTTCATTCTACCCCCATTGGGTAGAGCTTGCTAGCCAGCATATGTTGGCAATATTGATGATTATCAAGAGGTAAATTCAATTATTCGGGGTTTTTCAAGCCTTTTCCAAGCAAAAATATCTCGGAAGACTTGTCTTTGCTGGCTTTTGGCTTCTTGTTGATCACTGTTTTGAATTCATCTTTAAATAGTGTGAAAATATTATTATAGCTAGGCCCGTGGAAGCATTTCACCAGCAAAGCACCACCTGGCTTCAGATGTGCCTTGGAAAAAGTAACTGCCAATTCGATAATATATTCGACACGGGCAGAATCTACGGTTGAGTTACCTGACAGATTTGGGGCCATATCCGATAAAACCAAGTCAACTTTGCGCCCCAACAATTTGGATTCCAATTGATCCAGCACTTCATCTTCGCGGAAATCGCCTTGTATGAACTGTACATCGGCAATAGGGTCCATAGGTAACAGGTCGAGGGCAAAAATTTCGCCCGTGATACCACCACCCTCTTTACCTGCGAGCTTATTCCTTACATACTGAGACCAGCTACCAGGTGTTGCACCCAAATCAACAATAATCTGTCCTGGTCGTATCAGTTTTTCTGATTCATCTATTTCTTTTAGCTTGTAAACGGCGCGCGCACGATAGCCTTCCTTTTGTGCAAGTTTCACATAAGGATCATTAATATGGTCGTGAACCCAATTTTGATTGAATTTATTCTTTGCCATTCGCGTAAAATACTGCTTTTAAAGGAATTACTATGTTAAAACTTACGCCCGCTGAAAGAAGCGAACTCCGCTCTGAAGCACATGCACTGAAACCTATCGTATTAATCGGCGAAGCTGGATTGACTCCTGCTGTGATCAAAGAAATTGATGCTGGCCTGAATGCCCATGGCCTGATCAAGGTACGCGTATTTGGCGATGATAGAGAAGCACGTATCGGTATGTACGATACCATCTGCGCCGAGCTGAATGCAGCCCCAGTACAACATATTGGAAAACTTTTGGTAGTTTACCGTCCAAAACTGGAAGGCACGAAAGAAACCAAACTGGTTAAAAAAGGTAAAGGTATGCGCGAAGTCACTATCGTCAAGCCTAGCCCAAGTGGAACCAAAAAACCGACTGTATCCAAAGTCATGGTTAAAGGCAATGAACGCGTTACCCAAGGTGGCAACATCAAACGCGCCAAACCACGTCAAAGCAGTGCAAAAAAATCATCTCTGGCCAACAGCTAAGACTGAATACTTCTGCTGAATACTTCTGATATCTGATCAGTACTCAACCCGGCCAAACCAGGCCGGGTAATATTTTTGCCAGAAAATACGTCCTTCCAGTCACTCTACATCGTTTTATAGCTATTCATATTCATTGACTGAATATGAATTTAAAGCGCCATATCAAACGTACAACACATCCAGCACTTCATATTCACGCACGCCTGCGGGTGCTTGCACGCCAACCACGTCACCAGCGTACTTGCCAATCAAGGCACGTGCGATAGGAGAAGTGATGGAGACTTTGCTCAATTTCAAGTCTGCCTCATCTTCGCCAACGATCTGGTAGCTGACTTTTTGTGAAGTTTCCAGGTCTTCCAGATGTACGGTCGAGCCAAATACGACACGGCCTTCTGCATCCAGTGTAGTTGGATCAATGATTTGCGCGGAACCCAGCTTGCCTTCCAGCTCAGCAATGCGGCCTTCGATAAATGCCTGGCGTTCTTTGGCGGCATCGTATTCTGCATTTTCAGACAAATCGCCTTGTGCGCGTGCTTCTGCAATCGCATTGATAACATCCGGGCGTTCTTTGGTCTTCAAAAGATGCAATTCTTTTTTAAGCAATTCTGCGCCGAACTTGGTGACAGGTACTGTACTCATATCATTCACACTCATAAAAGTAAAAATACAGAGGCCACGTCAGACACCAGCATTACCGATGCCTTTTGTGACCTCTGTATCGAAGTTCAAGCTTCCCTGGGCTTGCAATCAGTACTCAGGGACACTGTTATTTCTATCAGTTTAAGGTTTTATGCAGACCTTGTAAATCATAAACGTGCAATTCATTGAGATGACGCATGCCTTCTACCGCAGCCTCAGCACCAGCGATGGTAGTGAACGTTGTTGCACGGGCAATCAATGCAGAGGTACGGATAGCGCGAGAATCAGTAATGGCGTTACGCTTTTCTTCTACTGTATTGATGACCATGGCGATATCATTGTTCTTGATCATATCAACAACGTGTGGCCTGCCTTCGACAACCTTGTTCACGATAGAAACCGGGATGCCTTCGGCCGCAATCGCGGTTGCAGTACCACGCGTAGCAACGATGGAGAAACCCATCTCCACCAGATCACGTGCCACTTTGACGCCACGTGGTTTATCGCTGTTCTTGATACTCAGGAATACCTTGCCAGATGTTGGCAATTTCACGCCTGCGCCCAACTGCGATTTCACGAAAGCTTCACCAAAGGTTTTACCCACACCCATGACTTCACCGGTCGATTTCATCTCAGGGCCGAGGATGGTATCGACACCAGGGAATTTAACGAACGGGAATACCGCTTCCTTGACGCTGAAGTAAGGCGGCACGACCTCTGCACCTATGCCTTGTGAATCGAGAGACTGACCGACCATGCAACGGGCAGCAATCTTCGCCAATTGCAAGCCTGTGGCCTTGGACACATAAGGGACGGTACGTGATGCACGTGGGTTCACTTCCAGCACGAACACGACATCTTTGCCATCTTGCTGCTGAATCGCAAACTGCACGTTCATCAGGCCAACGACATTCAAACCTTTTGCCATCAGCGCAGTCTGGCGCTTGAGTTCAGCAATGGTTTCCTGCGACAAAGAATATGGTGGCAGAGAACATGCAGAGTCACCGGAGTGGACGCCAGCCTGTTCGATATGCTCCATGACGCCACCGATGAAGGTGCGCTCGCCATCAGACAGACAATCAACATCAACCTCAATCGCATCATTGAGGAAGCGGTCAAGCAAAACTGGCGAATCATGGGAGACCTTGACGGCTTCACGCATGTAACGCTCAAGATCACGTTGCTCATGCACGATTTCCATCGCGCGGCCACCCAGAACATAAGATGGACGTACCACCAGCGGATAACCAATCTCTTGTGCCAGTGCCAGCGCATCACTTTCAGTACGTGCAGTGCGGTTAGGCGGCTGACGCAAGCCCAGGTCTTGCAGCATTTTCTGGAAGCGTTCGCGATCTTCAGCAGCATCGATCATGTCTGGTGAAGTACCAACGATAGGCACGCCATTGGCTTCGAGATCCAGTGCCAGTTTCAAAGGTGTCTGACCACCGTATTGCACGATGACGCCAACTGGTTTTTCTTTATCGACGATTTCCAGTACATCTTCCAGCGTCAGCGGTTCAAAATACAGACGGTCGGATGTATCGTAGTCGGTAGAAACGGTTTCAGGATTACAATTGACCATGATGGTTTCATAACCATCTTCGCGCATCGCGAAAGCCGCATGTACGCAGCAATAATCAAACTCAATACCCTGGCCGATACGGTTAGGGCCACCGCCCAATACCATGATTTTTTTCTTGTCGGTCGGGTTCGATTCGCATTCTTCTTCGTACGTTGAATACATGTAAGCTGTATTCGTGGCGAATTCACCAGCGCAAGTATCCACGCGTTTATAGACCGGGCGCACATTCAAAGCTTTACGCTTTTCACGAATCGCTGTATCAGTCGTTTTCAGCAATTTTGCCAGACGACAATCAGAGAAACCTTTTTGCTTGAGTTGCAGCATCAGGGCTTTATCGACGCTGTCGAGCGACTGTTCATCCAGCCACAATTCGATATCGACGATGTCCTTGATCTGCACCAGGAACCACGGGTCGATATGCGTCAGTTGATGTACTTCTTCCAGCGTAAAACCTTGAGCGAAAGCATCGCCAACATACCAGATACGGTCCGGGCCAGGCTCACCCAGTTCTTTTTCCAGGGTCTCACGGTCCTGGGTTTTTTCATTCATGCCATCGACGCCGACTTCCAGGCCGCGCAGGGCTTTCTGGAAAGATTCCTGGAAGGTGCGGCCTATCGCCATCACTTCACCGACAGATTTCATCTGTGTCGTCAGGCGGTTATCTGCCTGCGGGAATTTTTCAAATGCGAAACGTGGAATCTTGGTGACGACGTAATCGATGGAAGGTTCGAAAGAAGCTGGCGTAGCACCACCCGTAATTTCATTACGCAATTCATCGAGCGTGAAACCAACCGCCAGCTTGGCAGCGATTTTCGCGATAGGGAAACCAGTTGCCTTGGATGCCAGCGCAGATGAACGCGATACACGCGGATTCATCTCAATGACGATCATGCGGCCATCGGCAGGGTTGATGGAAAACTGGACGTTGGAACCGCCTGTGTCCACACCAATTTCACGCAGCACTGCCAAAGAGGCATTACGCATGATCTGGTATTCTTTATCGGTCAGTGTCTGCGCCGGTGCAACCGTAATAGAGTCACCGGTATGCACGCCCATAGGGTCCAGATTTTCGATAGAGCAGACGATGATGCAGTTGTCCGCCTTATCGCGCACGACTTCCATCTCATATTCTTTCCAGCCTATCAGCGATTCTTCGATCAGCAATTCATTGGTAGGTGATGCCTCCAGACCGCGCTTGCAAATCGTCTCGAATTCTTCCGGGTTGTAGGCGATACCGCCACCTGTACCACCCATGGTGAAAGATGGACGAATGATGACAGGGAAGCCCACATCCTTTTGCACTACCCATGCTTCATCCATGGAATGGGCAACGCCGGAACGTGCAGAACCCAAACCAATCTTGGTCATGGCGTTCTTGAATTTCAGGCGGTCTTCAGCCTTGTCGATGGCTTCTGGTGAAGCACCGATCAGTTCGCAATTGTATTTGGTCAGCACACCATGACGATGCAGGTCCAATGCGCAATTCAGTGCAGTCTGGCCACCCATGGTAGGCAGAATCGCATCCGGCTTTTCTTTATCGATGATGCGCTCAACAACTTGCCAGGTGATAGGCTCGATGTAAGTCACATCTGCCATTTCCGGGTCAGTCATGATGGTTGCCGGATTGCTGTTGACCAGAATCACGCGGTAACCTTCTTCACGCAAAGCCTTGCAAGCCTGCGCGCCAGAATAATCGAATTCACAAGCCTGGCCAATGATGATGGGGCCAGCGCCGATAATCAAAATACTTTTTATGTCGTTACGTTTTGGCATTCTCTTATTCTCCTGTCTTTGCCTTGGCCATCATCGCGGTGAAGCGGTCAAACAGGTAGGCAATATCATGCGGACCTGGTGAGGCTTCAGGGTGACCCTGGAAGCAGAAAGCTGGTTTATCAGTACGCGCAAAACCTTGCAGCGAGCCATCAAACAAAGACACGTGGGTGACGCGGCAATTGGCTGGCAAAGTTGCAGCATCAACTGCGAAACCGTGGTTTTGGGAAGTGATCAATACCTGCTTGGTATCGAGATCCTGCACAGGATGGTTGGCGCCGTGGTGGCCAAATTTCATCTTGAGGGTTTTAGCACCGGATGCCAGCGCCATGATTTGATGACCGAGGCAGATACCAAAGGTAGGAATGCCCTTCTCTATCAATTCCTTCGCGGCAGCAATCGCGTAATCGCAAGGCTCAGGGTCGCCAGGACCATTCGACAAAAACACGCCATCCGGGTTCAGTGCCAGCACATCGGCAGCGCTGGATTGCGCAGGCAATACCGTAACCTTGCAACCACGCTCGGCCAGCATGCGCAGGATATTACGCTTGACGCCAAAGTCGAAAGCGACGACATGGAATTTCGGATTTTGCAACTGACCATAACCCTGGCCCAGCACCCATTCGGCCTCAGTCCATTCATAAGCCTGCTTGACGGATACGACCTTTGCCAGATCCATGCCAGACAGACCAGGGAAAGACTTGGCCAGTGCGATGGCTTTTTCAGCATCAGCACCTACCAGGATAGCACCGCCCTGCGCACCTTTTTCACGCAAAATACGTGTCAGCTTGCGGGTATCAATACCGGCAATAGCAACGATGTTTTGGGATTTGAGGTAATCAGAGAGGGTTTGTTCAGAGCGGAAATTCGATACCAGCAAAGGCAGGTCTTTAATAATCAAACCAGCTGCATGGATTTTGTCAGACTCTACGTCTTCGGCATTGACGCCAGTATTACCAATATGCGGATATGTCAGGGTAACTATTTGGGAACTATAACTGGGGTCAGTCAGAATTTCCTGATAACCAGTCATTGAGGTATTGAAGACAACTTCACCTATGGTTTGACCGGCAGCGCCAATCGAATATCCAGTGAAAATGCTTCCATCGGCGAGGGCAAGTATCGCGGTGTCCTGGCCGGAACGAAGAAGGGACTGCGGAATGGGCAGCAAGGGCAACTCCTGTATTGTTACCGCCGCTGCGACGCCCCAAGCTGTCGTTTCCCTGGCCGCGCAAGAATTGCCGCGTGACCTGGAAAGATGATGGAGCGATGTGAATTTGGGTAGGCGCTACGGCGAGATTTCGGATTAGTTAAACCCTCGAATTATAGCGCGAAACGGCCCATCAGGCAAATACGAAATGCCTGACAGGCCGTGAAATTGCTTGCAAACTCAATAGTGTACGAGCGTTCGCTAATTATTCAGCAATGAATTTCTGAAAACTATCTTGCGCGCAATCCCATAAAAAAGAATGTGTTATTCAATTTGAATATTTTGAATCACAGCTGAATCGTATTTGAATCGTATTTGAATTAAAGGCCCAGCGCAGCAATGCCCGCTTTGGCGATTTGCGCGTCTTCTGCCGATTTAACACCAGAAACACCGACCGCACCAACGCATTGACCATCAACAATAATTGGCACACCGCCCTCGAGCATACCTTCCAGAGGCGCACTCAGGAAAGAATAACGACCATTATTGATAATATCTTCATAGATTTTTGATTCACGCTTGCCCAGCGCAGCAGTAGTCGCTTTTGCAGGGGCAATTTGCGCAGAAATTGGGGCAACACCATCCAGACGCTGCAACCACATCAAATGGCCGCCGTCATCCACAATAGCGATCACGACAGGCCAGTTATTGGCTTTGGCTTCTGCCTCGGCAGCAGCAGCAATTTTTTTGACATCATCCAATGTCATCACAGGTTTTGTTTGCATAAATACCTCTCCATTAAAGTCAGCGGATTGTACGCCAAGCAATTGCGCTTAGGTATACAAACAGTTTTTACCAATTTAGCGGGCTCGATTAACAAGTTCTAACAAGTTTGACTATTGAGTCTGATCAGGCAACTCATTCGCCCCACTCATTTGATCTACTCATTCAGCCCGCTCAACCACACCCGGAAATTAAAATTTACACAAACCCATGCCTACGCTCACCTGCATTGTCTTTATTTCAATTGAATGGCTGAAACTTATTGTTACTCAGAAAGGTATCCCAAATAGTTTACATTTTTTCAGAGTTCGCTTACAGTTGAGCCGTTTTTCCAACCAGGTGCAAAGATGCTAATAACCGTTTCCAGACTTTCAAGGAAAGCCAAGTTAGTGCTTATCTCGACTATGCTGCTTGCCGCAGCGGCCAACCCAGCCTGGAGTGCAGACAATCCCTTCCCCGAATCATCGACCGCTTACACCAAACTGCAGGAAATCAAGCAACGCGCATCTGACCTGACAGTCAAGGCCATGGATTTGATGGGCATACGTTACAAGCGCGGTGGCAATTCCCCGGAAAATGGTCTCGATTGCAGTGGTTTTGTCAGGTATGTATTCAAGGATGTGGTCGCTGCCAATTTGCCGCGCACCTCAGCAGAAATCAGTAAAGTAGGCGAACACGTAGAGCAAAAAGACTTGCAACCCGGCGATCTGGTTTTTTATAACACGCTTAAACGCGGCTTTTCTCATGTGGGCATTTATCTGGGTGACAACAAATTCATCCATTCCCCTTCAGCAGGTGGCCAGGTCAGAGTAGAAAGCATGGACATCGCTTACTGGAAAAAACGCTTCAATGGTGCCCGTCGCATCAACGATGATGACGCGAAATAAGCTGTAAATAAATTATTTAGCTCAAAGACAACCTAAACCCGCACTTACCGCACACTTCCCCACCCTCAAAAAAACAAAGGCAGAGCAATAATGCCCTGCCTTAGATTACTAGCCATCAGTAAGATCAGCGCTCCTGCATTGCTTTAATTTTTTGCTTAATCTCCGGCATCATCGCCATTGCAGCTTTCTCACCTGCCAGGATAGCCAGATTGCGGCCATTAAAATCGTTACCCTTCATACCCGGCAATTCCGGACGTATCACTATCTCAGCTTGCTTCAATTCAAACTGATTGATGCTCTGCCCCATGATGGCTACGGTTTGCAGTAACACATCGAGGGTCGCATTGGAAACCAGCGGCTCAGGCGGGGAAGAAATATTCACTGCAATTACCAGGTCAGCCCCCATTTCGCGGGCAAAACGCACTGGCACCGGTGATACCAGACCACCATCGACGTACAGGCGATCATTGATTTTCACCGGTTGAAACACACCAGGCACAGCCGATGAAGCACGCACTGCGGCACCAGTATTACCGCGCTGGAAAAGCACCGCATGGCCAGTTGCCAGGTCGGTCGCCACAGCACCAAATGGCTTACGCAGTTTTTCTATCGGAGCCTGCACCACCAGACGATTCACATAGGCTTGCAGGGCATCCCCCTTCAATACACCACTGGACTTGGAAAACAAAGGCAGGGACCAGTCAGAGATGGTCACTTCATCCATATCCAAAGCCATTTTTTGCAGGGCAAAGCCATTATTCCCAGCAGCATACATGGCCCCGACCACGCTGCCAGCACTGGTGCCGACCACAACGTCAGGATTAATGCCTTGCGATTCCAGCGCCTTGATGACGCCTATATGGGCAAACCCACGTGCAGCACCACCGCCAAGCGCCAGGCCTATGCGTATGGGCTTGAGTGTCTTGGCTACAGGAATGGCGGGGGTCACGGCAGGTGTCGCCTGTTGTGGTGAAGTATTGCAGGCAGACAAGCCAAATGCCAGCATGACTGGCAAGGCGAGACGGGCAAGAACAGAGTTTTTACCAGCAGCCAAAGCTGATGGACGGAAAAATATACGCGACATGTGATTTCTAGGTTCCAACAGTAAATAAGGTGCAAGTTCCGGCGAGCGGGTTTTTTTTGCGGGTGCGTGATTATATTTCTAAAAGAGCCATAGCACCGGGCATGCCGAAAAAAACTGCTGAATCAAGCACCTCACTCTCCACATGCCAACGATTTAGTTAATCACTCAACAAATCCAACATCACATAATCATGATACACAGCATTTGCATATCCATATGTCATGCCATAGAAATAATTAGTATTGATAATCCAGCACTTGTCGCTTAATTACCGACCCAATTATCCGGAAAGTCCCGCAGCTTGCGGAGACGCAATTCGTTAAACATTTGATGTTTGAAGCTACTCTTGAAAGATTTTATGAAAAAAATTTCCTGGTTACCGCCACTCACTCCTATCGCGGCACTGGTAGCTATTGCCCTGGCAGGCTGCGGCAGCAGCAATCCTGCCACCACAACCAATGTGACTCCTGTTGTCGATCCCAACAGCATCCCTGAGGGAACCATCGTCAAACTGGCCTTGCTGGAAACCACGGATATTCATCAAAACATACTCAGCTACGATTACTACGGCCTGAAAGCCGACACCAGCCTGGGTCTGGAAAGAACGGCAACGCTGATCAATGAAGCGCGCGCAGAAAACCCCAATAACATTTTGCTCGACGACGGCGATGTCATACAAGGAACTTTGCTCGGCGATTACCAGGCGCTGGCTGCCCCCGTCACCTGCAGCGGCACACTGGCCATCTATAAGGTCATGAATGCCTTGAAATATGATGGTGCCGGCTTGGGTAATCATGAGTTCAATTATGGCCTGGGCTTTTTGAGCCAGATCACCAATACCGATTTTGGTTTGCCTGATGTCAGCAAAGCTGGCACTTGTGGCGCCCCCAACTTCCCACTGGTTTTATCGAATGTTGTCGGTGCCACCAGCCAGAAACCTATCTTCAATCCCACATCCATCATCAACAAACAATTTACTGCTACCAAGCCAGATGGCAGCAGCATGAATGTCAAACTCAATGTTGGCATCATGGGTTTTGTGCCACCACAAATCATGGACTGGGATCAAAAATCCCTTGCTGGTAAAGTCGTCGTCAATGGCGTACAAGAATCTGCCAACAAATATGTACCTGAGCTGCGTGCAAAAGGCGCAGACCTGGTCGTTGCCCTGTCCCACGGCGGTCTGGATGCGTCGCCATATAGTCCAAAAATGGAAAACGGTAGCCTGCACCTGAGCACAACCGGCATTGATGCGCTGATGCTGGGTCACGCCCACTTGATTTTCCCGGCACCAAAAGAGACTGGCGCACCTGCCATAGATGCTTCGCTGGCTGCCCTGCCCTCTGCGATTGTCGATACAAAAAAAGGTTTGGTGAATGGCGTGCCAGCCGTCATGGCGCAAAGCTGGGGCCGTCGTCTGGGCATCATACAAATGACACTCAAATACCAGAGTGGCAAATGGGTAGTGCAAAAAGACCTGACCAATGTAGAAGCGCGCGGCTTCAAATATAAAGATGGCACCAATATCGTTGATGCAGATGCTTCCATCGCCTCCCTGGTTGATACTGAACACAAAGCCACCATCAACTACGCAACACAAGCACTGGGCACGACCACAGACTTTGAAATGTCCGCCTACTTTTCTCTGGTCGGCGATGTTTCTGCCATACAAATCGTCAATCAGGCGCAAATCGATTACGTAAAAAACTTCATCGCCACTTCAAATGATGCGACGATAGCCAGCTACAAATCCATCCCCGTCATTTCATGCAGCGCGCCATTCAAGGCAGGCCGCAACGGACCAACAGACTTTACGGACGTTGCACCAGGCGCCAGCCCAGCATCACCATTTGGTTTGCAAGTACGCAACCCAGGTGATCTTTACCTGTATGGCAATAACAATCTGCAAGCCGTTAAAATCAAGGGCTCTGACTTGAAGAACTGGCTGGAAACTGCGGCAAAACAATTCGGCCAGATCGACCCTGCCCTGACGACAGAGCAAGACCTGGTACCGTCTTATTCAACCATCTATAACTATGATGTGTTTTATGCAGACAATAATGCACTGATCTACCAGATAGATGTTACCCAGCCAGCAGGCAAGCGCATTGTCAACTTGACGTATGCTGGCAAGGCCATAGGCGACAATGATGACTTTATCGTTGCGACGAATGACTACCGTGCAGGTGGCGGCGGTAATTTCCCTGGTATTGATGGCAGCAAGACCATTATCAAATCGCCAGACGCCAATCAGGCTGTGGTGAGCAATTTCGTCAAAAAACAAGGCAAGATCACCAGCGCCGCCAATGGCACAGGCCAAAGCTGGAGTTTTGTCAAAGTAACGACCAAGGGACCGGTGATTTTGCGCTCTGCGCCAGGCAAGATTTCGGTTGCACAAGCCCTGGGCCTGAGCCGCGTCAAATCTGAGGGTGCCCTGGATGCCAGCGGCTTTGCCAAATATGCGATAGATTTAAGCAAGTAAACACGCTGAAATTTGGCAAAAAGTTTAGCAAAAAATAAGCACGCACTTCAAACTGAAGTGCGTGCCTACCCATGATAACGATATGCTCCACAAATTAAGAATCAGTGCAAGCCTGGCATTGATATGCAGTCTATGTGCCTGCGCACCAGTACCAACTACGGCAGAAATTGAATCTGCCGGCATACAGGCTTTGCACGCACAACTGCCCTCCGCCATCGCTGCTCTGCAAAAATGGGCAAATGCTGGCAATGCAGTAGCCCAGCGCGAACTGGGTCTGGCATATGCAATACATCCTGAGCAACAAGCCCAGGCTTTGCTGTGGCTGGAACGCGCCGCAAAAAATCAGCATGGTGACGCTGAAGCACAGTTTCAACTGGCAGAAGCCAATTACAAAGGCCGCCTGGGATTGACAAAAAATGAGTCGCAAGCCTGGAAATGGTATGAGCTTGCAGCCAATAATGCTTATGGCAAGGCCAGCTTCATGCTGGCACGCATGGCCAAATATGGCCAGGGCATACCGCAAGATCTCGCCTTATCTGTCAAATGGCTGAAAAAAGGGAGTGAGCAAGGCAATGCACAGGCCATGTTCTTGCTATCGAACGCCTATGCAGCCGGTGAAGGCGTCAAGCAGGATCAGCCATTGGCCAGAAAATGGCTGGAAGAATCTGCGGAGCTTGAATACCCCGTCGCCATCCAGGCCCTGGCCATGGAACTGGAAAGCGGCAGCAAGCATGTGGAAAAAGATCCGTTAAAAGCCAGGCACCTGATCAAGGAAGCCTCGGATGAACGCCTCATGCGCTGGAACAGATATCAATAAAAAAACGTCGCCAGCATGGACACAACTGCAAGCGCCATCATGCCAGTGGCCAGCCAGCCTAATATCTTCAGCCTGCGGGTAATCACAAATTTACCCATGATGTCGCTTCTTGCCGCCATCAACATCATGACTACCATAATGGGGACGGAAATCACACCGTTGATGACGGCACTCCAGTACAAGGCCTTGATAGGGTCAATCGCAGTGAAACCCAAGCCGATGCCAATGACAGTCGACAAGGCAATGATGGCGTAAAACTGCCAGGCTTGCGTGGCTGTATTTTCCAGGCTGTTTTTCCACTTGAAAGCACCTGCCATCGCATAGGCAGACGAACCAGCCAACACAGGTATTGCCAGCAAACCCGTACCGATGATGCCCGCGCTAAACAACATGAAGGCGAAGTCACCAACAATGGGCCGCAAGGCCAAAGCGGCCTGCGCAGACGTCTGGATATCGGTGACACCATGCAAATTCAGGGTAACAGCTGTCGTCAGAATAATGAAGAACGCCACCAGGTTGGAAAATGCCATCCCTATATAAGTATCGAGCTTGATGCGCTTCAGATTGGCTGCTGCCTGTTCAGGTGCGTGGATCAATGGGCGCGCCTGAGGATCAGCGCGCATTTCCTCTACTTCTTGTGAGGCTTGCCAGAAAAACAGATAGGGGCTGATAGTAGTGCCAAACAAGGCGACTACCGTTGTGATGTATTCTTTTTTCAGCGATAACTGCGGCATGATGGCACTGATAGCAACATCTGCCCAAGGCGTATGCACGACAAAGACAGTGGCAACATACGCCAGCAAAGCCATTGTCAGCCACTTTAAAAACCGCACATAACGCTGATAAGAAATAAACACCTGCAGCAGCAAAGACAATACGCCAAAGCCTATGGCATACAGGTGCGCTTTGCCGCCTATGAGCAACTTCAATGCCTCACCCATGGCAGAAATATCGGCAGCAATATTGATAGTATTGGCAACAAGCAAAAGGCCGACCACGGCATACAATAACCATGTAGGGTAATGACGGCGAATATTGGTGGCAAGCCCATGTCCACTGACCCTGCCTATGAGGGCACTGACTACCTGTATCCCTACCATCAAGGGATAGGTAAACAAGACCGTCCACAACATATTAAAGCCGAATTGCGCACCCGCCTGCGAATAAGTGGCGATACCGCTAGGGTCATCGTCAGCTGCACCAGTGATCAGGCCAGGTCCCAGTTTTTGCAACAAGGAAGATTCTTTGGAATTTATTGACGCATCTGAAGTCAGTTTATTCATATTCCAATACTGGTCTTTTCAAATGAGAGTGATGAAGCTTTGCCTTACGATCTTCGGTGGGTCACATCCATACCCACACCCCGGTATCCGGCGAAACGGCTAGCCGAGTCGAAGAAGGGTTCGCCACTGACCTGCAGGTATTGTATCGTGCCATCCTGTTTGCGGCGCCGATAAATAAAATCCAGGAATGGGCGACGATTCGCGATATTGTCTTCAAGCTGTTCGCGCTCATCCACGTCCCAGCCCTCCATGCCAATACTGGGCGCGTTGCCCAGCAAGTCTTCTGCCTGTATGCCCAGCATTTCAAATACCGGCCCGGATACACTGGTGAAATTGCCAAACTGATCTTGCTCCCAATACCAGTCAGATGAGAGTTGGGTAAAACTTTTAAAGCGTGCTTCGCTGGCGCGTAACTCCGCAGTTCGCTCCAGCACAGTTTGCTCCAGCCGCTTATTGTAATTATCCAGTTGCTGATACAACAAGCGCACTTCCAGCATATTGTGTATGCGCGTTTGCACTTCCTGCAGGTCAAAAGGCTTGCTGACAAAATCCTTGGCGCCTGCCTTCAGGGCACGCAGCTTATGTCCTGGCTGGGCAGTAATCACCAGTACCGGTAAATAGGCATCTGCGGCGATATTTTTTAATTCTTCCATGACTTCAAAACCATCCATGCCGGGCATCTGCAAGTCCAGCAATATCAGGTCATAGTTGTGTTCTATATGCAGGGCGCAAACAGTACGCGCATCCATGGTCGTGGTGATATTGGTGTAGCCTATGTTACGCAGCATTTGCTCCAGTAACATCACATTAGCCTTTTGATCATCGACGATCAGGATGCTGGCCTTGAGAATTTCGACTGCTTCAAGCATTTCATTCTTTCAAAATCGTTCGTGCTGTAATACCAGGTTTCATTAAATTTTTAGTTCAGCTCAACTTCGTTTCTTTTGCGACTAGACTCAAGTTCGACCTTCTTGCCACTCAGGCCATGCTCTTTAGCGTGATGCAATGCCAGATCAAGCGCATCCATAAATTCGTTCACCTTGATAGGCTTGGTAAGATATCTGAAAAATCCTGCATCCAAACCTTTTTCTATATCACGAGGCATGGCATTGGCGGACAACGCCATGACAGGTATATGCGCTGTCAATGGATCATTAGCCAAAATTTTGAGCGCACCAAAACCGCTGAGGCCAGGTAAATTAATATCCATCAAAATCACATCTGGTTTGCATGACTGAGCTGTGGCTATCCCAAGATGCGCATCTACAGCAGTCAAAAGCCTGAGATCGCTACGACGGGCAATCAATTGCTCAACCAGTGCCAGGTTGGCTGGATTATCTTCCACATACAAAAGACTACGTTTGGGCAATGCGCCTTCAGATGGTTGAGCAATCAACTGAACATTTGGAATATCTGCCAATCCGTCCTCGTGCAAAGCTGGTGCCGAGGCCAAGGAAAGATCTACCCAAAATACACTGCCGACACCAACATTGCTTTCAACACCAATTACTCCCCCCATGAGTTCGACCAACTGCTTGGTCACCACCAAACCGATACCAGTACCCTCTTCATTACCGGCGTCCTGCCCGAGGCGATTAAAAGGCTGAAATAATTGCCCAACCTGTTCAGGTGACAAGCCCTTGCCTACGTCCCTGACACTGATACGGATACGGCTCTCGGCACGAACAACATATTCGACAGTTACTGATCCTTCTTGCTGGTTATACTTAATCGCATTAGACAGCAAATTTACCATTACTTGCTTAAGCCTGGTGCGGTCAGCGAACACATACAACGGTATATCCATGGCAGGAAAAATCATCTTTATACCGCGAGTCTGCGCTTGCGGTTCTATCATCGCCTGACAATCCAATAAAACATCGGAAAGCAAGATGGATTCTTTTGAAATACTCACCTTGCCTGACTCTATCATTGCCAGATCAAGAATTTCATTGATCAATCGCAGCAAATACCAACCGGCTTGCAATATCTGGTCTATCGATAATTTTTGATTTTCCGATGGTGGCGGCGTATCTGATGCCATCAATTGCGCAAAACCCAGCACGGCATTCAATGGCGTACGCAGCTCATGACTCATGCTGGATAAGAATTCTGACTTGGCCAGATTCGCTTTTTCAGCAATCGCCTTGGCCAATTCCAGCTCTATATTATTATTCTGCAGTCTTTGCTCGAATAATTTATATTCAGTAACATCACGGGCTGATGCAAATACACCCTGCAACCTGCGCTCACGGTCATAAATAGTGCTGGCATTGTAGGAAACTTCCGTTTCCTTGCCGTCTTTTGCTATGGCGGTCAGTTCAAAATTACTTACTTTGCCAGTTTGAAGCGCCCGCTTCATCGCCAGTTCTGCTGCTGCCGGTTCGGTAAAATAATTTTTAAATGGCGCACCGATCAATTCATCACGAGTGCATCCTGTGATCTCTTCCATCTGGTGATTGACGTCACTGATGATGCCATTCAAGTCCGTGGTAATGAGAGCGTCGATGTTTGCTTCAATTAACGATCTCGTATAAAACTGTTGGTCACGTAAGCGCTGACCCAGCAAAGCCTGCTCGGCTTCTACTTGCTTGCGTGCAGTATTATCTGTACCTATCAAAAGACAGCCTATGACTACTCCATGCGCATCCCGTAACACAGCAACCGAAACGATAGCCTGCAAACGGCTACCGTCCCGACGGATATAGGTTAGCTCATAAATGTCTTCCAGATTACGCATAGCCTTGAAGATCAAGGCATCAAAACCCGGGGCAACAGGAGTATTGAATTCTGCACTCAGCGCAGCCGCTTTCGCGGCGAGCTCTTCAGAATCAGAAATATCAGCAGGGCTGATCAGGTTGACGACATCGGCAGCGTCATAGCCCAGCATACGTTCAGCACCGACATTAAAAATCTGTATCAAACCCTGTGCATCGGTCGCAATAATGGAAAAATTCGGGCTATTAAAAATTGCATCCTGCAATGCCCCCATCTTAAGCAGTACTTCACGTACTTTGACCGAGGTTTGCTCTCCAGCCAACCGTCCTAAATTGGCACGTCGTATCTGCAACGCCCACAATAATAAGAACACCAGTAAGAAGCCGACTGTGCCAACGACCAATTTGATGCGAAATGCTGCATTCAATTTGCGGTCTTCAAGCAAAACCTGCTCATCCAAAATCGCATCAGCGAGAATATTTTGTATTTTTGCTGAAGCGAGCAAGCCAGTATTAAACAAAACCCGAGTCCCCGGAAAGCCGAGTGCCTCAAATTGTTTCTGGCTTTCTTGCATGTGGGACGCTCTCTCATCAACTGCCTTTTGCAATTGCTGAATACGCGTCAGTTGCTGGGCGTTATCCAGTGTCAATGCACGTAAATGCTGGATGGCAACCTGCATGTCATTGAGCCTTTGATTCCGCTGACTGAGGAAACTTTCTTCCCTGGTCAAAAAATAGGCTTTTTGTCCATTTTCCGCTTCTGACAGTTTGACACCCAATTCACTAAGGTCGTCAATTACTTTGCGGGTATGGTCTATAGACTTTAATGCGTCAAACGGCACTGCAATATTCCATGCTATGCCGCCTATCATCAACAACGCGAGCAAGGCAATACCAAAGCCTATCAAGGTGAGACGCTCTACTGAGATTGCCTTCATGTATTTTTTCTTATTCACAGCAACCCTTCAATAAATTTTGAAATTCAAGCCAACATTTGCCAACTTACACTGCTTTACAAGCTGCCCTGAATGCTTCCATGGATATAACCGGTTTTCCTCACAACGGCGACTGGCGCAACAGATAGGTCTTTACCCTGTCTCTGCGGAGCATCAGACAAGAGTCGGGCAAATTCTTTTTTTACTACGCCATAACACTCACAGACATGATCTTCCAGTCCGAGTCTGTCAATGACGGTTATATGTCCGCGGCGATAACTGATAAAACCATAGTTTTGTAATTTACCTGCTGCTTCAGTAACGCCCTCACGCCGCACACCCAGCATATTGGCAATAAGCTCTTGCGTGATGGTAAGGTCGTTACCTGACATACGATCCAGCGTTAACAACAGCCAGCGGCATAATTGCTGTTCGACAGAGTGGTGACGATTACATACTGCAGTCTGCGACATTTGTGTAAGCAGTGCCTGGGTATAGCGCAGCAATAAGCGCAGCAAAGGACCGGCACGATTAAACTCTTCCATCAAAATATGGGCTTTCAAGCGATAGCCGAGCCCGCCAGTCTGCACTATCGCACGACTAGGCGTAGTATCGCCACCCATGAACAATGAAACGCCTACCAATCCCTCATTACCAACACCGGCAATTTCTGAAGATCCACCGTTTTCTAACAAATAATGGAGAGAAACGATCGCCGTAACAGGGAAATAGACATACTGCAACTTACCACCCGACTCGTACAGTACGTCACCAAGCAACATTGACACCAGCTCCAAATGAGGAGCAAGCCGATCAAATTCTGTATCCAGCAATGCCCCAAGCAAATGATTCTGGTTCGGGTCTATCGGACTGTTCATATCAAATTCCCGGATAATGTAGAATAAAAAGCTAAGCGCAAAGCCTCCCCAGAAAAATCTGCGCAGCGCGCTCCCACTTTCACCCTATAGAATTGCTCACCAATCTGTCTGTTCGATTTCGCACATATAGAAAAAAGGACGAAAAAAAACTCAGCAGCTTTCTGCATGCTCAGCTTATTTAACTTGCGCAAGAATTCAACTCCAACTTTTGAAAATCAGGCCGGAGTATGACATGTATTAGACGGCAATTACGTGCGCTAGCGTACATAAAATAATCAATATAAATTACGTCATGCAGAGATCATTTTGTTCAAATATCTAATTGTTGGAATAAGAACGCAATTTGGCGCATCCATATCCAATCAAGGATTTAATTTTCTTTTTTTTCCTGACCAACTTGCCACGAAACAGGACGGGCCGGCATTGAGCGTCGGTCTGATTGCCCCAAAATATGCAAGGGATCGCCGTGTGGTATGTCTGCCAGCAGGCGATCAAATTCAAGTTTCACGACCGCATAGCATTCGCACACTACTTTTTCCAACCCAGGGCGATCTACTACATCAATGCGTCCACGGCTGTACCGTATCAGACCTAGTCTTTGTATATTGCCAGCGGCTGCAGTGACGCCCTCGCGCCGTACGCCCAGCATATTGGCAATCAACTCCTGGGTCATGGAAACAGAATCCGAAGGCAAGCGGTCCAAACTCAATAATAGCCAGCGGCACAATTGCTGCTCTATGGTGTGATGGCGATTGCAGACAGCGGTCTGCGTCATTTGCGTAATCAGCGCCTGGGTATAACGCAGCAAGAGGCGCAAAAAGGGGCCAGCGCGATTAAACTCCTCCTTCAAAAATTGTGCTCGCAGGCGATAACCATGACCTGCACATTGCACCACAGCGCGGCTGGGCGTGGTTTCACCTCCCATGAACAGTGAAATACCAAGTATGCCCTCATGGCCGACGATGGCTATTTCAGCGGAGGCACCGCCTTCCAGCACATACAACAAGGAAACAATGGAGGTAGTTGGGAAATAGACGTAATTCAAGGTACCACCAGCCTCATACAAGGCCTGCCCGAGTGGCATTTCCACCAATTCGAGGTGCTGGGCAATGCGATCAAACTCTGCTTGCGGCAAAGAGGCGAGCAAGTGATTTTGCAGAGGGTTATGCGGAATGGTCATGGGTGGGGCTCTGAACTGCCAACTCGATGGAGCGGCTTGGATTGTATAGACTGGATTATCTATACACAGAGTAGCAGGTATGAGGCTGGTGTATGTGCGCCATCGCGCATATAAGTTCGATTAATAGCAACTTATTGTTCAAACAAGAGAATAGTCTCCCTTTTGCAGACTATATGGCTGCCCTCAACAAGTAGATTACATCACACGTAGACTAAATCAAGTTTATTGAAAGGGAATGGAAGTGAGGAGTCGTGTAAATTCTTTTTGCACGACGAAATAACATTCGCAAACCACTTTTTCCAAGCCTGGCCTGTTCAGTACGATAATCTCACCGCGGCTATAGCAAATCAAACCTGCGCGCTGCAAATTGCCTGCGGCCTCTGTCACTCGTTCACGACGCACACCCAGTACATTGGCAATTCTTTGCTGGGTGATATTCACCGACTCTGAAGATAGCCTGTCCAGACTCAACAACAGCCAGCGGCATAATTGCTGCTCTACCGTGTGATGCAGATTGCAAATGGCCGTCTGCGTCATTTGAGTAATCAAAGCCTGCGTATAGCGCAACAGCACTCTCAACAAAGGGCCGGCGCGGTCAAACTCTTGTTTTAGCAATTGCCCCTTGAGGCGATAAGCAAAACCAGCGCTTTGCACTACCGCCCGGTTTGGCGTGGTATCTCCCCCCATAAAGAGAGATATGCCGACCACACCCTCATGGCCAACAGCAGCAATCTCGGCTGAGACGCCGTCCTCTAATACATACAGCAATGAAACAATGGCAGAGGTAGGAAAATACACAAACTGTTGACGCACACCAGACTCATATAAGACATCACCAACCGCCATAGAAATGAGTTCAAGTCCGGCAGACAGTGACGCAAACTCCGCAGCAGGCAAGGCCGCGAGCAGATGGTTTTGCATAGGACTGGGAGATGTGTGCATTAATGTTTTTGGCCTTAAAATTCCATCAGAGCTTTTGTCACATAGACAAAGCAGGATAGCGGAGCGCAAGCCTATCACGTCATGTAAAAATTCTGTGCGCGCTTGCGCACACATGCCGTCTGGAATAAGTGATTTAGCGAAATATTAGCTAAATCATCGCCACAAGCGCCAATGCATCAAAATATGCCTGGAAGATTGTAGATGTTGGCGACAAGGAAAACCGGACGTAGATCCGGAGACATTGCATCTTATGGCAAGCAGAAATCTGCCCGTATTAACTGAAGAATTAACGGCGGGGCGATAATGAAGATATAAGAAAGCACAAATATTCAATACGCAGCGCCAAAACAAAAAGCCCGGCATTTAACCGGGCTTTTTGAAGCTAAGTGTGATTGACTTAGCGAAATTCTGGGGTGACCGATGGGGTTCGAACCCACGACAACAGGAATCACAATCCTGGACTCTACCAACTGAGCTACGGCCACCACTGTATCGCGCACTAATATTGCAGTGCAAGAGAGCTACGCATTATACGAGGAATTTGGCTTGCTGGCAATAGCATTCTCGGCAAACAGACTTACATGCCTGCTACTTCCGCTCTGCCAGGCTGGGTGCGTAGAAAATTTGTCAGAATTTACCTCCGCCGCCACTACCCTCGCGCTGGCGCCCCATACCGCCTTTGCGCTGCGGGGCCTCGCCGCTATCCGGGCGCTTGGCCTTGGGCGCGTCTGCGGTGGCGCGCATGGAAGCATTGATAAACAATTGCAGGGTCTGACGCTGCTTGTCATCCAGCGCATCGTTCAGGGTCAGTACCAACTCGCGCATTTGCTTGTTTTCTTGCAATGTAGTTTGCTCTTCCTGCTCTATCTGCGGGTTCAGCTCACGCAATTCGATATTGCTTTGCTCCAGCCGCAACTCCATCTCGGATTGCAGGCGATTACGACGGACATCGCGCTGATGCTGCATGGACGTCAGCTTGCTTTCCGTCTGCTGCCATAGCAATTGCTGATTGGCATTCAAGTTCAGTTCCTTCTTCATTTCCCCCGCTTTGGCGAGTAAACTATCCAGACGCACTTCCATGACTGGCGTTGCATTTGCGAAGGAGGCAAACAGGGTGAAACAAGCGAATAAAGCTATTTTGCGTAAGTTGATAGTATGCATATCATTCCTGCCAATAAAAGTAGCGGGCATAAAAAAGCCCACGCAAATAAATGCGTAGGCGAAATCTCACTGAGGTAGTGAGTTGAAGGAGCGTGCAATGAAACATAATCAATATATTCCGACAAGAACCCAACTCCACCATGTATTACAAATTCTTACGAATACTCGGGTTTCATTTACAAATTAGCTCATGTATCAGCCTTGAATTTTGACTCTCAAACATATTCAATCATGATCATGCAGCAGAGGCTTGTACTTCTTGCCCGCGGTCGAAGGTAGTCACATTTTTCATGGCCAATGCAGCCTCCAGCAGCAACTCTGGCTGACCAGATGCGAGTCTTTTACTGTCTGACAGTATCTGGCGAAAAACACGCGCACCGACCAGACCCATCATCAACCCCAGCATGTGCCGGATCACCGTATTCAGGCGCAGGCCTTTGCCGCCATTGCCATACAATTCCAGTTGTCGATAGATGTAGGGAATCATGTGCTGCAGAATTTCTTCCCTGCTTTTCACCGGCGTAGCATCGCCATAATAACGCTCATCAAAACTCGCCATGAAGTAAGGGTTATGATAAGCCTCGCGCCCTATCATGACGCCATCGACATGCTGCAGATGCAAATCCATGTCTTGCAGGGTTTTGATGCCACCGTTGAGAATGATTTCCAGATCAGGAAATTCTTTTTTCAGGCGATACGCATAGTCATATTTAAGCGGCGGGATTTCACGGTTTTCTCTTGGCGAGAGACCTTTGAGTATCGCATTGCGCGCATGCACGATAAAGGTCTTGCAACCGGCATCAGCAACTGTGCCCACAAAGTCACGCATGAACTCATACGAATCGACTTCATTGATGCCTATACGATGCTTGACCGTGACATCAATCGAGACCACGTCTTTCATTGCCTTGACACTGTCAGCGACCAGTTGCGGCTCTGCCATCAGGCAGGCACCAAATGCGCCTTTTTGTACACGCTCAGACGGGCAACCGCAATTAAGGTTGATTTCATCATAGCCCCACTGCTCACCGAGCTTGGCAGCATGCGCCAGATCAGCCAGTTCACTACCACCCAGTTGCAGTGCAACCGGATGTTCACCAGGATTAAACTCAAGATGACGTTGCACGTCACCATGCAAGAGTGAGCCTGTGGTCACCATCTCGGTGTAAAGCCAGGAGTTGCGGGTGATATGGCGGTGAAACTGGCGGCAATGTCTGTCAGTCCAATCGAGCATCGGGGCTACAGAGACGCGGCGCGGGGGTAGTACTTTTGTATTCACAATAAAACAAGACGGCAATTTACGATACAGTATTGTACCTTGTCATTGGGAAATCGCCTTTGAAAGGCGCATTTACTGGCAAAGCAACGACAACAGGAAACACAATCCTGGACTCTACAAATGCCCTTCACAACTCACAATTAACCCTTGATCACAGGCTTATGCTGCGTGCCTTCGCCTCGTGTCATGAACAACATACGACTTTCTGCAAACACTTTAGCCGTATGCCAGCGCCCCTTGGGCACCAATACTGCCTCACCTGCTTTCATGTAAATATGCTCAACGGCACCTTCCAGCTCGATGAGGAAATCAGCGCGGCCAGATAGCAAATACACGAATTCATCTGCCCCTGGATGCATTTCCCAGCTGGGCCAGTCTGATTCGCATGTGAATTCACTGATCAGCCAGTGTTTGCCGTAAGCCTCGATTTCTGCTTCGGGCAAACTCCAGAATGCGGGGCATTGCTCCAGCACAGTCGCCATGCCGTCAGCCGCCAGCGCCACATAGGTTTTTTGAGCTTCTATTTTCATGCCTGATCTCCCTGGGAATACGGATCATCTGCAAAAGACTGCCTGTATGAATGGAAACCCCATATTACCAATTGGACAATGCTAATTCAATAAGTTCAATGACCAACAGATAAGCACGCCAAGTGCCAGACAATTGACGATGACTGTGGCAGCAAATGCCAGCCGGAAAGAAGTTTTGATGGTTTTGTGACGGAACCACCTTTGCGCGAGCATGGCACCTGGCCAGCCGCAGGCCAGGCCACACAGTAATAAAGCGCGTTCAGAAATTCTTGAATCACGCCTTTTTGCTGCAGCCTTATCCAGACCATACATCATCAGGGTGATGATGCTCATGGTGACATAGATAACGGCAAAGCCTAGCAATTGCAGTTTCAGCTCGGCGCGCACTGAGGATAAGACTTCTGCAATTTGATCAAATAAATCCATGCCAACTCGGTGGGTGTCAAAGAGCCCGGATTATTGCAGACCAAACATTGCCAGTCCATTCTTATACGCAATGCGCTCTGCAATATCTGCTGGCAACTCGCTCAGCATGCGGCGATAAAAAGCCATCAACTGCGGCACTTCATCCCAGCGTGATGTGACCCAGGTATCGGTGCCAAGCACGAACCTGTCGGGGAAACGCAAAAACAGGCGCTTCCATTGCGGATTCAGGCTGCCGTTTTGCTCAAGATCAGAGCGGAAAGACAGCTCACCAACCAGGTTGGGATATTGCGCAAACATGGCCTCAACTTTATCCAGCGAGGTGCCCATGCCAGTATGCGCCCAGATCAGCTTGACACCGGGTGCGTGATGCAAAATACGTTCTATCGCATCTTCATCAGAATGGGCATGCAGCCACAAATCACGCGCCTTGGCCAGCCTGGCAATTTTCGCCATATAAGGTGCATCAGCATCCTTGCCAAAGATATGGAATTCACCTATGCCGCGATAGATGCCGCGCTGCAGTTCTTTTTCTACAAAGCGCTCTATCTCCGGATTGACAAACCAGTCATGCCTGTCAGGCTGCACTTTGTAGGGACGCAGGAAAGGGACGATCTTGATATCAGGCGCATTTTGCGCAATCAAATCCAGCGTGCCATCATTGGGACGACTGGTCGCCAACACGGCGCGTATGCCAAGCTGACGCCATAAGGTGATGATACGCTGTGGCGACCAGGTGCTGCGCGCTTCGATGTTGTAATGCATGTGAGCATCGAATATGGGCAAAGGCTCAGCTGCTGATGCAATAGCCGACATTATGACCAGGGAGCAAGTCAATAAGAAACTCTGTAGTTGTCTTTTCATAGCCATACCCCCTTTGCCAAATTTGATACCTCTTTTGAATCAAGAATACACGCTATGAAGGAAGCGTCAACTCCCTGATTACAACATCCTGGCAATCAGGGCTTTTTCATGTCTGACATCCAGCGGAATATGCACCTTATGCCCTGCTCCACCTATGATGCTCAGAGGCTGATTATCAGCATTACGCATCTCGGCCAGTCGTATTATTTCATTGCCATTCGGTGAAATGATTTCTATCTCATCGCCAACAGCAAAGCGGTTTTTGACTTCGACTTCTGCCCAGCCATTTGTCACTTGCAAGACTTGCCCCACATACTGGCTGCGGTGCGCCTTCGATACACCTTCCATGTAATTTTGGTGTTCTTGCGTATGGTGACGCTGATAAAAACCATCGGTATAACCGCGATTGGCGAGACCATTCAACTGGCCCAGCAAGTCAGTGTTAAACGGGCGGCCAGCAACTGCATCATCTATCGCGCGCCTGTAGGTTTGGGCCGTGCGAGCGACATAGTACAAGGACTTGGTACGGCCTTCGACCTTTAGCGAATCAATACCGATTTGTGCCAATCGCTCTACGTGTTCAACAGCGCGCAAGTCTTTGGAATTCATGATGTAGGTACCATGCTCATCTTCGAGTATGGGCATGAACTGACCAGGCTTACCACCCTCTTCTATCAGGTACGGGCGGTCAGCGAGGGGATGACGCGGCATATCACCCATGGCAGAAAAAGATTGATTGGCTTCTTCCAGCGCCTGCTGGTAATTGAATTTGATACTTTCAACCGGGACGCGCGCGAGGTCACCGGTTTCATTTTCTGTCGCATTTTCGACCTTGTAATCCCAGCGGCAGGAATTGGTGCATGTCCCTTGGTTCGGGTCACGATGGTTGAAATACCCAGACAACAGGCAACGACCAGAATAGGCGATACACAAGGCACCATGCACGAACACTTCCAGCTCCATATCAGGGCATTGCTGGCGGATTTCCTCTATTTCATCGAGTGATAATTCGCGTGACAGGATCACGCGGGTCAGGCCCATTTTTTTCCAGAATTTGACGTCCGCCCAATTCACGGCATTGGCTTGCACAGACAGATGTACGGGCACTTCTGGCCATTTTTCACGCACCATCATGATGAGGCCAGGGTCAGCCATGATGAGGGCATCCGGCCTCATATTGACGACCGGCTCCATGTCGCGCAGATAAGTTTTGAGTTTGCTATTGTGTGGAAAGATATTGCTGGCGACGAAAAACAATTTGCCGCGCGCATGGGCGCCGTCTATGCCTTGCTGCAATACATCGAGAGTAGAGAATTCATTATTGCGGGCACGCAGGCTATAGCGTGGCTGGCCTGCATATACCGCATCGGCACCGAAGTCGAAAGCGGCATGCATTTTTTCCAGTGAACCGGCGGGCAGGAGGAGTTCTGGGGATTTTATTGCGTTTTTTACCGAGGCAACAGTCATGGCAGGATAATCCGAAAAGAAAAATGTTCGCGATCATAAATCCCTGCCCTGCCATTTCAAAATTTACCCTTACAAAATTTGATGTGGATCAATCACGCCGCATGTCGGTCAATTCATTGAAGACCAGTGCTGTCAGCACGATAGCTCCACCTATTATGCTGGATTGCGCAGGCACCTCACCGGCTCCCAACCATGCCCAGATCGGTGCAAGCAAGACTTCCAGCAAAGACAGTAAGGATATCTCCGGTGCAGACAGGCTATTGGATGCCTTGACCATCAACATACAAGGCAGGCCCAATTGAAAAAATCCCAAAATCGCCAGAATGGCAATGTCGTGCAATGAAGTCTGAAATGGCCAGGCCAATGGCAGCATGATCAATGCCGACAAACTGCCACCAACAAACACCGCAGGCACCAGATCCACTGCATGCCCCCCTTTTTTCAGGATGATGACGTTGATTGAAGATGCAAACGGGATACCCAGCGCAATCAGCATGCCTGTCAGGCCACGGCTATCGACCCCGGTCAAACTGCCGGCAAACATCCAGCACATGCCCACGCCAGCGGCAGCAATTGCCCACCAGGTACGTGCAGGTATATGCTGGCGTAATATCATCCATGCCAGGAAGGCCGTGAACAAGGGCGTCAGGCTTTCCATAATGGAGGTATTGGCGACAGTGGTCATGGTCAGTGCGATCATGAAGCAGCTATACATGGTGGCCCACATGCAACCAGACAAAAAGCCTATCTTGCCCAATAATTTAAGGCGCGGTATGAAGGCCCACTTGTATTGTCTGAGCATGACACCAGCAATAAAGACTGCGGCAAAAAAACTGCGCCAGAAAGTAACTTCAAAATTACGCGCAACTTCGAGGTGACGGGTAAATACACCGGCAATACTCCACAAGGTCGCAGCGCAAATCATCAGCATCACCGCTTTGCGGTGAGACATTTTATTTTGCATAAAGCTCCAAACAAAAAACCCGTTTGACCCTGGCCAATCTGGCTAGAGCAAAACGGGTTAATTTTTATGCGACTGAATTAACAGCCACATTCGTAAGACCAGATTAAGAACAGATCCGCTTAGTCGCGTGATGCTTTTTTACGTTCGTGCTCTTTCAGATAGCGCTTGCGCAGACGGATGCTCTTAGGTGTAACTTCGACCAGTTCATCATCGTCAATAAATTCGACCGCGTATTCCAAGTTCAACTGGATAGGTGGCACCAGACGTACCGCTTCATCCGTACCGGAAGAACGAACGTTGGTCAATTGCTTGCCCTTGATCGGGTTCACAACCAGGTCATTGTCGCGGGAATGGATACCGATGATCATGCCTTCATACACTGGGTCATTGTGGCTGACGAACATGCGGCCACGGTCTTGCAATTTCCAGATAGCGTAGGCAACTGCTGCGCCATCATCTTGCGAGATCAGTACGCCATTACGACGGCCACCGAGTTCGCCTTTGGAATTATCAACTGGTGCATATTCATCAAACACGTGGCTCATCAAACCTGTACCGCGTGTCAATGTCATGAATTCGCCCTGGAAGCCGATCAGGCCACGTGCAGGAATACGGTATTCCAGACGTACACGACCTTTGCCGTCCGGTTCCATGTTTTGCAGGTCACCGCGACGACGACCCAACTCTTCCATGACACCACCCTGGTTGGCTTCTTCGACATCGACTGTCAGGTTTTCATATGGCTCATGACGTACATCACCGACCATTTTGAAGACTACGCGTGGACGGGATACAGCCAGCTCAAAGCCTTCACGACGCATGTTTTCGATCAGGATAGTCAGATGCAACTCACCACGGCCAGAAACTTCATACGTAGAATCATCACCTTCAGCCTGCACAACGCGCAAAGCCATGTTGGATTTCAATTCACGTTCCAGACGGTCACGGATTTGACGTGTCGTCACG
Source organism: Undibacterium sp. TC9W (assembly GCF_049339865.1). NCBI lineage: Bacteria > Pseudomonadati > Pseudomonadota > Betaproteobacteria > Burkholderiales > Oxalobacteraceae > Undibacterium > Undibacterium sp. TC9W. Next base: position 176,847 of record NZ_JBMPPJ010000001.1, on the reverse strand, counting down.
AATTTGCCTTCGCGGCCAGCCAGTGGAGAGCTGTTAACCATGAAGTTCATGGTCAGTGTAGGTTCATCAATCTTCAACATCGGCAAGCCTTCAGGCGTATCAGGTGCGCAGATGGTGGAGCCGATACCGATTTCTTCGATACCATTGATCAGGACGATGTCACCTGCCAATGCTTCATCAACCAGAACGCGGTCCAGGCCTTTGAATGTCAATACCTGGTTGATACGTGCCTTGGTTGGCTTGTCGTCAGGACCATTCATCCAGACGACGTCTTGCAATGCCTTGACGCGGCCACGCAGGATACGGCCAACGCCGATTTTACCAACGTAGGAAGAGTATTCCAGGGAAGTGATTTGCAATTGCAGAGGACCATCTGGATCATCTTCACGCGCAGGAACGTGTTCCAGGATAGCGTCGAACAATGGCTCCATATTGCCTTCGCGCACGGAGTCTTCCAGACCTGCATAGCCTTTGAAACCGGATGCATAAACGATAGGGAAATCAAGTTGCTCGTCAGTTGCGCCGAGTTTGTCGAACAATTCAAAAGTCGCGTTGACGGCTTTTTGTGGATCAGCGTTTTCGCGGTCGATCTTGTTGACGACAACGATAGGTTTCAAACCCAGAGCCAGCGCTTTACGCGTAACGAAACGCGTTTGTGGCATTGGGCCTTCTTGTGCATCTACCAGCAACAAAACGCTATCTACCATGGACAGAACACGTTCTACTTCACCGCCAAAGTCAGCATGGCCTGGTGTATCAACGATGTTGATGTGTGTGCCTTTGTATTCAACAGCACAGTTCTTGGACAAAATAGTGATACCGCGCTCTTTTTCGATATCATTCGAATCCATAACACGGGCATCAACCTGCTGGTTGTCGCGGAAAGTACCGGACTGACGCAATAACTGGTCAACCAGAGTGGTTTTGCCGTGATCGACGTGAGCGATAATGGCGATGTTACGAATAGCGCGTTTTGAAGTAGACATGATAGCGTTCTTATTGGGTAATTCTATGAGGTAAATCGGATAACCTGCGATTATAACATGTTGCAGCGCAAAAGTAGAAAAACTCCTATTATTTCAAGGAGTTGCTACCGCGCGATGACACAATTAATGTTCAGTGGCAATCAGGCGCTCGGGCGCGAGTATGCCGTATTCCTGTAACTGGGCAGAACCCAGCAACTGTCCGTCCGATTCACGATAGACGCGAACGCGGCCAGTTTCAATGGGTAAAACGACTTCTTCTTTATTTAATGGCAGACGCTGTCCATGCAGAAAGCGGCGAGAAAGCTCATCTGTGAGATAAACCGGGGCAAAGCTGGACAATAAGGCATCAACCGGGTCCAGCAATGCCAGACGTTCTGGCTCTGGCAAACTTTCGAGATACTCCAGGGTAATGGATTTCTCCAGTACCAGATGACCCACACCAATACGGCGCAATTCTTTCAAATGGGCACCACAACCCAGCAATGCTCCTATATCTTCACCCAGCACACGTACATAGGTGCCCTTACTGCATTTGACCTTGAGGCTCAGGAAAGGTGCTTCATAAGCCAGCAATTCCAGCTCATGAATGATGACACTGCGCGCTTCGCGCTCCAGCGTGATACCGGCACGTGCATATTCATACAAGGGTTTGCCGTCGCGCTTAAGTGCAGAATACATGGGAGGCACTTGCTGTATGGGACCGGTGAATTGCTGTAAAGCATGCTGGATTTGCTCAATGCTGACCGCTACTGGTTTTTCTTCCAGCACTTCACCTTCGGTATCTCCGGTTGTCGTCGTGACGCCCAGATGTACCACTGTAGTATAGGTTTTATCAGCCTCCAGCAAATCCTGGGAAAACTTGGTAGCTTCACCAAAGCACAGAGGCAGCAAGCCAGTGGCGAATGGATCAAGCGTACCGGTATGCCCAGCTTTGGCGGCATTCAGAAAGCGCTTGGCTTTGATCAGGGCGTCATTACTGGAAAAACCAACTGGTTTATCCAATAGTAATACGCCGTGCACAGGCACGCGTTTTCTTTTCATCTGCGGAGTCGTCATGTTGTCAGCAGCCTGTTGCCAGGCTGCGCAATGTATCGTTCAGAATTTACTCTTCGCCGTCGTCTTTGGCGCGGGTGGCATTGGCTTCATCGATCAGTTTCGACATGGCCATGCCGCGAATGGTGGATGTGTCATGCACAAAATGCAGTTGCGGCAACGTATGGATACGCAGACGCAAACCCAGTTGATTGCGCAGGAAGCCAGATGCCTTGACCAAGGCCTCAACAGTATTCTTGACGGCAGCAGGATCATCTACCAGAGTAGTGAAATACACTTTTGCATGTGCGTAATCGGGAGTCAACTGCACCTCAGTCAGCGTGATCATGCCTACACGCGGGTCTTTTAATTCGGACCAGATAATTTCTGCCAGGTCTTTTTGAATCTGGTCTGCGACACGCAGGCCACGACCAGGAATATTTTTGCTATGTTTTGCCATAATTTTCTTACATCTCCATAAACCACAACCCCGGAACTAGTCCGGGGTTATCTTGAGTTACAGAGTACGTGCTATCTCTTGTACTTCAAATATTTCAAGCTGATCGCCAACCTGAATCTCGTTGTAGCCTTTCAGTGAAAGACCGCATTCCAGACCGGCTTTGACTTCTTTGGCATCGTCTTTGTAACGCTTGAGCGAATCCAGCTCGCCTGTCCAGGTAACCACGTTGTTACGCAGCAAACGGACAGAGGATGTACGCTTGACCACACCGTCGGTAACCAGACAGCCGGCAATCGCGCCAACTTTGCTGACCACGAAGACCTGGCGAATCTCGACCATACCAATGATCTGTTCGCGCTTCTCTGGAGCCAACATGCCGGACAAAGCTGCTTTAACTTCATCTACTGCATCGTAAATGATGTTGTAGTAGCGAATATCGACACCGTTAGACTCTGCCAATTTACGGGCAGATGCGTCAGCACGGGTGTTAAAGCCGATGATGACCGCTTTGGAAGCGACAGCCAGATTGACGTCAGATTCGGAAATACCACCAACTGCAGCATGCACAACTTGTACACGCACTTCGCTGGTCGATAATTTGACCAGGGATTGCACCAGCGCTTCTTGCGAACCTTGTACGTCGGTCTTGACGATGATAGGCAAGTTCTTGACTTCGCCTTCGCCCATGTTTTCGAACATGTTTTCGAGCTTGGCTGCTTGCTGTTTCGCCAGTTTGACGTCACGGAATTTACCTTGACGGAACAAGGCGATTTCACGCGCCTTGCGTTCATCAGCCATGACCATGACTTCTTCACCAGCAGACGGCACTTCTGTCAGACCTTGAATCTCTACCGGGATGGATGGGCCAGCCTCGGAGATATTCGCGCCATTTTCATCGAGCATCGCACGGACACGGCCATAGGCTGAGCCAGCCAGGACCACATCGCCACGTTTCAAAGTACCGGACTGCACCAGAATAGTGGCGACAGTACCGCGACCTTTATCCAGACGCGCCTCAACAACCAGACCTTTAGCAGGTGCATCTTTCGGTGCTTTCAATTCCAGCACTTCAGCTTGCAGCAAAACGTTTTCCAGCAGGGAATCAATACCCAGACCAGTTTTTGCGGATACTTGTACGAATGGTGAATCACCACCGTATTCTTCAGGCACGACGCTTTCAGCGATCAACTCTTGTGTCACGCGGTCTGCATTGGCACCTGGCTTATCAATTTTATTGATAGCAACGACCAGAGGCACTCCAGCTGCTTTCGCATGGGCAATCGCTTCTTTGGTTTGCGGCATGACGCCGTCATCGGCTGCCACAACCAGAATAACAATATCCGTCGCCTTGGCGCCACGGGCACGCATAGCGGTAAACGCTTCATGGCCTGGTGTATCAAGGAAGGTGATCATGCCACGTGGTGTTTCTACGTGATAAGCACCGATATGCTGCGTAATGCCACCGGCTTCACCAGACGCGACTTTGGCACGGCGGATGTAATCCAGCAAGGATGTTTTACCATGATCAACGTGACCCATGACAGTGACCACAGGTGCGCGTGGGAAGGACTCGTATTCACCGTGTTCTGTGGTATCCGTCAGCATCGCCTCGGGATCATCCAGTTTTGCTGCAAAGGCTTTATGCCCCATCTCTTCAACCAGGATCATTGCTGTTTCCTGATCAAGTACCTGGTTAATCGTGCACATCTGCCCCAACTTCATCAAATGCTTGATGACTTCAGATGCCTTGACGGACATTTTATGCGCCAGCTCAGCAACAGTCAGGGTTTCTGGCACGAATACATCTTTGACGATGGCTTCAACCGGTGCCTGGAAATTGCTTTCGCGGTCATCATGATGACTGTTGCGACGACCTTTAGGCCCACCCTTCCAGCCATCACGGCCACCAGAAGTATCACCACGCGTTTTCAGACCGCCGCCACGTTTCTTGGCTGCGTCGTCTTGCCAAGTGGAAGACACATTGGCAGATTTGATTGCCTTCTTGTCGCCAACGGCTGGTTTTTTCTCGTCTTTTTTCTCTACTGCTGCGCCAGGCTTTTTCTCAGCCACTTTTTTATCAGCAGGCTTGTGCAAGGTACCTTCAGCCACCTTAGGAGCCGCTACAGGAGCAGGCTCCGCAGCTTTGGCAGGGCGACGTGCTGCGTTCATCATTTCTTTGATTTGCGCAACTTCGTCAGCCACAGCTTTTCTGGCTTTTTCAGTAGCAGCAGCGCGCTCAGTTGCTTCCTTGGCGTCGGCTACCGCTTTTTTCTTCGCTTCTTCTGCTTCGACACGTTTTTTATCTTCATCAGCGGCAGTTTGAGCGGTTTGAGCTGCCTGCACAGGTTTTACCTCTGCAGGTTTAGCATCGGAAGGCTTGGCGTTAGCGCTAGCATTGAGTGCCTTGGCGGCAGCAGCCGCTTGCTCGGCTTTGGCTTTTTCAGCTTCAGCTTTGGCGGCTTCTGCCAACTCGGCTTCACGCATGGCTTGTGCCTGAGCTTCTTTTTCAGCTTCGAGCTTGGCCAGGCGTTCCTGCTTCTCCAGCAATTCAGCTTCCTGACGTGCGATCAACTCCGCTTCGCGACGGGCTTCTTCATCAAGACGCGCCTGTTCTGCCGCATCCACTGGTGCAGCAGCCTGCGCTTCATCTGCGGGAGCATCATCACGTTTAACGAAAGTGCGTTTTTTACGAACTTCAACCTGAATGGTACGAGACTTCCCAGTCGCATCGGCTTGCTTAATCTCGGTCGTTTCCTTACGAGTCAAGGTTATTTTTTTCTTTTCGGTGTCCGCAGAAACGCCGTGGGAACGACGCAGATGCTCCAAAAGCTTATCTTTGTCTTCCTTTGTCAGCGAATCTGACGTCGAGCTCTTACTGACGCCCGCTGCACGCAATTGCGTGAGCAGCAAATCTGCTGACATCGTTAGCTCGGTGGCAAATTGGGCTACATTGTTACTCGCCATTCAGTCCTCTTTTTCTATGTGCGCGTTATGAGATTGAAACCCGTGAATTACTTAGCTTCTACGAGTTTCCAGGCTTTGGCTAACAAAGCCTTGGCCTGATCATCATATTTAGCGTCGATGAGTTTCATCTCATCATCGGTCACATCTTCAAATGCATCTTTAATTAATTGACGTGTACGGTCGGCAGACAATGCCAGAATCGCACCAAACTCGTCATAAGCCAATCCAGCGAAAGCCGCCAGGGTCTTGATACCAGCCAAACCCAGCTTACCTGCCGTCACGCGGGTCATACCTTCGAGATTGACTAATTCATCTTCCATACCTTCGAGACCCTCTTCAGAAGCAATTGCTTCTGTCAACAAAGCGTCACGAGCGCGGTTACGCAACTCATTGACGGTATCTTCATCAAAGGCTTCGATTTCCAGCATTTCGCTGATAGGTACGTAAGCGATTTCTTCCAGACTGGAGAAACCTTCATCTACCAGGATGTCAGCGACTTCCTGATCTACGTCGAGTTTTTCCATGAACAGGCTGCGGATGCCGGCAGTTTCTTGCTCGGCTTTATTCGCAGACTCTTCAGCAGTCATGATATTGATTTGCCAGCCTGTCAATTCAGCTGCCAGGCGCACGTTTTGTCCGCTGCGGCCGATAGCAATCGCCAGGTTTTCTTCATCCACTACCACGTCCATGCCGTGTTTTTCTTCATCCACCATGATGGATGAAACATTGGCTGGTGCCAGTGCGCCGATCACGAATTGCGCCGGGTCTTCAGACCAAAGCACGATATCGACACGCTCGCCACCCAACTCGCCAGTCACAGCCTGGACGCGCGAACCACGCATACCAACGCAAGTGCCGATAGGGTCAATGCGTTTGTCGGCAGTAAACACCGCGATTTTTGCACGCACACCAGGGTCACGCGCAGCAGACTTGATGATCAGGGAACCCTGTTCGATTTCTGGCACTTCCAGTTCAAACAGTTTCATGATGAATTCTGGCGCTGTACGCGACAAGATAACTTGCGGGCCACGTGCATTGCGATCAATACGCAAGATATAGGCACGTACACGGTCACCAACACGCAGATTTTCTTTAGGGATCATCTGGTCACGTGGCAAACGTGCTTCAATCTTGCCTGACTCAACCACGGCCTCGCCGCGCTCCATACGCTTGATGGTACCTGTTACCAGGGAATCACCACGTTCCAGGAAATCAGCCAGGATTTGTTCACGCTCTGCATCACGGATACGTTGCAAAACGACTTGCTTGGTATCTTGGGCAAAACGACGGCCAAAATCGACCGATTCAATTTCTTCTTCGATGTAATCATCAACCTGAATTTCAGGATCGTCTTCCACTGCTTCAAAATGCAGGATTTCCTGGTCAGGCAATTGCAGACCTGCCTCATCCGGCACTACATGCCAGCGTCGGAAAGACCTGAATTCACCAGTATCACGGTCGATTTCTACGCGAATATCGACTTCACCGGGAAAACGTTTTTTTGTCGCTTGCGCCAAAGCATGCTCCAGCGATCCGAAAACAACCTCTTCATCGACGTTCTTTTCACGCGCCAGCACATCCACCAATAACAACAAATCACGACTCATGCTTTGCGACTCCTAAAATCCACTTGCGGCACGAGACGTGCCTTATCCACATCGGCGAGCGTAAACTCCAGCATGGCCGACCCATCTTTTACTTCAAATTCCAGCTTCAGATTTTCGCCTTCAGGTTCGTGCAGGATGCCTTCGAAAGTTTTGCGATTTGGCGTGCCCGGCATGGGCATACGCAATTTCACATTGGCTTTCTCGCCAGCAAAACGCACATAATCAGCGATTTTTTTGAGTGGTCTGTCGAGACCAGGAGAAGAAGTCTCCAGGCGACTGTAATTGACGTTCTCAACCGTCAGCACATGCGATAACTGGTGACTGACTTTTTCGCAGTCTTCCACCGTGATATTGCCGCGCTCCAGATCTTCCGGCAAATAATCAATATAAACCCTGAACAAGCCGCGCTCGGCCTGCTCAAAATCTACCAGATCATATCCGGTACCGTTGACGGTCTTTTCTATCAAATCCAACAAAGCCAAACTTATTCTCCGAAAAACACACTGACAATTTGCAAACCGGGCAAAACCCGCTACAGGCCTGGCGATTCGGGCTATTGAGCGTTGCGCCGCAACTCACTCAACACGATATCAATCGCTAAAACCAAAAAAAAATGGGCAACTGCCCATCTTTTTTTGTAGCGCCTCGATTTTAAATTCAAATAAAGGCTAAATCTGCTAACTACAAGATTATAAACGATAAATTACCTCGTCGCAATGGAAAACGAGGTAATTTCAACACGTCCCGCTACTGCAAAACGCTTAAAACGATCGAAAAACATTATGCGCCACGTGAGCGCCTGCGCGCTGCAATTCCTTGACCTATGGCCTGACCACTACCACGGGATGTAGGCCCACGACGCTGCCCGGCATCAGGGAAGCCCAATGCAGTTTGCAAAGGATCTGGCTGGCGGCTGCGTTTTTTGCCATTAGCGTTATTGGCATTATTACCAGCACCGTTGCCTGCCCCATTACCCGGACCATTACGCCCACTACCAGCATTACCACCAGTTTTGTTGCCATATGCATTGTTGCCGTTGGCATTACCGCTACGGCCAGCACCATATTCAGCACGCTCACTACGCCCACTGGACATAGGGAAACCAACTTGCTTCTGGCTAAATGGGCCAGTACCAAAACCAGGCGCCTTATTACCAAATGGCTTGCCACCCCTGGTTGGCGCAGTCGGCTTATCACCACCGGCTTTTTCCAGGCCACTGAGTTTCAACAAGGCGCGGACTGCATCTTCTTCAAGCTCTTCCCAACGGCCACGCTTTAGGTTGGCAGGCAGGGTCATGGCACCATAACGAGTACGTATCAAGCGTGAAACTGTCAACCCGACCGCCTCAAACATACGACGAACTTCACGGTTACGGCCCTCGCCAATGATGACGCGATACCATTTATTAACACCTTCACCACCACCATCAGTGATTTTGGAGAATTGCGCCAAACCATCTTCCAGCTCAACGCCAGCCAACAGGCGCTGACGCATACCCTCTTCCAGCTCACCCAGGGTACGCACAGCGTATTCACGCTCGATACCGTATCGTGGGTGCATCAGACGGTTTGCCAGATCACCAGATGTGGTGAACAACAACAAACCTTCAGTGTTGTAATCCAGGCGCCCTACTGCCAGCCATTTACCAACCTTCATGCTTGGCAGGCTTTCAAATACGGATGCACGGCCTTCAGGATCATTGGTGCTGACGATTTCGCCAGCAGGCTTATGATAAATCAATACGCGTGGCGGTTTTTTACTGACTTTGCGCATAATGGGCTTGCCATTGATACGCACCTGGTCAGTCGGCAGAATTCTTTGGCCAATGTGGGCTGGCTCACCATTCACAGAGACACGACCAGCAACGATCAGTTCTTCCATATCGCGACGCGAACCCAGACCTGCTTCAGCCAGTACTTTATGCAACTTAGGCGCATCATCATCTGCAGTCAGATCACGGCGCACTGGCTTGCCACGGACCTTGCCTTTGACATCATCAGCAACACCCGAATCAAATGCCTCGGAAGTAACAAAAGAAAACACGTCATCGGCATTGTTGCCTGCACCAGGGCGGCCACCGCGAGTTTGCTGTTGCGGACGCTTGGATTTATTGGCACCTGCCTGACCAGCATTTTGACGTGGGCCACGATCATTGCGGTCACCGCGATCGGTACGCTCACTGCGCTCACTACGATCTGGACGCTCTGCGCGGTCGGCACGCTGGTCGGTACGCTCTCCACGATCAGCGCGGACTGGGCGCTCAGTTTTTTCGCCGTTTTCAGTTTTTTCACCGTGATCTGTGCGCTCCGTTCGCTCTGCACGATCTGCCCTTGGCGCACGTTCTGTGCGGGGTGGTCGTTCGCCGCGTGGCGGACGCTCACTGCGCTCGGCTACTTGCTCAGTACGCACAACCTGCGCAGCAACTACAGGAGCCTCATGGGCTTCAGGAGCGACAGCTACATGCTCCTCGACAACTTCCGCAGGCTTGGCTTTTGCACGGCTGGCGCGTGGCGCTGCCCCAGGCTCTTTAGGCATACGCGGCGCACGTGCTTTTTTAACTGGCGCCTCTGCAACATCATCGGCTGATGTTGTCACCGCTACAGTTGCCGCCTTTTCCGATTTTGCCTTTTTTGCAACTTTTTCCACTACTACTTCTGCAGCCCCTGCTGATTGCTCTGCATTCTCTTGCTTAGGCTTGGATCGGCTTACACCAGTACGCGTGGCACGCGCAGCGCGCTTTGCCGGTTTTGCGTCATCACCACCAGTAGGGCCATTATCATTTGCGCCCGCACCATCAGCTTGGTCAGCATTTACATCTTCAGGATTCATTGGATTCATTCTTCAGTTCTATTGAAGGCAACTGACTCGCTGCAGCGCCCGGTACACTATCCGGTGCCGCAGTATCGGCTACCTGATCACTCAATTGCGTGACAGGCTGAGAATCTCCCCCAACCTCACTTATTTCTTCACTTATTTCTTCGCTTATATCTTCGGTAATTTCTTTCACTATCACTTCTGATACTTTTACCATTTTTGTTTCGCCTGCGGTCTCGACTAGCCCTTCAGCAATATCTGCAGCCTCATCAGTTGCATGCGGCGCGTTATCCATCACAACATCAACAGTTACAGCATCTGGCTCGGCGCTAACGTCAACTCCCTCTCGCGACTCTTGCCCGAATGCAATTTTCGCATCCTGTGCAGCCTCAGTCTGCGGTTGCTGCTGCGCATCTTGTGAATCTTGTGCAACATTTATTTCTTGCGGCAACGGCTCCAATTCAGCATCTGCAAGCACCTCTGTCTCTGTGATATCCGCTGACTCTTGCGCTAGTTCATTGCCTGAATCCACCATTGCTGCCGGCTCAGTATCAAGGGTATCCGCATCAGGCAAAACCACATCCGCAACTTGCTCAGAAACAGTTTCGCCACCAGTTACAGGCTCCGCCACCAATGCATCGGCCTCAACAGCGGCAAACATACCACCATCCAGAGCTGCCAATTCAGGAACCAGTTCCTCTTCAGCATCCCGCTTCACTTGCTGCAGGGGCGGCAACTGATCCAGCGAAGACAGACCCAGGTCATCCAAAAACTGCTTGGTAGTGGCAAACAAGGATGGGCGGCCTGGCACATCCCTGTGACCTATGGTTTCTATCCAGCCACGGTCTTCAAGTGTTTTGATCATCTGCGAAGCCACGGTCACACCACGAATTTCTTCTATATCACCACGCGTCACTGGCTGGCGATAAGCAATAATCGCCAGAGTTTCCAGCGTTGCTCTTGAATACTTAGGTGGCTTTTCCGGGTTCAGTCTGTCGATATAGGCGCGCATCTCTGGCTTGCTTTGAAAGCGCCAGCCAGTAGATAAAGCCACCAGCTCTATGCCCTTGTCGGACCAGTCCTGACGCAAGCCTTCCAGCATCAGTTTGATAGTATCTGCGCCGACCACATCACCTTGATCATCCGCATCCTGGAACAGCTTTTTCATGGTATTGACTGTCAGCGGCTCAGGCGCGCATAACAAGGCTGTTTCGAGGACTCGCTTTGCCTCAGCAGTATTCATGCAATATTAAAGTACACGGGTTTATTTGTTTTTAATTGATGTCATGCAGCAGGGCAACTGATATACCAGTTACCATCTTTGCCATTACTCACACCAGTTTTGTATTAAATTTGTTGCCACCAACCTGGTAGCAACGCCCTTTATGCGGGCGGCTGGGACTGCATGGAGCGCGCAAAGAACTTAGCAGCGCACAATCCCTAAAATTAGTAGACACTGGATTGTAGTCCAGAAATTCGCAGACGATCAAAAAATATCGTCAACAAACAATAAAAAAGCCACGCTAAAACGTGGCTTAACTCATTATTTCCGTCTGCAAGCGGAAAATCAAGCACATTAACCGCTCGCATCCCCACTTCTGAACCCAAACTGGAAAGCCAACCACAAGCGTTCCAACAACACCCTGCATATAATTGCAGGAATACTAGAGTACCATGCATTCAAGAAGTCCGCACGGAAAAATCTGGGCAGATTACATACGATTTAAGTAAAACAAAGATCAAATTGCATTTACATCAACAACATCAAATAAGATTTTATGAAACAATGACCATGTGATTTTCAATCAACCTGATGACAAGCCATGTGCTTCATGACCATCCTGAGCACCAGTTCAGACTCTGACCTTTCTCTTGCCAGCAATGAGCTGATTCAGTTCGTAAAAAAGCTACCTGGCATTCCAGAAGAAAAATATCTACGCTTCGAGAATAAATGGTTCCTAGCCTCAAATGCCGGATGCAGTTGCAATTTCAGGCATTTATCTGGTGACAGCATAGAGATCGGATTTGGCGAACCAGAAGCATGGTTTCAAGAAGATCACGACACTATTGAAGCAACACGTCAAATTGCAGCAAGCATACGTACACTGATACAACAAGGAGCAAATGTAGATTGCTTTGATGCATGGGCACATGGGCAAAGCGATGCAGCAGCGCCAATCAACGACATTGAAGTCGATCTGACCGAGGTCAGCGACGCCGCATTCCGTTTTTTTGGGGAATACCGATTTACTTTCACGATCAAGCCTTAAGCTGACTGCCGTGCATAACTGACCGTCAGCATTTCCCACTGATGACCATCCGGCTCATTCCAGTAAATCATTTCCCCGCCATATTAAGTGTTTATTCGCATATCCACAGGCCCACACACAGAGCTGCGATAAAAAATGCCAGCCAGCTTGATACGACTGAGTATGTCATCAAACTTTTGCTGGCTGACGCGAAAGCAAAGATGATAAACGGGGAAATCCTCATTCGCCCGGATGAAGTCCAGCGTCAAGCCTTCGCTCACAAATACCGGTGCAAACGGACCCAAGGTTGTCGGCGACCAAGGCACACCCAGCAATTCAGCCAACAGTTTTGCCGAAGCCAGCTTGTCATGCGAAAGAACAATAGTGTGATCGAGTTCGATATTCACGACATTTCTCCTTGCCAGATCAAATTCAGGATTTACAATAATAGCTTGCATTTTACTCATTTTAAGTAATCAGGAAAATATGCAAAAATTGGTTGAATTTACAATAAATTTCAATTTTTGCATAAAACATACACTTTGATTTTTCACATGGACTTCAATCAAAGATGATGCGTAAAATGCAATTCAATGCCATTAAAGCAAGCCATATCTGCACATCAATACCTCGGCAAGAAACCCAATAACTGGCATTAGCAATTGACAGCAAACTCGCCACACCACTTTTTGAAGTACTGCCTTCAAGGACGACCCGCTTCAGCCGCCGCTCATTGTCAATCGCATCCGACCAGCAGCACAGTCTTTCAGGGGATAAAAATGTTTATTGCAAACCTCAAAATCAGCCAGCGTCTGTATTCAGGCTTTGGCTTAGTTATTTTGATGCTGATCGCCGTTGTCGCCATAGGTGCTTCCCGCCTGACTTTACTCGATAGCGAGATCAACCTGACCGTCAATGATCGCTATCAAAAAATATATGTACTGAACGACGCTATCAAAAACCTGAATCTGCAAGCCAGGAATTTACGCAATATCTTGCTCATGAGCGATGAAGCTGAAATTAAAAAGGAAATCGACAGCGTGCAAAAATCCTCTCAGGCAATTACCATTGAACTCGACAAACTGATCGCCACAATACACAACCCAAAAGCTAAGGAATTACTCAGGCTCACTATAGAACAACGCACGCAATATATTCCCGTCAGAGACAAAATGATCAAGCTAGTGACGGATGGCAATAAAGATGAAGCAAAAGATTTTCTGTTTAAGGAAGTCCGCCCCAAACAACTCAGCTACCTGGAAGCGATGGAGTCACTCATCAAGTTTCAAGAAGGATTGATGGCAGAGTCAGCCATAGAAACCAAGGAAACAGCTGAATCTGCGACTCAACTGATGATCGCTACCGGCATACTTGCGGCGATCATCAGCAGCTTTATCGCCTGGTCAATTACACAGCGCATAGTCACTCCTCTCAACAGTGCAGTAGAGATCGCCAAAACCGTTGCCAGCGGCGATTTGACTAGTACTATCGATGTCACCGGCAAAGATGAAATGGGTTCCCTGCTGCGCGCACTGGCATTAATGAACAACAACCTGATAGACATTGTCGGACAAATACGCAATGGCACAGACACCGTTGCCACCGCATCCACACAAATCGCATCAGGCAACCAGGATCTTTCCGCACGCACGGAAAAACAGGCAAGCGCCCTGGAAGAAACTGCATCATCCATGGAAGAACTCACGAGCGCCGTCAAGCAAAATTCCGATAACGCCCTCGAAGCAAATCAGCTCGCAAAAAATGCGTCTGAAGTGGCGGTCAAAGGCGGCAATGTCGTCACACGCGTGGTCGATACCATGTCATCCATCAGCGAATCATCCAGGAAGATTGTCGATATCATCAGTGTCATTGATGGCATCGCCTTCCAGACAAATATTCTGGCACTGAATGCCGCAGTCGAAGCTGCGCGCGCTGGCGAGCAAGGCCGGGGGTTTGCCGTGGTTGCCACTGAAGTACGCAATCTTGCCCAGCGTTCTGCAACCGCAGCAAAAGAGATCAAACTCTTGATTGACACTTCTGTAGAGAAGGTGAATGCAGGAACTCAGCTTGTTGATGAAGCGGGCCTGACCATGGGTGAAGTCGTCAGCAGCGTCAGACATGTGACTCATATCATTGCAGAAATAAGCTCGGCCAGCGCCGAACAGACTGCCGGTATAGAACAGATCAACCGGGCCATTGTGGAACTCGACAATACCACCCAGCAAAACTCTGCCCTCGTAGAAGAAATAGCCGCAGCCGCCGAATCCCTGCAGGATCAGGCAAGAAGACAAGCCGATGTCGTCAGCGTATTCAAAACCGACGACAACACACCCGCCACCGCTGCCAGATTACACAATATTTCCGAACACCCAAAAGCCGCAAGGCAAACGAATGCACGACAAGTCATTCCGCTACAGATATCTGCCTCAGCAAGAGAGAAATAAGCATCGCAGGGAACGCCCCCCCCCATAGAATTGAGCCACGCAAGCTGTGACACCACAAGTCCAGGAGCAACACGGACAAGCATCACACATTGAAACTATGGAAGAAGAAGCGAAAGAAAAAGAAGATCATAGAAAAGCAAAAAGTCCATGATCATTTCTGATCAAGGACTTGAATACTTGGTTGCGGGGGCAGGATTTGAACCTACGACCTTCGGGTTATGAGCCCGACGAGCTGCCAGACTGCTCCACCCCGCGTCTGAAGAATGAAACTATACATGATTTTGCTGCTCCGCGCAATTCTTTTATAGGACATGGACTTTTGCCGCGCTTTTACGGACAGGTGTTACACTCTGCAGATTCGCCAATTTTGACTCTTTTTTGCCCATGAAATTCTGCTCTGAATGCGCGTCCCCGGTGGTCTTGCAAATTCCTGTTGATGATACCCGCGAGCGTTTTGTCTGCCCGGCTTGTGGCACTATCCATTATCAAAATCCCAAGATGGTCGTGGGTTCTATTCCCGTCTGGGAGGAAAATGGTGTCACCAGGATATTATTATGCAAGCGGGCGATAGAACCGCGCCTGGGCTTCTGGACCCTGCCTGCTGGCTTCATGGAAAATAATGAGACAACGGCACAGGCTGCGCAACGTGAGACCGAGGAAGAAGCTGGTGCCAATATCAAATTGCATGAGCTGTTTTCTATCTTGAATGTGCCACATGTGCATCAGGTGCATTTATTTTACCGCGCCACCTTGCTGGACTTGAATTACGCAGCGGGAGTCGAGAGCCTGGAAGTTGCGTTATTCTCTGAAGAGCAAATCCCCTGGGATGACATCGCCTTCCCTACCATAGGCCATACGCTGAAGTTTTTCTTTGAAGACCTGGCGAAGGTCAAGGCCGGTGGGCGTTTCCAGACGCATGAGCATGATATTTTCAAGCCAATGCTGCATGATTGAAATGAAACTGGCTGGACTTGCATCAAAAAATGGGCGACATTTTCAATCGCCCATTTTTTTCGTCATTATTTGCGTCACTACCAACTGGTCTCGCGCTCAGCAGTCGATGAGATTTTATGTATAGCCAAATCTGCGCCTTCAAATTCTTCTTCAGGATCAAGACGTATACCTACGAGTTTTTTCAAACTGGCGTAGATGATATAGCCACCGATGAAGGCAATCGCAACACCCGTGACGGTGCCCAGCAATTGCGACATCAAGCTGACGCCACCAAGACCACCCAGAGACTTTAAGCCAAAGATACCAGCGGCAATGCCACCCCAGGCACCACACAGCCCATGCAGGGGCCAGACACCGAGTACATCATCGACTTTCCATTTGTTTTGCGTCCAGGTGAACATCCAGACAAAGATCGCACCAGCCATACCACCAGTGATCAGCGCTCCGAGAGGATGCATGAGGTCAGAACCGGCACACACCGCAACCAGGCCAGCCAGGGGGCCGTTATAGACGAAGCCGGGGTCATTCTTGCCAAGGATGAAGGCGACCAGCGTGCCGCCGACCATGGCCATCAGCGAGTTCATGGCAACCAGACCATTCATCTTGTCCATGGTTTGTGCACTCATGACATTGAAACCAAACCAGCCAACAGTCAGGATCCACGCTCCCAATGCCAGAAAAGGGATGCTCGATGGCGGGTGGGCGGCAATTGCGCCATTCTTCATATAGCGGCCACGGCGTGCACCCAGTAGCAGCACTGCAGGCAAGGCGACCCAGCCACCAAAGGCATGTACGACTACGGAACCGGCAAAGTCATGAAATTCTTCAGAAAACATTGCCTTCAGCCATGCCTGTATGCCAAAACGCTGGTTCCAGGCTATGCCTTCAAAGAATGGATACAACACACCGACCAGCAAGGCAGTAGCAATCAACTGAGGGTGAAATTTTGCCCGCTCGGCAATGCCGCCTGAGATAATGGCGGGAATGGCGGCGGCAAAGGTCAGCAAGAAAAAGAACTTGACCATTTCAAAACCGTTTTTGGCGACCAGCACCTCGGCACCTGAATAAAACTGCACGCCGTAAGCAATGGTGTAACCGACAAAAAAGTAGGCGATGGTCGATACGGCAAAATCAACCAGTATCTTGACGAGGGCATTGACCTGGTTTTTCTTGCGCACAGTACCCAATTCTAAAAACGCAAACCCCGCATGCATTGCTAAAATCATGATTGCGCCAAGCAAGATAAACAAGGCGTCAGCGCTGCTATTTTGTGCATTCATGCAAAATATCTCCCAATTAAAGTGCAAATCCGAATTAAAGATGCACTGATAAAGCAAAATGCATTCCAATTTGGTGCAAACGATAAGTGATTGATTTAATGCGATTTTTAAAACCTGGTTATTTAATGCAGAAGTTTAATGCACTAAAATATGGCATCTTTTTAGTGCAAGCTATGTTGGGGGCTGCGTGATCCCCTGGCTGGAAACCGATAGTCCCTTCCCTCATCCCAGCACCGCACTTACTGAAAAAGACGGTGCCGCAGGCTTATTGGCAGCGGGTGCCGACCTGTCAGCGGGACGCTTGCTGTATGCTTATAGAAATGGCATCTTTCCCTGGTTTTCTGATGGGCAACCTATTTTGTGGTGGTCCACCGATCCGCGCATGGTCTTGCAGGTACAAGACTTCAAGCTGTCACTCAGTCTGAAAAAGCGCTTGCGCCAGGTCAGCAAAGACCCGCGCTGGGAAGTGCGCTTTGATACTGCCTTTGAAGATGTCATGCGGGCTTGTGCAGCGCCGCGCGGTGAAGAGCATGGCACCTGGATTTCTGACGACATCGTTGCGGGCTATTGTGACTTGCACAAACTGGGATATGCCCATTCCACCGAAGTATGGCTGGACGGCAAATTGGTAGGAGGCGCCTATGGCGTTTGCATAGGCCGGATGTTTTATGGTGAATCGATGTTTGCCAGGGTCACGGATGCATCAAAAATAGCCTTGGCACATCTGGTATTTTTCTTGCGTGAACATGGGGTGAAAATGTTAGACTGCCAGCAAGAGACGGCACATTTGGCATCTCTGGGCGCAAAAGCGATCAGCAGAACCGAGTTTTTGCGCTGGGTAGAACATGCCAGTGCCTTGCCAGCGATTAGCAATTGGACCATAGTCAACAAGATCAGCCCGTGACCCAGCTTAACGAACTCCCCTTCGCCAGCATACAGTTTTATGCAACGGCGCCCTATCCTTGCAGTTATCTGGAAGGCTTGCAGGCGCGTTCTCAAGTGGCAACGCCTGCACATCTGATTAATGCGGATGCATACTCGGAGCTGGTAAAGAGTGGTTTTCGCCGCAGCGGAATTTTTATTTACCGGCCGCATTGCGATAACTGCCAGGCCTGCACACCAGTGCGCGTACGCGTCAATGAGTTTGAAACCAACCGCAGCCAGCGCCGCGCCTGGAAAAAACATGGCAATCTGCATGCGCGCGTCAGCAGCCTCAGTTATGTGCATGAACACTATGAGCTGTACCAGCGCTACCAGGGTGAGCGTCATTCTGGCGGTGGCATGGACAATGACAGCCGAGACCAGTATGCTCAATTCCTGCTGCAAAGCCGTGTGAATACACGCCTGGTTGAATTCAGGGATGGCAACAATATCCTGCGCATGGTCAGCATCATTGATGTACTCACAGATGGCTTGTCGTCGGTATATACCTTTTATGACCCGGATGATGCGACGGCATCGTATGGCACCTACAATGTTTTGTGGCAGATAGAGCAAACACGCTTATTAAAGCTGCCCTATGTTTATCTGGGTTACTGGATTGCAGCTAGCCCCAAGATGGCTTACAAAACCAATTTCCGCCCCCTGGATGCCTTGATGCAGGGGCGCTGGCAAACTTTGCGGGAGCTGTGAAACGCTCCGCCCTGTTTGTCTCTCAAATTTTATTTTCAACTTTTCTTCCCATCCTATTTACATGCCTGCAAAACTTCTTTACTCCCTGATCCGCCCTGCCCTGTTTGCCATGGATCCGGAAAATGCCCATCACCTGACTTTACCTGCTCTGCAGCGCGCCAATAAACTGGGCTTGGGTGGCTTGCTGGGCAATAAGCCTGCAGAAGATGCGCGCACTGTCATGGGTGTGCGCTTTCCCAATCCGGTAGGTCTTGCTGCTGGCTTGGACAAGGACGGTGCGTATATTGATGGTCTGGCGGCAATCGGTTTTGGTTCCATAGAAATTGGCACGGTCACGCCGCGTGCGCAAGCGGGCAACCCCAAGCCACGCATGTTCCGCCTGCCGCAGGCTGATGCGATTATCAATCGCATGGGTTTTAATAATGGCGGCGTCGATGCCTTTGTCAAAAATGTGCAGGCTTCGCGTTTTTACCAGGACAAACAAGGCGTGCTTGGCCTCAACATAGGCAAGAATGCCGATACGCCAATAGAACGCGCCGCTGAAGATTATCTGCTTTGCCTGGCCAAGGTTTATCCCTATGCCAGTTATGTCACAGTGAATATCTCTTCTCCCAACACCAAGAACCTGCGCCAGTTGCAAGGTGCAACCGAGCTTGATGCCTTGCTGTCACAACTCAAGGAGGCGCAGCAAAAACTGGCGGATGAACATAAACGTTATGTGCCAGTTGCCCTGAAGATCGCCCCTGATATCGACGCAGAACAGATCAAGACCATAGCTGAAGCCCTGCTGCGTCACAAGATAGATGGAGTGATTGCGACCAATACCACCATCACCCGCGATGCCGTACAAGGCTTGCCGCATGCAGAAGAAACGGGTGGCCTGTCTGGCAAACCCGTCTTTGAATTATCGAATCGTGTCATCCGTGCCCTGAAGGCAGAACTGGGTAATGAGTTACCCATCATCGGTGTCGGAGGGATTTTTTCTGGTGCCGATGCTGTGGCTAAAATGCAGGCGGGAGCAGCGCTGGTACAAGTGTATTCTGGCCTGATTTATCAAGGCCCGGCATTAGTCAAAGACTGCGCAGATGCCTTGCGCGGACATAAATAATTTATCCTTATCATCATGAAGAAAATTTTACTTGGCAATAGCCAACTGAATGTAACCACCATTTGCCTGGGCACCATGACCTTTGGCGAGCAAAACACAGAAGCAGAAGCGCACGAGCAGCTGGATTATGCGCTGGAGCGTGGCATTAACTTTATTGATACGGCAGAGATGTATCCGGTCATGCCGCGTGCAGCTACGCAAGGCAAGACCGAACAATACATAGGCAGCTGGATAAAAAAATCCGGCAAGCGTAGCGAGATTGTGCTGGCGACTAAAGTAGCCGGCCCCTCACGCGGCATGGGCTGGATACGCAATGGCGAAAATGATTTGAATGAAAAGAATATTCGTGCTGCCATAGAAACCAGCTTGCAACGCCTGCAAACAGACTACATCGACCTCTACCAATTGCACTGGCCCAGCCGCAATGCCCCCATCTTTGGACAAAAACAATTTGATCCAGCACTGGAAAGACCCTGTACAGATATCGCCGAAACAGTGGCGGTATTGAATGCCCTCGTCAAGGAAGGCAAGATACGCGCTTTTGGCGTATCAAATGAAACATCCTGGGGTGTCAGTGAGTTTATCAAGCAGGCAGAACTGCAAGGCGCAGCGAACATCGCCAGCATACAAAATGCCTACAACCTGGTGAACCGTTCATTTGAACAGGGTCTGGATGAAACGTGCTTCCGCGAAAATGTAGGCTTGCTGGCGTATAGCCCGCTGGCATTCGGGCAATTGACCGCCAAATACATCGACGATGCCAAAGCCCATGGCCGCCTGACGATATTCCCGCCGACCTGGAGTCCACGCTACATGCGTGCCAGCGTATTTGAAGCCAGCAAACGTTATGCGGCTCTGGCGCGTGAACATGGATTGACGCCAGCACAACTGGCACTGGCCTGGTGTTATTCGCGCAGCTTTGTCGCCAGTACCATCATAGGTGCGACTAATGTGACGCAGTTGAAGGAGAATATTGATGCGCTGGATGTGCAACTCAATGATGAACTCATGCAGGGCATCAATCGCATTCATGAAGAGCTGAACAACCCCGGGCAGTAATGTTATTGCGATGGGACATCAATAAAATGATGCCTTCGGCAAGAAGTTTTCAACTGGCATAAAATATAAGTGCAATTGCAACAAATGCCTATTGATCCTTTTACCGGAGAACCGAGATGTCCCAATTGCGTATTAATATTATCAAATCCCTCATCTGCTTTTTTGCCATCTCTGCGTTGCTGATTGTTTTTCTGCGCAGCCTGGTTCCAAATATTTCCCCCTTACGTGTATTCCCTTATATTGCGCTGGGCATTTTTGTATTTGCCTTTGCGCTATACCTGACTATCATCATCAGGGGTGGTTTTAATCAGTGGAGTATCAATAAGGGAGCTATTGATCCTGCATGGCTGTGGTTTGCTACAAACCCACCGGGGCTGGATTCCATCACCAACAACAATACTCCAGCAGCAATGTCACAAGATGCCATTGATACCAGCTCAGCTACAAGTATCGCTTGCAGTGTTGACATGGCAAGCTCTTGCCAGACATCAAGTATGGACAGCGGGAGCAATTAGTAAATTTCCGTTAGGGCAGATACGCGTAACACGGGAGTAAGCGCCACGCGCCAATCTGCCCCCCATACTTATGGTTATTTTTGCGGCCTGACTGGCAGTGGCACATTACACAGGTCTATATACCCTGCCGGCACCTTATACCAGTCACCGCCGCGATTTCTTTGCGCATCGATAATTGATTTGAAAGTTGCAGTATCAGTGCGGATGATTTCCAGTTTGCTGCGTTCGGACTCGGGCACATCGGCAGCTATTTTCATGCTCTTGATGGGAGTGCGCTCTTCGGCTTTTTCATAAAAGCCCAAAGGCCCTGTACCACGTGGCAACGTGGTCAGTAATTCCATGCCTTGCACAACACGACCAACTACCGTGATATTTCTATCCAGCTGTCTTGGCGCATGCCCGGTCACCACATACAAAGATGTGCCGTTGCCGCTGTTCGCATCAGTGCCACGGGCAACGCCTACACTGGCATAACAATGCGCTAGCCAGGCCGTGCCGGTCCTGGGATCACGCCCCGCCGGAAAACTGTTTGCATGACCCACTTGCGGCGCATAGCCATCGATATCAGGCAACTGCGTAAACGGTAAATTGGCAGGGTATTTGACGGTGAATTCACCGTCAAGCTTGCGTTTGGCCGTTTTAACTTCACGCTTCTCATCCGGGTCTGCCCATTGCGCGACATAGTTCTCTTGCGACCGTACGATAGCCAAACCATCAAAATAACCCTCGTGTACCAGTGCCTTGATATTTTGTGCATGATTGGGGGCAAAATTGGGGGCCAGCTCTATGACGACACGGCCTTTGTCCAGATTCAGGTACAGCGTATTTTCAGGATCAAGCGGCCTCCAGTCCGTGGCCTTGGAATCTTTAAGGATATCACCAAGATTCAGTTTGGATGCCTGCACTGCCTTGACTGGCGGGTTCTTGGCTTTAGCTGGTGCAGCTTGTACGGTAGCAGACAAGCACAGGCCTGCGACCAGGCAAGTTATCAAGGATTTTCCAGCGGGCACAGCAACAAAACGTAAAGACATTATTCGACTCCGGTAAAGTGCACAAAAAACAGAGGACCATTGCCGCTCAGGCAAGAAGGGGTGACCTTACGCGAATGAATTAATTTTGTCCATATACCCCCAATATATCTAACTAGCTACTTGGCTTATTATTTGGGTCAAATATGCTATTTCCTGGCTCTTCTCATTGTAATATTGCAAAATTCCGGCGAATCCGGTAAAACCTGATTCAATCTTTTATTTCAAGGAGTCCTTGTTTGAAACCTCAACTTCACGCACCTACCGGTGCATTTGTGGGCGCATCATGGGCCGCATTGTTTATAGGTGCAGCCACTTATTTTGCTGGCGTCTGGAATGCAGAGATGCAATTGAATGAAAAAGGTTATTACTTTGCCGTCTTGATGTATGGCCTGTTTGCTGCCGTTTCCTTGCAAAAATCGGTACGTGACAAACTCGAAGGCATTCCTGTTACCGGCATCTACTTTGGCCTGTGCTGGCTGTCGCTGGGTTTATCGATACTTTTACTGGCTGTAGGTTTGTTCAATGCAACACTGGGCTGGAGCGAAAAAGGCTTCTTTGCCATGGCATTCTTGCTGAGCCTGTTTGCTGCTGTTGCAGTACAAAAAAATGTGCGCGATATCAAGCTGCTCAAACCTGATCCAGATACCTTGCCCATGCACGATGGCCACGAAAACTGATTCCTGGCTAAAACTATAGAACGAAAAACTCATCGTGAATAATGATGTTCCCAAAAACGGTGACTTTGCCGCTTATCTGGAAAGTCTGGGCAAGCAAAGCACAGCAGGTGCGCCACAACATCCTGAGCCAGACTATGTCTTGCCCGCTTTTCAAGCCAGTCAAGAATTGACTTTCGAGGAAAAATTGCACCTGCAAGAACTTGCTGAACTTCCACCTGTAGCAGACGATGATTTATTGACGCAAGCGCTGGCAACTGCTGGAGATGGGCTTGAATATGGCATGGATGCAGAGGCTGGTGACGATGCTGACAATGAAGACTTGAATGCGCAGACCAGTCCGCAGGAGGAGCCAGAAGACGAGCGGGATGCCCTGGCATTTCTGGGTGAGCACGCCTTGAACCTGGCACATCAAGCCAGACCAGAAGAACTGAATGAGCTACCGCCAATCTCTGAAGAAGAATTGATACAACAGGCAATGGCTAAACCAGCAGATGGGGAAGATAGCTCACCAGACTAAAACAGTCGTCACAAAGAAAAAGAGCCTGTATTTGAAAAAATGCAGGCTGTTTACATTTTACTGGGATCAGCCGTAAGCCAGTGACAAATGCCCTGCACGGACACTTGCAGTGGATTTCACTTCCACCTGCATGGAGTTTTGCAGTGAAGCGATAGAACCACCAGCACGGTACTGGAAACTGACTTGCAACAGATCACCTTCTTTCACCGCAACTGGCTGGGCCAATGGCAAGGCCATATAGTGATTCAACCAGTCTATGGTGGATGAGGTTTCCATCAATACCGCCAGTATATTCTTGGTCACAAAACGCAAGGCACTGACCGTTCCCGATTTTTCTATGGTAAAACTGCCCTCCCATTTGATTTGCAAGTCATTGGGTTGACTGAAATCAATAATGCTGTACAAGGCCGGTTGCGCCAACTCTATCGTGTCGGCAGAAAAAACACCAGCCTGCTGAAACTGGATAATCGGCGCCTGATAGCCAGAAAAATCATAAGCCTGCTGCAAAGGCTGCACTGCCATGACGACGGCTTCTGGTATGAACAGGGGCAATGGACCGCCAAATTTTGCGGCATAGCGCTTTTTAAAATTCTCGATTACTTCCACCTGTTTTTCACGCAGCATCGCGACATGGATCATTTCGCAAATGACGACATCGACAGGTTCTGGTGGCAGGTATTCAAAGGCATCGGCGTGGATGACTTCGACTTTTTCACCATCGCGGTTCATGGCCAGCAAGCGTCGTGCTTCATCGACCATGTCAGGATTAAATTCTACGCAATACACCTTGGACGCCGCCTGTGCAGCAAACCACGACAAAACGCCTGTGCCCCCACCCAACTCCAGCACCTTGGCTCCCTCAAATACCTGGCGGCGTATCGCCGCCTTGAAGTTGTCCATTCGGTTCAGGTCCATCAACATATTGTGATGGTATTGCAGGGGGATAAACTGGCCCAGGTAGCAACTCTCAGCCTCGCGCTCTATCAACATGTTCACTCCTTCATTTCTATTTTCATCATGTGGCTGCCATCTGAAGAGCTCTGCAGGACAGTCGATTTTTCGCCAACAACACACAACGCCAACTTCGCTGAGTGTATGGCTTGAGAGAATGATTATCCTTGGCTTATCAGGAAGTGATGCACAGAGCTAAGCAGCGAAACTGTATCAATTCTTGCGTATGCGAAAGATGGCCGCATGCAAAGCATGCTTGCCAATTAACTTTATGCAAAGAAACGGATACGCGCAATGCCAGTTTTGAAAAAAACAAGTAACAGGATTTAAATAACAGATGGACTGACAATCAGTTTGATTTTGGACGTTCACAGCGCCCATCCTGATATGCCTGGGCCAGTTGCTCCCAGCCTTCGCCTGGAGAAGTCTGGGAGCAGACCACATGGGCATTGAGTTTGCTGCGCCACTTATACCAGGCGGCTGGCGCAGCATACGCCGGAGTGACGAGTAATACCATGCTCAGTACAATTATCTTTCTGAACATGATCATACTTGTCACCCCCGGTTTTGTGGTTAATAAAGGCTTAGCTTAGCGCTGTAGTTGATAATGTACGATAAGCTGCAAGTTCATCAATCGTCAAGATCACGATATCGTGAGTCACTGCATATTCTATGATTTGTGCGCCTTTGGCCATGCTGCCATCCGGGTTCATCAATTCACATAATACAGCTGCAGGAGACAACCCTGCCATGATAGCCAGGTCAACAGAACCTTCAGTATGTCCGCGACGGCTGAGTACACCACCAGGTGCAGCCCGTAAAGGAAAGACATGGCCAGGCCGGGCCAAATCCTCAGGTTTAGCATCTGCTGCGATGGCGGTCAGAATAGTGGTGACGCGGTCAGTCGCAGAAACGCCGGTAGTCACGCCTTGTTTGGCCTCTATAGACACTGTGAAAGCGGTGCCGTAGCGGCTTTCATTGTGGCTGACCATGGGCGGCAGATCGAGTTGCTGCAACTTGTCGTCTGTCAGGCACAGGCAGACAATACCGCTGCAATCGCGTATCAGCCTGGCCATGGATTCAACGGTGATTTTTTCTGCGGCAACAATGAGATCTGCCTCGTTTTCGCGGTCAAAGTCATCCATGAGCAAAACAGGACGGCCATTGCGCAAATCTGCCAACGCTCTGGACAGGCGCTGCTCAAAAGGACTAAGGGATAAAATTTCCGGCTGGGCGGAATTGGAGGATGGGACGGTATTACTAATAGTATTGAACATAATGAAACGCTCCGGCAAAAGTGAATGTGCAAAAGACGTTTCAGGGAGTAAAAAAACGAATAGCCAAACACCAACGCCCATGGTTTTCACCACGGGAATTTTGTATAAGGCGCATCTTCTCTCATCCGGACTATGACCGTCGGCCCTGGAATCTCACCAGATCTGCTGACCTTGCAAACTGATACAAACTCATTGCAACAGTTTTTACTGCAAGCGCTCGCGGGCTTGTTCACTCGCATTGCCAGGGCAATACTGTGAATTTACCGCCGGTGGGGAATTACACCCCGCCCTGAAGACGTACAACCTGCCGAGATATTCGGCCATTGAATTATACGCAAAAATAAAATGACTGCTTGAACATGCTTTAATCGACAATTTTCACTAAATACGAAAAACATATATCAACATGAGAATTATTGAAAATATTATTGGAATTGCCTCGCATTTCCACAGGGCAACATCTATGCTTGTTTTTGAGAAGCTTCCTCGCGTTTATGCTTTTCCGGTTTGACGGCAGTCTGCTCAAAAGCACATGATTTTTTCAAACCACGCTACGTCAACCAATAAAAACACATCAAAAGCGCAAGCTTTCCTGCATAAATTGTCTCTTATATAATTTATTTATTTTTTACGAATTAAACTAAAGGCAATATCAGTCCAGCGATTTTGCATATATCAAATACGTATATAAGCAAATGAATACTAAGTAGTTTGGAATAAAGCCTGTATTCATTACGATGCACTTACTTTGCGCGAGGCGACATGACGTTAACCTATATATTTTCAGGATTTGCAGTGGGCACTCTGGTCGGCCTGACCGGGGTAGGTGGTGGCTCGCTGATGACTCCTCTGTTGACCCTGCTGTTTGGTGTTTCACCGACAGTGGCAGTAGGCACCGACCTCGCCTTTGCCTCCATCACCAAGGCCGCAGGTACTTTTACCCATAGATTGCGTGGTACGGTTGAATGGCATGTAGTACGACTGCTGTGCTACGGCGCTTTGCCTGCCGCCGTCGTCGCCACCCTGTTTCTTAAGCAGTTTGGTGCATTGGACAAGGAAATTGGTCAGCTCATACGCTACTCCATCGCTGTCTCGGTCTTGCTGACAGTGGTTGCTTTGCTGTTCAAGGGCAAAATGCTGAACTGGCTCAACAAGCACCCTGAAAAACAACTACAAGGCAAAAAATTGGCCGCGGCCACGATCATCTCAGGCGCAGTGTTAGGTACGCTGGTGACTATCTCCTCTATTGGTGCCGGTGCGATCGGTGCAACTTTGCTGGTCATGCTGTATCCACGCATGTCTGCCGCGCACATCGCTGGCACGGATATCGCCTATGCAGTACCTCTGACGGCCATTGCAGCTTTTGGTCACTGGTGGCTGGGCTCGATAGACTGGGTTTTGCTGGGCAGCCTGCTGATTGGCTCTTTGCCAGGCATTACTCTGGGCTCGATGGCAGCGCGTGCAGTACCAGAAAAATTTTTACGTGGCCTGTTGGCAACCACTCTGACTTTGGTTGCTGCCAAGCTTGTCCTTTGACTCTGTTTGCAAACGCGTACTTACAGACGCATTTTATGGGTAATTAAAGATGTATCGTTACGACCAGCACGATCACCAAATCATCAAGGAACGTATTGCACAATTCCGTGACCAGGTTAGCCGCCGGCTCTCGAATGAATTGAGTGAAGATGAATTCCGTATTTTGCGTCTGCAAAACGGCCTGTACATGCAGCGTCACGCCTATATGCTGCGGGTGGCAGTGCCATACGGCATGCTGTCGTCGAACCAGGTACGCAAGTTTGCTCATATTGCCCGCAAATATGATCGTGGTTATGGTCATTTTACGACTCGTCAGAATATCCAGTACAACTGGATTAACCTGGAAGATACACCAGACATACTGGAAGAACTGGCATCAGTAGAAATGCATGCCATCCAGACTTCTGGCAATTGCATGCGCAATATCACATCGGATGAATTCGCTGGTGTTGCTGCGGATGAAGTGATAGATCCGCGCGCCTATGCAGAAATCCTGCGTCAATGGACTACCTTCCACCCTGAGTTTGCCTACTTGCCGCGCAAGTTCAAGATCGCCATCAATGGTGCAAAAGAAGACCGTGCCGCGATTGCAGTGCATGATATTGGCCTGACTGTGGTACACAATGAAGCTGGCGAAGTCGGCTTCAAGGTCATGGTAGGCGGTGGCATGGGCCGTACGCCTATCCTCGGTAGTGTGATACGTGATTTCCTGCCATGGAAGCATGTCATGACCTACCTCGAAGCGATACTGCGTATCTATAACCAGTACGGTCGTCGCGATAATATCTATAAAGCACGTATCAAGATACTGGTGAAAGCCATAGGTGCTGAAGACTTTGCCCGTCAGGTAGAAGAAGAATGGCAAGACATCAAGGACGGCCCAGCCACCCTGACAGAAGCAGAATTGAAACGTGTCGCCAGTTACTTCACAACGCCAGATTATGAAAATCTGCCTGCGCAAGATGCCGCTTATGAACAGCACTTGCAGGACAATAAATCCTTTGCCAACTGGGTCAAGCGTAATGTCAAACCACATAAAGTGGCTGGTTATTCTGCAGTGGTGCTGTCGCTGAAAAAACCGGGTGTGCCACCTGGCGATGCCAGTTCCGAACAACTAGACTTTATCGCTGATCTGGCTGACCAATATAGTTTTGGCGAACTGCGTGTCACGCATGAGCAAAATCTGGTACTGGCTGATGTCAAAGTAGCCGACTTGTTCACCGTCTGGCAAGAAGCCAAGGCCCATGGCCTGGCGACACCAAATATCGGTTTGCTGACGGACATGATCTGCTGCCCTGGCGGTGACTTCTGCGCGCTGGCAAATGCCAAGTCCATCCCTATCGCGCTGGATATCACGGATCGCTTCAACGACCTTGATTATCTGCATGATATTGGCGACATAGAACTCAATATGTCTGGCTGTATCAATGCCTGCGGTCACCACCATGTTGGCAATATCGGCATCCTCGGTGTAGATAAAGACGGTAGCGAGTTTTACCAGGTGTCCATCGGTGGCGCACAAGGCAATAGCGCCGCCATAGGCAAGATCATAGGCCCGTCTTTTGCTGCTGGACAAATGCCGGAAGTGATAGACCGCATCATCCAGGTGTATGTGCGCGACCGTCTCGAAAACGAACGCTTCATCGATACAGCACAACGTCTGGGTATAGCGCCATTCAAGGAATTTGTGTATGCAACACCGATACGTACCAATGAGCATCATGGTGAAGACGCCGGCACTGCTGTCAGCTACTGAAATTAAGAAAGTGCATCATGCGAGAAATTATTAAAGACAAAGCCATCGTAGCCGACGACTGGACAGTATTGCGTCTCACCGAAAATGAAACACCGGATGCCGTCGGCGTACCCGCAGGCAAAGTCATCATCCCTTTGAAAGTATGGTTACTGCAACGCGAAAGCCTGTTGAACCGTACTGATATTGCCGTCTGGTTCAGCAGCGATGAGCAGGCAAAAGAATTGAAAGAAGATATCAGTCGCTTTAGTCTGCTGGCAGTGGATTTCCCTAAATTTGCAGATGGCCGTGGTTATTCCATCGCCTATAACCTGCGCTCACGCCTTAACTTCACTGGCGAACTGCGCGCTATTGGTGATGTCTTGCGCGACCAGTTGTTTTACATGCAGCGCGTGGGCTTCAATGCTTTTGCCACTCGTGAAGACAAGAATATCCATGATGCTATCAAGGGCCTGACTGATTTTTCAGAAAAATATCAGACTTCATGGGATGAAAAAAATCCCCTGTTCCGCCGTGCGGAGCGCACCGGAGCACAGGCATGAGTGATTTTCAGGAGCGCCTTGCCGCAACACAGGCTATATTGGAAAGAATCGCTGATGACTTTGAGCCAGCGGTATTTGCTTCCAGCCTGGCGGCAGAAGACATGGTGTTGACTGACCTGATTTTGCGCAAGAAATTGAATATCACGATTTTCTCGCTGGAAACCGGACGCCTGCATGCAGAAACCCTGGGCATGCTGGATAAAGTCAAGGAAACCTATGGCACAGAAATCAAGCTGTTCAAGCCGGATGCTGCTGCAGTAGAAAATTATGTCAGCCAGCATGGGCTGAATGCGTTTTATGACAGTGTAGAAATGCGCAAGGAATGCTGCCGCATACGCAAGGTAGAACCGCTGAAACGTGCACTGGCAGGCAACAAGGCCTGGGTCACAGGCCAGCGCCGTGCGCAGTCTGCAACACGTACTGAATTGGCGATACAGGAAGATGATGCAACACATGGCCTGCAAAAGTTTAATCCTTTGGCAGATTGGTCAGAAGATGATGTCTGGCACTATCTCAGGAGCAACAATGTGCCTTACAATCCTTTGCATGACAAAGGATATCCATCAATAGGTTGTGAACCCTGCACCCGCGCCATACAACCAGGTGAAGATGTCAGGGCTGGACGATGGTGGTGGGAAAACCCCGATTCCAAGGAATGTGGCCTGCATGTGGTGGATGGCAAGCTGATCCGAATTAAACAAGCTGTCTGAAGAAGAAAAATCATGAATACTGTCGTGGAAAACCATTTTATTGATGCTGCGAGCAATCGCCACCTGGATTGGCTGGAATCCGAAGCCATCCATATCATGCGCGAAGTCGCGGCTGAATGCAGTAACCCTGCCCTGCTGTTTTCTGGCGGCAAAGACTCCATCGTCTTGCTACGCCTCGCAGAAAAGGCTTTCCGCCCGGGTAAATTCCCTTTCCCGCTGGTGCATATTGATACTGGTCATAACTTCCCAGAAGTTATCGCCTTTCGCGACAAGCGCGTGGCACAGCTCGGTGAACGCCTGATCGTCGGGTCGGTAGAAGAATCCATACGCCGTGGCACAGTACGCCTGCGCAACCCGGCAACCGATTCACGCAATGCCGCACAAGCCGTAACCTTGCTGGAAACCATCGCTGAACATAAGTTTGATGCCTGCATAGGCGGTGCCCGTCGTGATGAAGAAAAAGCCCGTGCCAAGGAAAGGATATTCTCTTTCCGTGATGAATTTGGTCAATGGAACCCGAAAGCCCAACGCCCGGAATTGTGGGACCTGTATAACACCCGCGTGCACGCCGGTGAAAACATGCGCGTCTTCCCTATATCGAACTGGACCGAGCTCGACGTCTGGCAATACATCGCCCGTGAAAAACTGGAATTGCCACAAATTTATTTTGCCCATGAACGTCAGGTCATACCACGCAATGGCTTGCTGGTACCGCTGACAGATTTGACGCCACCACGTGATGGTGAAACGGTAGAGACGCAGGTCGTGCGCTTCCGTACTGTTGGTGATATTTCATGCACCTGCCCGGTATCGTCTGATGCCGCAACAGTAGAAGCCATCATCGCTGAGACAGCGATTACCCAAATTACAGAACGTGGCGCCACACGCATGGATGACCAGACATCAGAAGCATCGATGGAAAAACGTAAAAAAGAAGGATATTTCTAATGAATGCCGTAGAACAATTGACTGCCGCCGTTGGTAGAGAACGTGGCCTGTTGCGCTTCATCACGGCGGGTTCAGTGGATGATGGCAAGAGCACTTTGATTGGTCGCCTGCTGTTTGACAGCAAGGGTATTTTTGCTGACCAGCTTGATGCCATCTCACGCGCCAAGCACAAGCGCACCGTTGGCGATACCATAGACTTGTCCCTGCTGACTGATGGCCTGGAAGCAGAACGCGAGCAAGGCATCACCATCGATGTGGCCTATCGCTATTTCGCGACGCCAAAACGCAAGTTCATCATCGCCGATACACCTGGCCATGAACAATACACGCGCAATATGGTGACTGGTGCATCGACTGCCGATGCAGTCATCATTTTGATCGACGTGTCCAAGGTCAAACTCAATGATGATGGCAGTGTCGATTTGCTGACGCAAACCAAACGTCATTCCACCATTGCCCATTTGCTGCAGATTGAACATGTCATCGTCGCTGTCAACAAGATGGATCTGGTGAACTACGACCAGACGGTATATGAGCGCATCATTGGCGCCTACCAGGAGTTTGCTGATCAACTGGGCCTGAAAGACATACGCCCTATCCCACTGTCTGCCCTGGCGGGTGACAATGTCGTCACAGCGAGCGAAAAACTGGCCTGGTACAAGGGCCCGACGCTGATAGAGTTACTGGAATCCTTAAACGTCTATGATGCCTGTCACGACGAACCTTTCCGCTTCCCGGTACAACTGGTGGCGCGCCATAATGGCCATGAAGCGAATGACTTCCGTGGTTATATGGGCCGTATTGAAGCAGGTAAAGTCAGCAAAGGCGACAAACTGCTGGTGCAGCCTGGTGGTCAGACAGCCACCGTCAAAGACATTCTGACGCTGGATACTTCACTGGACACCGCCGTCGTCGGTCAGTCAGTCACGATCTTGCTGGATGAATATGTTGATATTTCACGCGGCGATATGCTGGTAGGCGCAGACCGCCCGGCTACGCTGTTGAAAACCGTCAAGGCGGATTTGTGCTGGTTGTCAGAAGATGCGCTGGATATCCGTCGTAAATACTGGCTCAAACACACCACCAGACAAGTCGCTGCCAGGGTCACAGGCATAGATACTTTGCTTGACATCAATACTCAAGAGCGTCGTCCAGCCGAAATCCTGAAACTGAATGACATCGCCACAGTGACGCTGAATGTGGCTCAAGCGCTGGCAGTCGATGATTATCAAGACTTGCGCTCTACCGGCGCCTTCATCCTCATTGATGAAGTCACGCACCAGACCGTGGCTGCAGGCATGATACATCTGGCCTGAGTTATGTCGCAAACTCAGGGCAAGGTTTATCTGATAGGTGCGGGCCCGGGTGCTGCCGACCTGATTACGGTACGTGGTGCCCGCTTACTGGCACAGGCAGACGTGGTGCTGTATGACGCCCTGGTCACGGCAGAGATGCTGGATCTATGCCCTCAGGCAGTCAAAATTTCGGTAGGCAAACGCAGCGGACAACGCTCTGCTGCGCAAGAGCACATCAATCAGCAAATGCTGGAATGCGCGGCGCAATATGCCCTCGTCGTTCGCCTCAAGGGCGGTGACCCCATGCTGTTTGGCCGTGCTGATGAAGAACTGACTGCGCTGGAAGCTGCAGGCATAGACTACGAAATCGTACCCGGCATCACCACTGCACTTGCAGCGGCAGCCAGTGTCAGACAACCGCTGACCAAGCGTGGCGTGGCACGCAGCGTTGCCTTGTTCACTTCCAGCACAGCCCCTGGCGAAAGGTCAGATACCCGCATACCTGAATGCGACACCCTGGTGCAATACATGGGTGGCAGAGAAGCCACACTGACAGCGCAACGCATGCTGGCGGCCAATTTCCCTGGCAATTTGCCTGTGGTCATCATAGAAAATTGCAGTCGCCCGAATGAATGCAGCCAGGCCTTGAGTCTGGTTGAATTATCCAAAGGTCTGCCCATCAGCACAGGGCCGGTATTAGTGATGATGGGTGAAGCAATGCGGGCACGTACTGTCAAATCATCGTGACAATGACGCTCGAATAAGACTAAGGTGGCAACCTTACACCAAGTCTGCGTGCCATTAATTGTAATATCCCACCATCTCGCAGTTGTTCATACAATTCGTCGTAGCGCAGGCGTAATTGCTCACAATTGGCATTTTTACAGTAAGCCAGATAACCATCCTGCATATCCATGAAGGGTTCTATCATCAGCAATTCATTGCTGATGCCCATGGTTTTCATGGTCGCTTCGGTATTGCGCATATTACTGGCAAGATAATCGACGCGCTTTGCCAGCAACATATTGAGGCCATTGGTCAGGGTGTTGGCAACCACAGGCTTGATGATGGTACGCAGGTTCTCAAACTGGGGGCCATATACCCAGCCATTGATGACACCAAGTTTGAGACCTGGCATGCTGGCATAATTGCCATCCCAGTTCAGGTCTGAACCTTTGCGTATATACAAGGCCATGATGTCGCGATAGAACGCACGTTTGGCAAAGCCGTATTTAGCTTCTCTTTCTGAGGTTTTATACGGGCCAATCAGTATCTGCGCCTGCTCATGTTCAACCATCCATTGCGCCCTGGCCCAGGGATAAATTTCGAATTTGACTTCATCCCCATTTTGCCTGGCAAGCACACGTATGATGTCGGCACCCAGCCCAGTGAATTCGCCAGTGGGAGTACGTTCAAATACATTGGCGAATTCTGTTCCGACAGCCAATACCTGGCCAGCGTTAGCGGCAGTGACAGGCAGTGCGAAAACGAGTGCCAGCAAGGCAATTGAAAATACTGTTTTCAACTGAATCATACTTTTTCCTGCATTCGGGGTCAGCACAGAAACAGCATTATTGATGAACAATAACCTTGCACTCATTTACCAGGAATAGCAACAGCCTTTATAGCACATTGAGGCAATAATCACGTATCGCCTGCAGAACCGTTTCATCTTCGCCAACAGCATTTACTATCTTGAATTGCAAATCAGGATGGCTTGCACGTATTGTCTCAGCGAGTACTGGCAAATCCCGCAGGACATGACCACCCTGCCCCAAAAACACGGGGGCCAAAGTGATACTTGTACATCCGTCTGCGACCAGTTGCGCGGCCAGCTCTGGCAATGACGGCGTCATGAATTCGAGGAATGCCAGGGCTACGGTGACATCCGGCAAACTGGCTTGCGTCATCGTTTGCAGACGCTGGAAAGGCGCAGCCCAGCGCGGGTCGCGGGCGCCGTGGGCAAACAGGATCAGGGATGATTTATTTGCCATCAGTTTCTTTCAACATAGCGTAGGCCCAATGAGGCAATAATAAGGAACAGGATACTCGGTACCACCGCAGTCACCAGCGCAGGCCAGGTATTGAGCAATCCCACATGCGAGAACAAGGCATTGATGAGGTAAAAAGTCATACCTATCATGATGCCGCTGAAAATCTTCAGGCTGACACCACCGCTGCGCACATGCAGGTAAGCAAACGGTAGCGCCAGCGCCATCATGACCAGCGCCGCAAATGGATAAGTGATTTTTTTCCAGAAGGCGATTTCATAGCGCTCACCATCCTGTTTATTATCTGCCAGATGCTTGGTGAACGCGGCCAGATCGGTTGCCGACATGCGGTCAGGATCAGCAAACAGTACTGACAAGATATCTGGTGTGACTTCTGATACGACGTCACGGCTTGCCAGCTTCTCGCTCTTGACAGCGGCAATATCTTCACTGGTCAGGGTTTTGGGGAAAGAAGTTTCTATCACGTCAGAAAGACGCCAGATATTCTTGCCCATGTATTCAGCATCCGTCGCTGTCATTTCGCGCGACAGGTGGAAGTTTTTATCAAACTCGAATATCTTGACGCTCTTCAAATGGCGGTTGGGCAGGATTTCTTTGACATTCAAAAAACGGGAACCGATGATGTCGCCAGTCAAACCATTTTCCCGCACCAGGTCCTTGGTCCACAAGCCGGTGCGGAATTCCTGCTCCAGTGATTCACCGATAGCGCTGAGTTTCATTTTCTCGGCAAACTTGCTGGAAACCGGCGAGATGACCTCGCCAAACAAGAAGGTCAGCAAAACAAATATCATGCCTATCTTGAGCAGGATACTACCCGCCATCATGGTGGACATGCTGGACGCACGCATGATTGTGAATTCAGAATTGGAAGCAAACTGCGCCAGTACATAAATCGTACCGATCAACACCGCAATAGGCATGAATTCATAGATACGGCCAGGCCAGCCTAGCAACACATAAATCACTGCGTGCTTGAGCTGATAGCCGCCCCTGTTCACCGAAGACTGTAATTCGTTGACCAGGTCGAAGAAGGAAAACAAGGCCAGCAAAGCCAGCATGACGAACAGGACTGAGCGTAATATCTCAACGCCAAAATATCTTTGTAAAATTTTCATGCTGGGCACTTTTCCTTACCGCGCAAACCTGATTTAAAACGTACCCACAACATTAAAGGGTGCCAGCGGCTATTCACTTTTAACCGCCATAAAAACATGCAGAGAGTCAGGACAGCCACAAACAAGTGATGTGGCCACCAGGCCATGCCGAAACTGCTACGCTCCTGTACCACCAGCGCCTGCAGGATATTCGTGACTGACAGGTAGATCACTACCAGCAGCAGCGCAACGATCAGATTGGCAGAGCGCCCGACACGCGGATTAACATAGCCCAGAGGGATAGCCAGCAGCAACAGCACCGCGCACATCAAAGGCAAAGATATACGCCACAACAGCTCGCCGAACTTGGTACTGTCCAGATTTTCCACCAAAGCTGTCAAGGGCATGGATTTAGCTGATTTGTCCCCGGCGATACTGGCATTCTGGCTGGATATCAGCACGCCATATTTCTCGAACTGCATCATCTGGAAATCAGGCGCAGTTGGCAAACCATCGTAGCGCCGCCCTTTACTCATGACCAGGAACTTGTCGCCAGCCTTGTCGATTTCTACCATGCCTTCTTTGGCAACGACTATGCTGGAACGGCCATCTTTATAGGTATTGATGAAAATGTTTTGTACTTTACTGAGGTCCCCGGCCACTTCTTCGACAAAGAAAATGCGGTCAGAAGAGGCCGATTCCTGAAACTTGCCTGGTGCCACCTTGGCAATATCAGAGCGTTTTTCAAACCGCTCACGGAACTCCACATTTTGTTGATTGGCCCAGGGCGTGACAATAAAACTCAGCAAGCCAGTCAGAATGACCAGCGGGCCACCGAAGCGCAAAACCGGCTTTATCCATTGGGTAAGGCTCAGGCCAGAGGCAAACCAGACCACCATTTCAGAATCCTGGTAACTGCGTGTGACTACCAGCAAGACCGAGATAAAACCAGTCAGCAGCAGCAAGATATGCATGTTCATCAATGCGGTAAACCCGATCAGGGCAACCACGTCAGCAGACGCAACCTTGCCTCCTGCTGCTTTTCCAAGGATGTTAATAAGCATCACGGATATCGTGATGGTGAACAGAGTTGTGAAGACTGCGCCGGCGGCACTGTTTAATTCACGTCGAAGCGCGCGCTGAAAAATCATGAGTAGGATTATAATGTCTGTTTTACGAGACTTACAAAGAGGAGTAATACGTGGACTTTAGCATAAAAACAATCGACGCAAAAAGTGCCTCGACTGCCCATAAAGCAATTAAGACAGGCTGTATCGTCGTTGGCGTCTATGAAAACAAGAAACTTTCTGCCGCTGCAGCAGGTCTGGACAAGTCCGGCGACATCGCCACCGCCCTGAAATCTGGTGATATCACAGGCAAAGCCGGTACATCCCTGCTGTTGCGCAAACTGGCTGATGTCGCTGCAGAGCGCGTATTGCTGGTAGGTTTGGGTGAAGAAGCAGCTACTGTTGGCGAAAAAGCCTACAACCAGGCGGTACAGGCTGCTGCCCGTACCCTGGCTGGTCTGGGTGCCAATGATGCAGTGATCGCCCTGCCTGCGGTCAAAGACCGTGACCTGGGCTGGTCTGTCCGAGCTACGGTGCTGGCTTTCCGTGAAAGCATTTTCCGCGCCGATGGCATGAAGAGCAAAAAAGACACATCCACTGCTGGCGTCAAGAAAGTCGCCATCGTTGTTGATGCAGCAGACGCAACTGCTGCCAAAAATGCACTGGTACAGAGCGTAGCCCTGGCCAATGGCATGGATTTGACCAAAGAACTGGGCAACCTGCCACCTAATATTTGCACACCAACGCACCTGGCCAATACGGCCAAGAAAATCGCTACCGACTACAAAATGGTCGCTGAAGTGCTGGACCGCAAACAGATACAAGCCCTCAAAATGGGTAGTTTCCTGTCTGTCACCAATGGTACGGTAGAGCCACCGAAGTTCATCGTGCTCAAGCACAATGGCGGCAAAGTCAAGGATGCCCCAGTTGTTCTGGTCGGCAAAGGCATTACTTTTGACTCCGGCGGCATCTCGCTGAAAGCTGGTGCTGGCATGGATGAGATGAAATACGACATGGGCGGTGCAGCTTCTGTGCTGGGTACCATGCGTGCCATCGGTGAAATGAAGCTGAAGCTGAACGTCATTGCCGTCATCCCTACTTGCGAAAACATGCCTTCTGGCAGCGCAACACGTCCTGGTGACATTGTCACGTCCATGTCTGGTCAGACTATCGAAATCCTGAATACGGATGCCGAAGGCCGCCTGATCCTGTGTGACGCCCTGACTTACGCAGAACGTTTCAAACCAGCAGCCGTAGTTGACGTCGCAACTTTGACAGGTGCTTGCGTGACTTCCCTGGGTCACCACAACTCTGGCCTGTTCACCCGCCATGATGAAGCGCATGACCAACTGGCAGCAGAATTGCTGGCAGCGGGCAAGCAAACTGGCGATACAGCATGGCGCATGCCTATCGAAGAAGCGTATAACGAGCAACTGAAATCCAATTTTGCTGACATGGCAAATATTGGCGGCCCGGCTGGCGGCAGTATTACGGCAGCCTGCTTCCTTGAGCGTTACACCAAGAAATACACCTGGGCTCATCTGGATATCGCCGGCACAGCCTGGAAATCTGGTGCAGCCAAGGGCTCTACTGGCCGTCCAGTGCCTTTGTTGACGACATTCCTGATCAATCGCGCAGGCTGATATTTGTCCGTGTTGAGATGAAATGAAAAAGCCGGGGTCTGATCTATTCAGACCCCGGCTTTATTTTTGCTGTCATCAGGGCTGGAACCAAAGCTCAGAGCGGCTGAGAGGCATGTTTGCAGGATTGAGAAAAGGGTTTTGCAATTCCAGCACCGTTCTTTGTTTCAGGGCGGCTCGTTGTATGGCGACCTGGTGATATTTGAGAAAAATTTTCTGGAACTGACCATTCCGCACCATATTTTCCAGCCCATTGTTCAGGTCTTCGGCAAACCGGCGCTTGCTGGGAGTGACAAAGAAGTAGTAGGCAGCAGGATAATGCAGGGCGATGTCCTGGCTGATGACAAGATTTTTACCTGCATGCAAATCCTGCTCCCTCCAGATTTCCATGATAGACCTTGGGAAGTAATCAAAGCGCCCCGCCTCCAGCATGCTGAACAAAGCTTCATAAGAATTAGCTGTATTCACCTTGAGGCCATTATGCTCCAGGATTTTGACGTCTGGCCAATCCTGTTCTTGCCCTGCGGAGTAATTCTCCATATCCCGCAAAGTTCTGATAGGCTTGAACATCTGGCGGTTTTCACTGATGACAAAAGGTATGCGCCAACCCAGCAAACCTTTGTCTATCGGGATTTTAATGGCGATCAGCGCTTTTTCTCTTTCATCCGTGGACATGCTCCACAAAAGATCAACTTCACCCGTACCATATTTCATCTCATGCACGGCCCTGCCTTGCTGCATCGTCGCCTTGCTTGGCAATAGCTGGTATTTATTGGCGGACGAAGACAGGGCCTCAGCCAGTAATTCGTGGATATAATCAAAATGACTATCTGTCTTGGCCGCCGGACGTGGGTAACGTATGACGGTGATATCTGCATAGACAACCTGGGAGCCAAAGATCAACATGACAATAATCAGTATTACTGAGCACTTGCGCATATTGTGTCTAAAAGAAAGCTTGTTGCTGCATTTTAGTCTCTTTCCATGATGAAATAAGTTACGTGCCTGATTAAAAAGTCAAAAATTGAAAAGTCTTATCACCCTCTGGTAAGCAGGTTTGCATGGCAGCAAATATCCCGTGAATTCCAAACTCACAACATCGTATAAAATACCATACGTATAAACTCGTTCAATCCCTCAGATCCGCTTCCCGGCAAATTGAATGACACCTCAAACTAGAATAAGTAAAAGCCCCCATGAAATTAGTCACCTGGAACGTAAACTCCCTGAAAGTCAGGCTCCCACAAGTCTTGCAATGGCTGGAAACCAATCCTGTCGATGTGCTTTGCATACAGGAAACCAAGCTCACCGACGACAAGTTCCCTCAGGCAGAGATAGAAGCGGCAGGTTATCAAGTCGCTTTTACTGGCCAAAAAACCTATAACGGCGTGGCGATTTTATCGAAGCACGCGATGACGGATATTCAAAAGAATAATCCACAGTTTGAAGATGAACAGCAACGCATCATTGCCGCCACCATAGAAGGCATACGCGTCATTTGTGCTTATGTGCCAAATGGACAGGCGCCAGATTCCGACAAGTTCCAGTACAAGTTGAAATGGTTTGCAGCACTGGAAAACTGGGTCAGGGAAGAAATGACGCGCCATCCAAAACTGGCGGTATTGGGCGACTATAACATCGCCCCGGAAGACCGGGATGTACATGACCCTGCCGCCTGGGTGGGCATGAACCTGGTATCACCAGAAGAAAGGGCGGCGCTAACAAGCCTAATGAGCCTGGGGCTGAGTGACAGCTTCCGCCAGTTTGAGCAGGCAGAAAAATCCTTTAGCTGGTGGGATTATCGTGCTCTCGGTTTCCGTCTGAATAAAGGTGTACGCATAGACCATATCCTGCTATCCGCAGAATTGGCTAAGCAGTGCACCTCCTGCGTTATCGACCGCGTACCACGCAAGTGGGAGCAACCATCGGATCATGCCCCGGTGATTGCTACCCTGGCTTGAGCTTTAGTCAACAAATTCAACAAATTTTTCGTCAACATGTTTAATCGTCATATCCCAGACTGGGTGCAGAAGCCTTATTCTTCGCCCAGCTTGATTTAGCAGGTGCTATACGTGGGCCAGAAGCTGAATCTTCCATACGGAAGGCCGACATTGCAGTTTTCAACAAGTTGGCCTGCTCTTCCAGTGAGCCTGCCGCCGCAGCAGCTTCTTCTACCAAGGCAGCGTTTTGCTGGGTTGCCTCATCCATGTGCGCCAGCGCCACATTGACCTGCTGAATACCATCGCTTTGCTCTACCGAGGCAGTGGTAATTTCATTGATGATGGCAGCAACCTGATCAACCGCAGAGACGATGCGGTTCATGGCTGCACCAGCTTTATCGACAAGCTCTGAGCCTTCGCTGACTTTATTGACCGAATCTTCAATCAGGTTCTTGATCTCTTGCGCCGCAGCAGCACTGCGTTGTGCCAGGGTGCGCACCTCACTGGCAACCACCGCAAAACCGCGCCCCTGCTCACCTGCCCTGGCCGCTTCCACCGCCGCATTTAAAGCGAGGATATTGGTCTGGAAGGCGATACCTTCTATGACGCTGATGATATCGACAATCTTGCGTGAGCTGTCACTGATACCTTGCATGGTCGTGACCACCTTGCCTACCACCTCACCGCCCTGAGTTGCGACATCAGATGCGTTCACGGCCATCTTGTTGGCTTCGCGGGCATTGTCGGCATTATTGCGTACGGCCTCGGTCAGCTCCTCCATGCTTGCAGCAGTTTCTTCGAGGGATGAAGCCTGTTGCTCGGTCCTGCCAGACAAATCCATATTGCCAGTGGCAATTTCTGTCGCACCCACAGTAATGGAATCAGTCGCCTTGCGTACATCGACAACCATGACGCGCAATTGCTCCAGGAAGCGATTGAAGGCCGACGCGGTCTGGGCTACTTCATCATCGCCCTCGACATCTATCTTACGGCTCAGATCACCGCCACCAGCAGCGATGTCTGACATCGCATCGCGCACTCTTTGCAAGCCAGCCAGCATGCGGCCCACCAGCAAGGTGGTCAAAGGCATGATCACGCCCAGCAAAACCAGCAGGACAACGGCGGAGAGTATCAGCAACTGATCCAGGGCTTCCAGCGCTTTTTTCTTGTCGATGACCAACGCCAGGTAAATATCAGAACCGGTAATTTGCTGC
The DNA here is from genome assembly GCF_049339865.1 of Undibacterium sp. TC9W. Taxonomy (NCBI): domain Bacteria; kingdom Pseudomonadati; phylum Pseudomonadota; class Betaproteobacteria; order Burkholderiales; family Oxalobacteraceae; genus Undibacterium; species Undibacterium sp. TC9W. The sequence goes on along the minus strand of NZ_JBMPPJ010000001.1, from coordinate 135,539 downwards.
AAGAGCATGAAATGCTGCTTGCCGCCTATCTCAGTGAGTATCGGGTCTTTTTGTTTGGACAGGTTCGCCAGATTATCGAGTGCCAGATCAGGGGTAATTTCCTTGGCCATTTTCATGACCCTGGCCTGATCAGCATGTGCCAGCACCTGGCCGCTCTTGTCCAGCAAGAAGGCATAACCGCCGCCCGCCAGTTTGATGTTCAGTATCTGGTCAACAATCTTGGTCAGGAACACATCAGCACCAACCACGCCTCCCTCGCCACCTTTGACAGGTGCGGCAAACGTAATCATCAGTCCAGGAGGTGCGACGCCCAAATAGGGAGAAGTGACGATGGGCTTTTTGGCTTCCATCGCGGCTTTATACCAGGGGCGCACAGTAGGGTCGAAACCTGCAGGTGGTGGGTCAGGCGGGATATTGGTGAATTGCTTGTCGGGCTGGCCTTGATAAACGCTGAGAAAACTGCCGCCACCCCGCATCATGGTCAGGCTGGCCTGCAGATCAGCGCCGTTACCCAGGCCTTGCGACAAACTGTCCATCATGGACAAATTGGTTTGTATCCAGTTACTCAATACCGCGTTATAACCTGCTGCAACACCGCGCATTTCATTGTTGAGGTCATTCTCTATCTGCGACTTCATCCTCAGATAGCTGCCTATAGTCAGGACTATGGTACAAATTGCGATCAATAATCCTATAACAACAATGAGTCTGGCCTTGAGTGATTTCATAGTTTCCCCTGAGTACGGATATGAATAAGTAACAAGACTTTGCTCAAGCAAATCCAGATGCACACAAGCACGCACATAGAAAAGCTTAATGCCCTACAACAATATTACGCCGCAGATTACGCAATGTGAAAAAAATTTTTCCCTATTTGCCACTTTGTAAAACAAGTTCACAAGTCTGTCGGTTTGCAACATCAATCCGGCTTAAATCAACTTGATTCAATTCTTGCTCACAGACAAGGAAATGCGACTAGGCTTTTTAAAGCTGCCGCTTTACACTGTGCATTTCCCTGGAGTCAAGAATGACCATCATCATCACGACAGAAAGACTCAATCTGCGCACCATCACAACAGATGATGCGGCGTTTTATCTGACACTGGTGAATGATCCTGCCTTTATCACCAACATACGTGACAAGGGCATACGCACGCTGGAAGAAGCAAGGACAGATATCATCAATGGCCCCATGGCCAACCAGGAAAAGATAGGTTTTAGCCTGTATGTGATGGAACGCAAGGAAGATGGACAGGCAATTGGTCTGTGTGGCCTGGTCAAGCGGGAAACTCTGAAGAATGTGGATATAGGCTATGCCCTGTTACCGCAATTTACAGGACAGGGCTATGCCAGGGAGGCCGCCAGGGCAACCCTGCATTACGCGCATACGCATCTGCGTATAAGCAAACTGGCCGGCATTACTTCACCTGTCAATGGCCCCTCCAATCAATTATTGCAAGATTTGGGTTTTCAGTTGGAAGATGTGGTGGTGTTGGCAGGTGAAAGCAGAGATACCAATTTATATGGCTATGAGTTTTAAATTGGATGTCTTGGCAGTTTTTTTTTAAAATAGGACTTGCACAAAATTGTCCCAGCAAGGCACCAGCGACGAAGACAGTACTTTAGTACCGAATTTGCTAAACGCGGGAGCTGCAACGCAGCTGGGGCGGTTTTATGCAAGTCCGCCTCACAAGAAGCGGTCGAGTATCTTGCGGCTATGCTTGTCTATCTCATACATATCACGTATCAGGAATTGTATGCCGTGATTATCGGTAATCAATAAAGATGTCTTGCCGATGCGGCGTATATCTTCATCACCCTTGAGGACAAAATCAGTCTCGCCGCGGTCGGTTGCTACCTTCCAGGTACATGGCAGGGCAAAGCTGGTGACGCTGATGATGTTGTTGATTTCAGGCATGAATTCGCGCCCTTCCAGCTCTTCCATGACCAGTTCACGTGCATCTGCGGCCAGATCATCAAGCTGATCTATCCATGCAACTTCCCGCCCGTCTGTCATGACCAGCGAGATACCTACCAAGGGCGACTGGATAGGAAATGCACGGACCGGGCTGACGCCTTCAAATACTTCACCAGCTTCATTGCTGAGTATCAGTTTGCCGAAAGAATTGCGGGTCAGGGTAAATTTTGTTGTTGTCATCTTTTTTACTCCTCAACCAGTTCTGCATTACGGGCTTGCGCTTGGTACAGTTTAAAATAAGCACCTTCTTTGGCCATCAACTCATCATGGCTGCCCACCTCGACTACCTGCCCTCTGTCCAGCACCACCAGACGGTCGGCCTTGTGCAGGGTAGATAATCTATGCGCAATCGCTATGGTGGTACGGCCTTGTACCAGGTTATCAAGCGCTTTCTGGATTTCTTTCTCAGTTTGCGAATCGACGGAAGATGTCGCTTCATCCATGATCAAAATGCGTGGATCAATCAGCAGGGCACGAGCAATCGAGATACGTTGACGTTCACCACCCGACAAGCCCTGGCCACGTTCACCAACCATGGAATCATAGCCTTGCGGGAGACGCAAGATGAATTCATGGGCATGAGCAGCACGCGCCGCCGCGATGATTTCATCACGCGTGGCTTCTGGCTTGCCATAGGCAATATTCTCGGCAATGGTGCCAAAGAAAAGGAAGGGCTCTTGCAAGACCAGCCCGATATTTTGGCGGTAGTCAGACACGGCAAATGAGCGTATATCGACACCGTCCAGCAAAATGGCACCTTCCGAGACATCATAGAAACGGCAAATCAAGTTCACCAGCGTACTCTTGCCAGAGCCACTATGACCGACAAGACCTATCATTTCACCTGGTTTGATGTTCAGATTGATACCACGGTTGACCGCACGGTTACCGTAACGGAAGCCCACTTCGCGCAATTCTATCTGGCCTTTGACTTCTTTTACCTTCACCGGATTTTGCGGATCAGGCACGCTCGATACATGATCAAGAATATCGAAAATACGCTTGGCAGCCGAAGCAGATTTCTGCGTAACAGACACGATGCGGCTCATGGAATCAATACGACCATAGAAGTTACTGATGAAAGCCACAGCAGCCACCAGAGAACCAACGGTAATATCACCCTTGGAAATCTGCCATATACCAAAGCCCCAGACCACCAGAATACCGAGATCCGTCAGGAATGACACGGTTGGTGAAAACAGCGACCAGACCTTGTTGAGCTTGTCGTTAACCGCCAGATTATGCTTGTTGGCTTCGCGGAAGCGCCCTGCCTCGCGTTTTTCCTGGGCAAAAGCCTTGACCACACGTATCCCTGGGATGGTATCGGCCAGAACATTGGTGACCTCGCCCCATACCCTGTCTATCTTTTCAAAACCGGTACGCAACTTGTCGCGCACCAGGTGGATCATCCAGGCAATGAATGGCAATGGCAGCAAAGTCACCAGGGCCAGCTTTGTATTGATCTGCAACAGGAAACCAGCCGTCATGATGAACATCAGCACGTCAGTTGCAAAGTCCAGCAGGTGCAGGGACAGGTAAACGCAAATGCGGTCACTTTCGCTCCCTATGCGCGACATCAGGTCACCAGTGCGTTTGCCGCCAAAATATTCGAGAGACAATTTCAACAGATGTTCATAGGTAGCGGTACGCAAATCGGCACCTATGCGCTCTGACACCAGCGCGAGGATATACGTCTTGCCCCAGCTTAGCAGCCATGCAACAACTGCAGAACCTAGCAGCCCGCCGATGTAAAATACCACCAGTTTAGGATCGACATGCGCACCGTTTTGATAGGGAATCAGCACCTCATCCGTCAACGGCTTGGTCAGGTAACGCGGGATCATATGCGCAGCCGTGCCCAGCAACATCAGCGAGAAGCCAATGAACAGTTGCAAGCGGTAGGGATGGGCAAACCGCCACAGGCGCAATAATGTCCAGGTAGAAGGTGGTGTGTAAGTTACTTTGGTGCAGACTGGGCATTCTTCCTGGTCCGGTTCCAGCACGGCTTTACAGCTGGGGCAGATATTCTGCTCAGCACGTACTACAGGCATGCCGGTAACATGGCTTAATAATTGCTCCTTGAAATGGTCCAGCAGGCGTATGGCATGCAAATTCTGGCCCAGGGTAAAGCGCCAGCTGGCCTGCAGGCCCTTTTCATCCACCAGTTCCAGATGGCCGACACCGGCATGATCATGATGACTTAGTTGCAAACCCTGGCGAAAACGCCATTCTTTCCACTCAGTTTCGCCGGGGGATTTGGTCAGCAGGCGCTGCTCTGTCACCACCAGCAAGCCCTTGCGGAAGCGAAGTTTGTTGTCGAGGTCAACCTCCAGGGCAGCTAAAACGTTCTCGCCCTTGGCGATCTGACTATTGAGGTCAGACTGCCAGGATACTGGGAGTGATGTAACAGGCTGTTCGGGGCTGAATTGTGTTGTAGTCATCGTAAAATGAACTCCTGCTCAAGAGCTGGTCCCGAATCAAATCAGGACATAAATTTTAGTAAAAGAGATCACTTGGTTTCCGTTTCCGGCATAAGCCATGTCACGGAAGCAGCAATTTACGGTATTCTATCGAAAGAAAAATAATCAGATAACTCTGATCAAGAGGATGAACTGCTTTTGCGCTGGCGCGCAAGTATATCAGCAGGCGCGCCTTTCACAGCCGCTTTCAATATGATATACAAAGTAACGTTGTAGCGATGACAAGATTTTCAAGGCACCAGAAAATTTTGCATGGCCAGCCAGCCCAAGATGTCGTGCATTCAGGAAAAACGAAGAAACGCTCTAAAATGACAAGACCTGGTCTGCATAAACCTGGCTTATAAAAGTTTACATACATGACAACAAACAAGAAAGACATCCGCATTCTCAGCGCAACGCACTTGCGGGGCCCGAATATCTGGACTTATCGCCCTGTCATTGAAGCAGTGCTGGACATAGGTGAGCTGGAAGAATTTCCATCGAATAAAATCCCTGGTCTGTATGAACGCCTGACGACCTGGTTGCCCGGCATCATAGAACATCGCTGTGGTGTCGGTGAGCGTGGCGGATTTCTGGAACGCCTGCGTGAAGGCACCTGGTCTGGTCACATTCTTGAACATGTTGTACTCGAACTGCAAAACCTGGCAGGCATGCGCACTGGTTTTGGCCAGACCCGTTCTACCAATGTGGCTGGCGTTTATAAAATGGCTTTCCGTACCCGTGAAGAGCAGGTAGGCCGGGCAGCGCTGCAAATTGGCCGTGATTTGTTGATGGCGGCGATTGAAGATCAGCCTTTTGACCTGCAAACCAGAGTGACAGAATTGCGCGAACTGGTGGATGACCGTTGCCTGGGCCCAAGTACGGCCAGCATCGTTGATGCCGCCACTGAACGCCGCATCCCATCAATACGCCTGACAGATGGCAATCTGGTGCAACTGGGCCATGGCGCAGCGCAGCGCCGTATCTGGACAGCAGAAACTGACCGCACCAGCGCCATTGCTGAAAGCATTGCCAGCGATAAAGACCTGACCAAGACCTTGCTGCAATCTTGCGGCGTGCCTGTTCCAGAAGGCTCATTAGTGCGCAGTGCTGAAGAAGCCTGGGAAGAAGCGCAGGACATCGGCCTACCCGTCGTCATCAAACCTTATGACGGCAACCATGGCCGCGGTGTTTCACTGAACCTGATGAGCAAGGAAGATGTGATTGCTGCTTATGAGCTGGCTGCACGCAAGGGTGATAGCAAGAGTGTCATCGTTGAGCGTTTTGTCACTGGTGACGAGCATCGTGTGCTGGTCGTCGGTAACGAGGTCGTTGCAGTCGGCAAAGGTGAGTCGCTGTGGGTGACTGGCAATGGCAAATCGAATATTACTGAGCTGGTCGATGACCAGATCAATACTGACCCACGCCGTGGTACGACAGAAGACTGCCCGCTGAATGCGCTGGACCCGGCAGCAGGTGCAGAAATCATTCTCGAATTGAAGCGCCAGGGCATGGATGCCAATTCCATCCCTCTCGCTGGACAAAAAGTATTGATACAGCCTAACGGCAATGTCGCTCTGGACGTCACCGATAAAATTCATCCCGATATCGCCTATGCAGCAACACTGGCCGCGCGTATCGTCGGCCTGGATATCGCCGGTGTTGATCTGGTAGCAGAAGACATTTCCCGTCCCATGACTGAGCAAGGCGCAGCGATTATTGAAGTCAATGCCAGCCCAGGCTTGCTGGCCCATATCAAGCCCGCCAATGGTGAAGGTCGCCCGGTTGGCAAGGCCATCATCAATCATTTGTTTGCGCCTGAAGAAAGTGGCCGCATCAGCATCGTCGGTGTAGCTGGCACCAAAGGTTGCAGCCTGATTGCCCGCCTGATCGGTGCACTGATCAATATCAGCGGCAAGGAAACCGGCGTCGCTTGCGCCCAGGGCCTGTTTCTGAACAAACGCCTGGTTACCGATGGCGATTGCGCCAACTGGGAAGCTGGCCAGAGATTGTTAATCAACCGCTCAGTGCAAGCTGCCGTATTTGAAACCAATGCCAAGGCCATGCTCAGCGACGGTCTGGCCTATGACAAATGCGCAGTTGGCGTCGTCACCGATCTGGATGGCTACGCCGGCCTGGGCGCCTATTACATAGATAGCCCGGACCAGATGCGCAAAGTCTTGCGTACTCAGGTTGATGTGATTTTGCCTGACGGCGTTGCAGTATTGAATGCTGCCGACCCAGACGTGGCCGACCTGGCCGAGCTCTGCGATGGCAAGGTGATTTTTTACGCCAAGGACCCGTCACTGGAAGCGATAGTCAATCATCGCGCTCTCGGTGAGCGGGTGGTATTTTTGCGTGATGACAATATCGTGCTGGCAGATGGCGAAACTGAAACCGCCCTGCTGCCCCTGAGCGCCTTGAAACCTGCAAAAGTCGCCCAGGCGGAAAGTGTACTGGCAGCAGTTGCAGCAGCATGGGCCTTGAACATCACCCCAGAACTGATAGGTGCTGGTCTCAGGACTTTTGACTCAAGCAAGAAAGCTCCTTACTGATTGCTTTAAGCATAGTGCGGATGTCAAATCTGGCATCCGTACAAATACAAGATATATTGTTTACTCTTAGAATTTGCTATTTATCTGATGGTGTGATTTCTGGTGCTTGCATGCTCAGGCTGTAAATATCGGTACACCCTCGTTTGACGCCCTTTTCAACAGGATTAAGTTTTATGGAAGTATCACGCATCCGTGCCCTGCGCGGTCCCAATCTCTGGAGCCACCATACGGCCGTAGAAGCGATTGTTGCCTGCACAAATGAAGAGATGTCAATTGCCAGCCTGAACGGATTTGAAGACCGTTTGCGCGCCCTTTTCCCGCAACTCAGCATTTTGCAACCCACCGGTCATGATGATGCCATCCCCATGGCCCATGTGTTTGAATTGCTGACCCTTGGCCTGCAGGCAGAAGCCGGTTGCCCAGTCACTTTCAGCCGCACTACGCAAACCCTGGAGGCAGGCATTTTCCAGGTCGTGGCTGAATATTCAGAAGAAGCCGTTGGCCGCCTGGCCGTTGAACTGGCAGAGCAAATCATTAATGCAGCACTGAAAGACCAGGCCTTTGACCTGCCAGTTGCGCTTGAACAATTACGCGATCTGGATGAAGACGTGCGCCTCGGGCCATCTACAGGCTCTATCGTGAATGCGGCCGTCGCTCGCAATATTCCTTACCGGCGTTTGACAGATGGCAGTCTGGTTGCTTTTGGCTGGGGTAGCCGTCAACGCAAGATACAGGCAGCAGAAATGGATGGCACCAGCGCCATTGCAGAAGCCATTGCACAAGACAAGGAGCTAACCAAGAAACTCTTGCATGCTGCAGGCGTACCCGTACCTTTGGGACGTTCGGTTTCCGACCCCGATGATGCCTGGAAAGCCGCTCTTGAAATCGGCTTGCCTGTGGTAGTCAAACCCAAGGATGGCAATCAGGGCAAAGGCGTGACTGTCAACGTCACCACGCGTGAGCAACTGGATGCAGGTTTCCATGCCGCCAGCGAATTCCGTGATGACATTCTGGTCGAGCGCTTCTTGCCAGGCAATGACTTCCGTCTGCTGGTGGTGGGCAACAAGCTGGTTGCCGCTGCCCGCCGTGACCCGCCGCAAGTGGTGGGTGATGGCAAGCAAAGCGTGCGTGAACTGGTTGAGCAAGTCAATAAAGACCCGCGCCGTGGCAGTGGTCACTCCACGTCCCTGACCAAGATACGTTTTGATGATATTGCCCTGGCCAGCCTGGCCAAGCAGGGTTTTGTGGCTGACTCCATCCCACCAAAAGGCCAGCGCGTGGTATTGCGCAATAATGCCAATCTCTCTACCGGTGGCGCAGCGACCGATGTGACAGATGACGTGCATCCAGAGGTTGCCGCCCGCGCAGTAGCTGCAGCACAAATGGTGGGGCTCGATATTTGCGGTGTCGATCTGGTCTGTGACAGCGTCTTGAAACCGATAGAACAACAAAATGGCGGCATCGTTGAAGTCAATGCTGCGCCAGGTTTGCGTATGCACCTCTCCCCGTCTTTTGGCAAAGGCCGCCAGGTTGGTGAAGCAATTATCGCCTCGATGTTTGATGACAATGACGATGGCCGCATCCCTATCATTGCGGTTACCGGCACCAATGGCAAAACCACGACCGTACGCCTGATTGCCCATCTGTTGACAGCCAGCGGCCTGCGTACAGGCATGACCAATACAGATGGCGTGTATGTTGCAGGCCGCCAGATCGATAGCGGCGATTGCAGCGGCCCGCGCAGTGCCCGCAATGTCTTGTCCCACCCTGATGTTGATGCAGCCGTGTTTGAAACAGCACGCGGTGGTGTCTTGCGTGAAGGTCTGGCGTATGACCGTTGCCAGGTTGCAGTCGTCACCAATATTGGTTCTGGTGACCATCTTGGCTTGAATTACATCACCACGGTAGAAGATCTCGCCGTATTGAAACGCGTCATCGTACAAAACGTTGCTGATAACGGCTATGCCGTACTGAATGCGGCTGACCCTATCGTTGCGGCCATGGCCAGCAATTGCCCGTCTGCCGTCATCTTCTTCGCGGCTGATCACCAGCATCCTGTCATGGCAACACACAGGGCTCAGGGCAAGCGCGTGGTATATGTAGAAAACGGCCATCTGATCGCTGCTGAAGGCAAGACACGCCATAGCGTACCGCTGGCTGATATCCCTATCACCCGTAATGGCAGCATAGGCTTCCAGGTCGAGAACGTCATGGCATCCGTCGCCGCAGCCTGGGCAATCAATATTGACTGGGACAGCATACGCGTAGGCTTGTTGTCGTTTGCCAATGAAGCCGACAATGCGCCTGGCCGCTTCAATGTCTTCAACTTCCGCGGTGCGACACTGATTGCTGATTATGGCCATAACCCGGATGCGATATTGGCACTGGTACGCGCAGTAGAAACCATGCCTGCCAAACGCCGCTCTGTCGTCATCAGCGGTGCCGGTGACCGCCGTGACCAGGACATACGCCAGCAGACTGAAATCCTCGGTGAATCGTTTGACGACGTAGTGCTATACCAAGATCAATGCCAGCGTGGCCGCGCAGACGGTGAAGTTGTCGCCCTCCTGCGTGAAGGCCTGAAGCAGGCAACAAAAACTTCGCGCATAGATGAAATCAATGGTGAATTCATCGCAATTGACCTGGCCATGGACAGACTCGAGGCAGGCGACCTGTGCCTGATCCTGATTGACCAGGTAGAAGAAGCACTGGCGCATATCGCCAAGCGTGTTGCAGCAGGCTAAAACTCGCTGCATACATTAAAAAGCCGGACCAGTTTACGACTGGCCCGGCTTTTTTAATTAATGACGTCTTCAGCTATTGCAGCCTGCCCCTCATGCAGCACAGACCCGCTTACCAGTTGCCTGTTACACGCTTGCCCGTCAAATTATGAAACCCTTGGGCTCAGGTTTGACATTGTGCAAACCTGCCAGCGGCAGATGTTTGTCAGTGGTGATCTCGCCATCCAGCATCAGCGAGGTATAGCGCAAACAGCAAACCCGCAGGAAGGATGAGAAATTGTCGATTTGGCCGCGGTAGGCAATCAACTCATCATACAGCTTGGTGATGAGTTGATTGGTATTCATGCTATCGCGCTGGGCAATCTCTTCCAGCACATTCCAGAATATATTTTCCAGTCTGATGGAAGTCACCACGCCATGCAGGCGCAGGGAACGCGCCCTGGATTCATACAGGCCAGGGTCGGCTTTGATAAAAATCTCGCACATTTTTCCTCCCGCATATCGTCAAGAAAAAGATTTCCTGACGATTATACGGCACTTGCCTGATTTGCAAGCCAAGCTATCATTTGACTACAACTTGATTTCAGTTCCCAGCAATTGCAGGAACTGCCCTATCCAGGCCGGATGTGCAGGCCATGCAGGTGCCGTGACAAAATTCTTGTCCGTTACTGCATCAGTAACAGCAATATTTGCGTAATGGCCACCGGCCGCCTCTACTTCAGGCTGGCAGGCAGGGTAAGCTGAGCATTTGATACCTTCAAGCACCTTGGCGGCAGCCAAAATCTGTGCACCATGGCAAACGGCTGCTATCGGCTTCTTTGTTTGCGCGAAATGTTGCACGATAGCAATCACCTGCGGGTTCAGGCGCAAATATTCAGGTGCGCGGCCACCAGGTATCAACAAGGCATCATAATCCTGCGCCTTGATGCTGGCGAAGTCATGGGTGATGCTGAATCGGTGACCTGGTTTCTCGGTATAAGTCTGCTGGCCTTCAAAATCATGGATGGCGGTAGCCACATAGTCACCTGGCTTTTTGTCAGGGCAAACTGCGTGTACTGCATGTCCAACAGCCAGCAGACTTTGGAAAGGCACCATGGCCTCATAATCTTCTACAAAATCACCGACCAGCATAAGAATTTTTTTGGCTGCCATGATGTCTCCTGAATATTGGTTTGAAAGAGACCCATTGTTGAGCAAATTTCAGCATCGCAGGTAATGACGGGTTACTACATGCATGAGGAAATTTCCACCTGGAAATTAACTATATTTTGCGCATTCTTATTGATATTTTGCGACGTATTAATCAAACAGTAACAGGAACTCGTATAAAATCAAATCATGCTCTGGAATTCGATCATACGGGGCGGGTATCGTTTATAGCCTGGAGACAACATGGCAGAAGCAGGACCGCTGTATAAAAATCGGGTATTGCTGCTCACGCAAACCTTTTTCATCATCGATAACAAGAAGGAATTGTTGATCGGTGCCCATAAGTACGACTTCGACATCCTGTTTTTTGACCAGATGAGTGACTTTGTGAAGGCTGTACAGACTTCCGAAGGTCATGACCTGTTCGTGATAGACCTTGATGTGCTGTACAACATGCAGGATGACATGCAGCACACCCGCCGCCAGACCATGTTCCTCAGCGATTTGCTGCAGCGCCTGCCAGATGATCAAAACTATATCTACCTGCAGACCGTGCGCCAGGGTGAGCGCTTCTTGCTGCAACAAAAACTGGTCGATAGCAATTGCATGGCATACGCAGAAAAACCCATCACCAATGAGGTGCTGGTTGATAAGCTATTCAACATCTTCGCCCGCCAAAAGCGTGGCGAGAACAATACCATTGTGCTTTGCGGCGAACTGTCTTCACTGGATACTGCCATGCTGGCAGAAAACCATATAGAACTGCTGCACAATCCTGATGCCCGCTCTTTGCATGTGCGCGTCAAGGAAGCCCAACCAGATATCGTGCTCATTGATGAAGCACAATATTTGCAGACCGAAGCCCTGGTGCGTGTACTCAAAAAGAATATAGAATTTGACCCTGGCCGCGAAATCATCCTGCTGCAAAGCCGCCCTGACCCGGCCATGGCCAGGCGCGCACTTGATAGCGGTTTTGATGAAATCCTGACACCCAGCGACGCTGATGTACTGACACGCCAGCTACTGAACCGCGTCAATAAAATCCGCGCCAGCAAAGACCTGATCAGCCGCGACCGCGCCACTGGCTTGTTGAATAAGGTCGGGTTGCAAAAAAAGGCCCAGGAATGGATACGCCGCGCCAGCCGCGAAGACAAACCGCTGGCCTACGGCATCATCGACATCGACAAGTTCAAGAACATCAATGACACCTGGGGCCATTACTTTGGCGACATCGTCATCAAGCGTTTGTCTTTGGTCTTGTCCGCACAACTGGGCGAGCAGGATTTGCTGAGCCGTTTTGGTGGCGAAGAATTTGTCGTGGTTTTCTGGGATTGCACACCAGCACAAGGAAAACAAAAACTCGACGCCATGCGCGAAGCCTTTGGCAAAATCGTCTTCGAAGTCAAACCTGGTGAAAATAAAAACTTCAGCTTCAGCGGAGGCATCGCCGACTTCCCAACCTGGAATACCGAGAATGCCATGTTCTTGCAGGCGGATGCCATGTTGTATCAGGCCAAGCAAGGTGGACGGAATCAGGTTTGTGTTAGTGGGAAATAATACAACTCAAAGCCATCAAGCTTATTACCAGAATCGTAGGGTGGATTAACCTCGTAGGTTGGGCTACGTTTTATCAGCCCAACACTCGGCGGTTAAATAAGTTATGCGTTTGTTGAGGCCCAGTGTTGGACTGGTGAAGCATAACCTAGCGAGGCCCGGCCCAACCTGCAATATAAGCCCACGCATTCACGTTTCACAAAAAAGCAGGCAATGACAGTAATTTGCCCGTCCCTGGCCACTCATTTCCACGTGGAAGATCTTTTTTAAAAACCAGCGCGCTTACAGGTTCATACAGCAAAACATACTGTCTCGCGAGACGCAATCGCCTCCAGCGCAACTGGTGCATTGATACTGGCTTTTCCCATCCCCAATGGGGAAAGAGTTTCTTCATTGCGTTCCTGCACTCAAGTATCAATACTCTGGTCAATTGGTGTTTTAATTCTATCCTGCCGATGCGCACGACTGGCTTTCTCCAAGGCAGTACAGGCCGGAATTCACGCTGTTTCAGCATACGTAAATAGTATCAAAAATCAGTTTACGAGTATTTTATGTACTCTTTTTTATAAGCATCAATGCAGCGTTGCCTGGATTGGTCAAGTGACTCACCTTTTTTTGCAAGCGGATAACCAATTGAACTTAAGAATTCATTGCAATCATTTATATCAAACAAAGACAGGTGATCCAAAGAATCTTCATATGTAAGTCGCCTGCCATTTTTACCATAGAACAAGCATGGATCCAAAACACGTCTGGCGTAGTAATAATTTGGATGACTCTCGCCTTCTAAAACAATATCTGGCTTTTTCTTTGTTTTAAATAAATAGGTGAGAAACATAGTAATACAAACTAACCATGGCCCAAACATCAAACACAGAAAAACACCCCTACCATCTTGAAAACTAGCACTGACCACATAAAATAAAAATGAAATAATCAATAACGAGAAAAAAGCTTTGCCACCTCTTCCCTCTACAATCATTAGAATGAACAAAACGAGTGAAGTAATTACAGGAAACAAGATCCACCACATCAACTCTGAAGAACTAACACTCATACCTGCGCCTCTATTTGATGCAACTATTTAAATTGGCTACAGCTACCTATACGTTTCGCCATCCCGGCACTGGGTCTCAACAAACGCATACCTAATTTAACCACCGAGTGTTGGGCTGATAAATCGTAGCCCAACCTACGCGCTGTTCCAGCATAGGCAAGCAGCATCAAAGCACAGAATCATGCCCACCCGCCCCAAACAACTGCTCCTTGACATGCGCTAACTGATCCCTGACCTGAGCGGCTTTCTCAAACTCCAGATTCTTCGCATGATCCAGCATAAGTTTTTCCAGGCGCTTGATTTCGCGGCTGATCTGTTTCTCGCTCATGACTTCATAACGCGCCTGCTCTTGCGCTACTGCCAATTCTTCCTTCGCTTCTTGCGGATTATAGACGCCGTCGATGATGTCCTTGATCTGCTTGCGTATGCCCACCGGCGTAATATTATTGGCCAGATTGAAGGCTAACTGTTTATTACGGCGGCGCTCGGTTTCACCCATGGCGCGGCGCATGGAGTCTGTCACTTTGTCAGCATACAAGATAGCTTTACCATGCAGGTTACGCGCAGCACGGCCTATAGTTTGAATAAGACTGCGTTCAGAACGCAGGAAACCTTCTTTATCTGCATCGAGGATAGCCACTAGTGACACTTCAGGTATATCCAGACCTTCGCGCAGCAAGTTGATACCGACCAGCACATCAAAGGTGCCGAGGCGCAGATCGCGGATAATTTCCACCCGCTCTACCGTGTCGATATCACTGTGCAGGTAGCGCACCTTGATGCCATTTTCATTGAGAAATTCAGTCAACTGTTCTGACATGCGCTTTGTCAGTGTCGTAACCAGTACGCGCTCGTGTTTTTTTACACGCTCGATAATCTGGTTCATCAAATCATCGACCTGCGTCAGCGCTGGGCGCACTTCGATTTCTGGATCGACCAGACCGGTAGGCCTGACCAGTTGCTCTACTGTCTGGTCAGAATGCTGGTCTTCATAATCACCTGGTGTGGCTGAGACAAATACCGTCTGGCGCAGCTTGCTTTCGAATTCTGCAAACTTCAGTGGACGATTATCCAGTGCTGATGGCAGGCGGAAGCCGTAATCCACCAGATTGGTTTTGCGCGCCCTGTCGCCGTTGTACATGCCATTCAACTGGCCTGTCAGCACATGTGATTCATCCAGGAACATCAGGGCATCTGGCGGCAGATAATCGACCAGAGTTGGTGGCGGCTCACCAGCCTGAGCACCACTCAGGTGACGCGAGTAATTTTCAATACCTTTAGTAAAGCCAATCTCGGCCATCATTTCCAGATCAAAGCGCGTGCGCTGTTCTATACGCTGCTCTTCGATGAGTTTGTTTTCACGGCGATAGAAATCGAGGCGCTCACGCAATTCTTCCTTAATGGTCTCGATGGCACGCAAGACTGTTTCGCGCGGTGTCACATAGTGAGAACTTGGATAGACAGTAAAGCGCGGTATCTTTTGCTTGATGCGCCCGGTCAGCGGATCAAACAATTGCAGGTTTTCGATTTCATCATCAAACATTTCAACACGTACAGCCATCTCGGCATGTTCTGCCGGGAAGATATCAATAGTGTCACCCCTCACACGGAAAGTACCGCGTCCAAAATCAACTTCATTGCGCTTGTACTGCATCTGTATCAGGCGGGCGATGACATCGCGCTGGCTGACCTTGTCCCTGGCACGCAGGGTCAGGATCATCTTATGGTATTCATTCGGGTTACCGATACCATAGATGGCAGAGACTGTTGCCACAATGATGACATCCCGTCTTTCCATCAGCGATTTGGTACAGGACAGACGCATCTGTTCTATATGTTCATTGATGGCAGAATCTTTCTCAATGAACAAGTCGCGCTGTGGCACATACGCTTCTGGTTGATAGTAATCGTAATAACTGACAAAATACTCTACCGCATTGCGTGGAAAGAATTCCCTGAACTCACTGTACAACTGTGCTGCCAGGGTTTTATTAGGTGCAAAAATGATAGCCGGCCGACCTGTCCTGGCGATCACGTTTGCCATCGTGTAAGTCTTACCCGACCCCGTCACTCCCAGCAGTGTCTGAAAAAACAAACCGTCACTGATACCCTCGACCAATTGTGCAATTGCCGCTGGCTGATCACCCGCTGGCTGGAACATTTGATACAACTGATAAGGTGAATCAGGGAAACTGATAAATTTTGATTCGTCCAGCTGTTCTGACAAAGCTGTTGAATTAACTGGTGCTACGGCCATGATGCGATTACCTTTGCTAAAATAGGTGGCTGTACTATGCAATCTGCCTCATTCCAACCATTACTGTCGGCAACGACAAATATTTCCATATTATCACGATGACTGCTTCCACATCTTCACCCCTGTTTTCCGCCATAGAAATGGCCCCCCGCGACCCTATCCTGGGTATCACTGAAGCCTTTAATGCTGACCAGAACCCTGCCAAGGTCAATCTGGGTGTCGGCGTTTATTATGATGACAATGGCAAGGTGCCATTGCTGGAATGCGTCAAAAAAGCTGAAGCTATTTTGATGGAAAAATTCGCTCCACGCACTTACCTGCCCATCGAAGGCCTGGCTGCCTATGATAAAGCGGTACAGGAGCTGGTGTTCGGTGCTGACAGCGATGTCGTCAAGGAAAAACGTGCAATTACTGCCCAGGCTATCGGCGGTACTGGCGCGCTGAAACTGGGTGCAGACTTTCTGCAACGCTTTACACCAAGTTCTGAAGTATGGATCAGC
Source organism: Undibacterium sp. TC9W (assembly GCF_049339865.1). NCBI lineage: Bacteria > Pseudomonadati > Pseudomonadota > Betaproteobacteria > Burkholderiales > Oxalobacteraceae > Undibacterium > Undibacterium sp. TC9W. The sequence continues at coordinate 119,289 of NZ_JBMPPJ010000001.1, read as the reverse complement.
GACCCAAGCTGGGAAAACCACCGCGCCCTGTTTGAGTCTGCTGGTTTTAAAGTCAACTCTTATCCTTACTATGATGCGGCGACACGCGGCGTCAATTTTGCTGGCATGCTGGATGCATTGAAATCCATGCCTGAAGGCTCCATCGTATTGCTGCACGCTTGCTGCCATAATCCAACCGGTGCTGACCTGACTGATGATCAATGGACAGACGTCATTGCCGTTGTTACCCAGCGCAACCTCATCCCTTTCCTCGACATGGCTTACCAGGGTTTTGGTGATGGTATCGAGGCGGATGGCAAGGTAGTACGTCGCTTTGCCGAAGCTGGCGGCGCCCTGTTTGTTTCCAATTCTTTCTCCAAATCCTTCTCTTTGTATGGCGAACGTGTCGGTGCACTGAGCATTGCCGCTTCCAGTGCAGAAGAAGCAGCGCGCATCATGTCGCAACTGAAACGCGTGATCCGTACCAATTACTCCAATCCACCTACCCATGGCGGCCAGGTAGTAGCAACTGTGCTGGCAACACCAGAACTACGTCAATTATGGGAAGAGGAACTGGCAGGTATGCGCGTACGTATACGCGAAATGCGTAATGCCTTTGTTAGCAAGCTCAAGGAACAGGCTCCAGGCCATGATTTTGATTTTGTGGTCCAGCAGCGCGGCATGTTCTCGTATTCTGGCCTGACAAAAGAACAGGTTGGCAAATTACGTGAGAACAATTCCATCTATGCGGTTGATACGGGCCGGATCTGTGTCGCTGCCCTCAATAACAAGAATATTAACAACGTTATTGCGGCAATTACTGCGGTTTTGTAATTCGATTTGACTTGCGTATTGACAAACAGGGGTCGAGAGAATATAATTTTTGTCTCTGTTCCCTGATAGCTCAGTTGGTAGAGCGACGGACTGTTAATCCGCAGGTCCCTGGTTCGAGTCCAGGTCGGGGAGCCACAGAATTCGAAGTAAGTAGTGAACTTATCAAAAAATCACTGCGAACGAAGCAATAAGTATTAGTTTATAAAGTTTAACGAAGATCATCATATCTTCTATTCCCTGATAGCTCAGTTGGTAGAGCGACGGACTGTTAATCCGCAGGTCCCTGGTTCGAGTCCAGGTCGGGGAGCCAAGTTTATAAAGACAGAGTTACTTGCTCAAGCTTGTAACTCTTTTTTTTCCACCGGAACTGTCCGGTAAAGTATCAAAAGTAAAATCCTGACAGGGTTTTGCAGCAAGAGATTGAAGTGAGCAGTGAACTTGACCATAATCACTGCCGAAGAATAGTTTTACAAGTTTAATGAAGATCATCATATCTTCTATTCCCTGATAGCTCAGTTGGTAGAGCGACGGACTGTTAATCCGCAGGTCCCTGGTTCGAGTCCAGGTCGGGGAGCCAAATTTAGAAAAGAGTTACTTGCCAAGGCCAGTAACTCTTTTTTTTCCGCCCTGCCCTTATAAGGTATGACGGACACGTAGCACAGAGTTCAGAGTTTTAAAGGCCAGGCTTTTATGTACGCGGCGTAAATAGCAGCTCGCAACAACTCAAGAACTCAGATAAACAAATACCGGTTGACGTACTATCCCGGGCAAAGAAAATCGTACAAGTATTTCCCCCTTCCTTTCGCAGCAAACTCCCACGAAGTTTTGAAAAATTCTTATCGACGATTTTGATAATCGATTATCAAACGATTATCAAACGGCATTCAATCGACATCGCCAGGTTCTGGTGCTGCTTTTTTACCCGTCAGCATGGCCTTGACAAGGTTTTCGCGGTGTAGCCAGCCCGTATAGATGGCACCCAGCACATGCAGGGCAATCAGGCCGACCATGGTCCAGGCGATAGCGACATGTACGCGTACTGGCCATGCATAACCCCAGAGCAAGTCCGTACCCATGGCCCAGCCGGTCAAAACCAGCAAACCCACGCAGAATAAAAGTGCGAGCATCATCCAGCCCCCCAGGGGATTGTGGCCTATGTAACGCGGGGCCTTGGAATGAATGACCAGACGCAGATACTGCAGCGTTGCCGGAACCGGCTTAAGGAATTGGCTGAAACGTGCATAACGGTTGCCGATGCCGCCCCAGAACAGGCGTATGAGCACCAGCACGCCAGCACCGTAGCCCACGTATTCATGGACAGAATTGGTCATGGCGCTGGTGATCCATGCGGCGATGATGGCAATAAGCTGCGCCCAGTGTATCAGGCGCACAGGCAAGTCCCATACGGGCATATCCCGTACAGACGGATTATTCTTCAACGCGTTCAAATGTGACCGGATTGAAAAAGGCTTCTACACGCTTGCCTTTAGGGTCTTTGGCATACACTTCGTAGCAGCTGGTGGTTTTTTCCATGCGGCGGATTTGCCAACCTTCCTTGGTCAGCTTTGCTTCCAATTCTGTATGTGGACGCCATTTCTCTTTTGGCTCAGTGGTGCATTTGACGTCACCGTGCGCCCAGGCGCTGATGGAAGACATGGCAAATATTACAGGGACAATTGCAGCAAAAATAGCTTGTTTATTTAATCTCATGGATAACTCCTGACAGTGTAAAGTAAATTAAGTAATTGCCCAGCGGCGCAACAAGTTATGATAAACGCCCGTCAGCCTCAGTAGCGCAGAATTTTGCGCATCTACCAGGGGCGTCAATTTTTGTATGGACTGATCCAGATCGTACAGCATGCTGCGCTCGGCCTCATCACTGACCATGCTTTCTATCCAGAAAAAGGACGCCACTCTTGCGCCCTCAGTCACTGGCGTAACCCTGTGCAGACTGGAAGAAGGATAGAGCACCATGTCGCCAGCCTCAAGCTTGACGGTCTGCGCGCCAAAGTCGGTTTCAATTTCGAGCTCCCCTCCTTCATATTCATCAGGCTCGGCCAGGAACAGGGTTGCAGATATATCGCTGCGCAGGTTTTGGCGGGTGCCGGGCATCATCATGACGGCACTATCGACATGCAGTCCATAGCCACCACCATCCTGATAGCGATTGAATTTTGGTGGATAGATTTTTTGTGGCAAGGCGGCAGAAATAAACACGGGATGCTCGCCAAGTTTGCGCAGGATATGATTACCAAGCTGAATTGCCAGATCTGATTCATCATCTATCTGCAGATTGTTTTTGACCTGCAAGGCAAGCGTACCAGCGGTACGGGCACCGTTCTGCCAGTCAGCCTGATCCAGGTAGCTACGGAACTGTCGCACTTCATCCTTGCTCAATACCCCTTCAATCACATTCAGCATAAATCCATCCCGTCTTTCATCTATTCACTCGTTACGTTCGCTACATTCGTTACGCAGCAAAGTGGCCTTGTCTATATCAGCCAGAGTGGCGCATCCGGCCTGGGCCATGCATATCTCCATCTCTTCCCGCAACAGCTTGATCATGTGTGCCACACCCAGCGCACCGGCAACACTGAGTGCATACATTTGCAAGCGTCCAACCAATACCGCATTGGCACCCAAAGCCAGGGCCTTGAAGATATCGGCGCCTGAACGTATGCCACCATCCAGCAACAAGGGGAAATCTTCGCCGACAGCAGCGCGTATTGCAGGCAATACGACGAGACTGGCAGGCGCACCATCAAGACTGCGGCCACCATGATTGGAAACAACAACACCCGCCACACCTGCCGCCTTCAGGGCCAGTGCATCATCGGGATGCAAGATGCCCTTCACCCATACAGGCAAGGATGTTTGAGCCAACAACCATTCCATATCTGGCCAGCCTGGTGCAGCATGCATCGCCCCCTGGAAGATACGGCTGTCATCAGCGGCAAGTTGCACTGGCAAATCTGCATCTGTCGATTGCAGGTTAAGCGCAACGCAGTCGGCTGGCATGCGGAATCCTGCCGCCATGGCGCGTGCACTTGCCACCTGTATCGATGCGTCCAGCGTCACGACAATTGCGCTGTAGCCCGCCGCCTCTGCCCTTGCCAGCAAGTTGCGCGTTGCGTCGCGACTGGTTTGAAAATACAACTGAAACCATTTATGCGGGCCAGCAGCCTGCGCAACATCTTCCAGCAAGCTGGAGGACAAGGTGCTACATACCATGCAAGTGTCAGTCGCACTGGCAGCGCGGGCGGTGTCGATTTCACCAGCCGGATGTGCCAGCTTTTGAAAAGCAACGGGTGCCAGCAAAATGGGATGAAGGAAACTTTGATTACCGAGGCTAAGCCGCGTATGCCCGGCGGTGACATCGCGCAAAACGCGGGGATAGACTGACCATTGCGAAAAAGCTGCCAGGTTGGCAGCAACAGTCAGGTCGCGCCCGCTGCCACCTGCTACATAGGCGTAGCTGGGTGCGGCCATGCTACGCTGTGCTGCAAACTCATAGTCCTGGGCACAGCGTATGTCTGGCGGGATAACAAGATTAGCAGGAGTAGCAGGGTTTTTCATTACTTAAAATTATGAATAAAGAACCCGTATTCTAGCTGAATCGCAAGAACCCACTGCTGTAGATGACATGGGCCCTTGCTCTCCATCAAATGTTTACATTTCGTAGTTCAGAGTGAAGCGAACAGCGCGTGCGTCACCTTTGTACAGGAATGCGCCAGAACGATATACCGCTGTGTAGTAGTCTTTGTTAGTCGCATTCAGGACGTTGACACGAACGTCAAAACGGCGGGAGAAGCGATAAGCAGCGAACACGTCATACACGGTAAAGCCAGGTACTGGTTGTGAGCACAGGCCGGTTGTTGTATAGCCAGCTGCCGTATCTGGCTGACCACCGCAACGGTCACTCTCGTGACGGGCAACGCCGCCAAACGAGAATGCATTCGTCAACTGGTACTTGGCTTGTGCCGAGAAAGTCTTCTTGGCAAAGTTACTCAAAGGATTGCCGATATTGGCTACTGTGGTCGATGCCAGCACTTTGGAGTCCATGAATGCCGCACCAAACTGTACAGACAAATCTTCAGTCAGGTTGCCACTCAGGCCAAATTCCACACCCTGTACACGGTTTTTACCTGTATTGAAGGTACCGACTGTATCGTAGTTGGCACCTTCCATCACGTCTTTTTTCGTAGTTTGGAACAAGGCTGCTGTTGCCAGCAATTTGTCATCCATCAAGTTCCATTTCAGGCCCAGTTCGTAGTTGACTGAGGTTTCTGGCTTGGCACCGGCGATCTGGTTTTGGTACAGCACTGCGCCGCCGTAACCACTGCTGGTACCGGCATCAGCTTCACCGCCATTGATGTCTTGTGCGCTGGCGACAGAACCATAAGCGATCAGTTTAGGTGTGATCTTGTAGCTCAGGCCAAAATGACCGTTCAGCAAAGTGTCTTTGTAGCCATAGTCACCAGTGATCACGCCAGTGGTGTTGTTACGACGTGTCAGGCTCAGGTCAAACGAGTCTGCACGTACACCGCCGAATGCAGTGAATTTATCAGTCAGATCAACTGTATCCATCAAAGTCAGGGCCAGCGCCTTGATGTGCCAATCCTGGTTCCAGCTCAGTCGGGTAGAATTGCGGCCGGCCAGGTTGCTCAGGTTGGCAACAGGTGTGCCGTTGCTGTCAGTGAAGCAGAAGCCATTATTCGCGCCTATGCCTGTTGTGGTTTTGCAGTTGAACGCACCTGTGTTGGTGATGCCATAAGTACCGGACACGACTTTGTGGTCAGCATATTCAGCACCGAAGATGAATTCATGCTTCATGCCGCCGATTTGCTTGTCCCAGCGCAGGTTGGTCTGGTGAGCAAAGTAATCGATATCTTGCCAGCCAGTGTGGCCGCCATCAAGAACGCCCGTTGTGTATGCCACACCTGTCGTGCCGTTGTAACGGGTTGCAGAAGATGCACCTGTCGTGACATAGCCGTTACTGGATTTGCCATAACGTGTCAGGCTGGTGATTTTCATGTCTGGAGCAATGGTCCAGTTAACGCGTGCTGTGACAGTATCGACATCAGATTTCAGGAAGTCATTCGTCTGGCCATAAACCGGAACATTGGTCGCAGGGAAGCGGCTTGGTACGGTACCAACCAGGTAGTAACCCAGATCTGGTGATGTGTCTTTGGTGCGCAGGCCATAGTAGTCCAGTGTCACAGACAGGTCTTTGCTGACTTCATACAAGCCAGACAATGCAATACCTTTGCGTGAACGGTTGGCTGGTGAACGATTAGGTACATCTTCATCGCCATACAACAAGTTGGTGCGCAATGCGAAATGTTCGCCAAAACCTTTGTTGATGTCAGCAGAAATACGTTTTTGTGAATCGCTGCCTATGCCTATGGAAACACGTTCAAAGTCATGGTCCAGTGTTGCTTGTTTGGTGATCGCATTGATCGCACCGCCAGCAGTACCACGGCCAGCAAAACTGGAATTTGGACCTTTGGAAATTTCCAGCTGTTCAACAGCGAAACTTTCGCGAGTGGACATGCCTGGGTCACGCAAGCCATCGACGAACACGTCGCTGCGCGCTTCCTGGCCGCGGATGATGTAACGGTCACCAAAGGCATTACCGTTTTCACCAGTACCCAGTGTGATACCAGGCTGTGCACCGAGCACTTGTTTCAAGTCTGTCAGGCCAGAATCATCCAGCGCAGCGCGGGTCAGCACAGAAATTGTCTGTGGTGTTTCTGCCAGCGGACGTGTGTGACGGGAATCAGCAGAAGTCCTGGCTTTGTATGGGGAACCAACTTCTGCATTTGGATTGGACTCTACGCGCTTACCCAGGATTTCTACTTCTGGCAATTTTTCTTTTTGTGTCTTGGCAGCAGGTGGCGTTGTGTCTTGTGCCATCGCAACCATCGGCATCAGCATCGCGCTGGAAATACCCAAGGCCAAAGTAGTTTTTTTCATGGACCCAAATACCTGATCATCTGTGTCACGTAGGCTTTTTGATTTCTGCGCTTGCGAGTGTTTCATGTAAGTCCCTGATTTTTTAAGGAAATTATTGGAAAGATTTGTTTACTGCGGGTATATTAAAAATTAATACGAATGATACAACTATTGACAATGAGAATCAATATCATTTACATTTGCAATTGTTAAATACCTTTTCCTGACCACCCATGACCAGATCAATTCACATGGTTTATCAATAAAAAAGCCCCGCACTGAGGTTGCGGGGCTTTTTTCCTGACTCGTTTTATCTGATTGTTTCCGATGAAACGGCCTCAAACTACAAGTTCAACTTGCTTCTGTTGCAATGGTAGCAGCGGACTTGCCAGATAATTTGTGCCTGATTTTTCCCAGTAAATGCTCAAAGTCATCAATGTAGGTGAACACTGCGGGTACCACCAACAGACTCAACAGAGTTGAGGTAATTAAACCACCGATTACCGCAATCGCCATCGGCGAACGGAAGCTGGGGTCAGCCCCCCAACCCAGGGCCAGCGGCATCATGCCTGCACCCATGGCAATGGTAGTCATGATGATGGGGCGACTGCGCTTGTGGCAGGCATCGACCAAGGCATCAAAACGGCTCATGCCTGCATCCCTTGCCAGAACCGCATAATCGACCAGCAGAATGGAGTTCTTGGTCACGATACCCATGAGCATGATCAGACCTATCATTGATGGCATGGACAAGGCACGACCAGTCACCAGCAATGCCACGAAAGCACCACCTATACTCAAAGGCAAGGCAGCCAGGATGGTCACCGGTTGCAGGAAGTCTTTAAACAACAGAACCAGCACACCATAGATACACAGCACACCAATCAACATGGCAATGCCGAAGCTGGCAAACAGGGCCTGCATCTCCTGCGCATCGCCAAGCTCAGCAATACTGACTGACGGTGGCAGGTTTTTCATGCTGGGCAAAGCGCGTGCCTCTTCATTGACCTCACCCAACTGACGGCTGCCAAGTTCCACATCCAGCGTCACATTACGTTTGCGGTTCAAACGGTCTATCTGCGCAGGGCCAGATTCCATGGTGACAGTAGCAACGCTACCCAGCATGACTGGACCATTTTTACCAGGTACGGTCAGACGCTCTATCTCGGCCAGGTTTGCCCTGAAGCTGTCTGGCAACTTGACGCGGATAGGCACCTGGCGCTGGGACAGATTCAGCTTTGGCAGAGCCTGATCATAGTCACCTGCTGTCGCCACACGCACAGTTTCACCTATGGCAGATGCAGTCACACCGAGGTCAGCAGCTCTCGCTGAATCGGGACGCACGATAATTTCAGGGCGCACCAGTGAAGCGCTGGAACTGACATTACCCACACCTTTGAGTGTACGCAACTCCCTCTCCACTTTTTGTGCAGCTTCAAGCAAGGCCAGCGGGTCTTCACTTTGCAAGACCAGCTGCATTTTAACGCCGCTATCCGGTGGGCCAACGGTAAACCTGGCGCCAGAAATATCTGCTATCTCGGTACGGATTTTGGCGTCAATATCGGCAATCGAATCTTTGCGTTTATTTCTGTGCACTGCGGTCACGGTCAAGACTGCGCGCCGGGCTTCTGCTGCCGCTCCCGGAGCAAAAGCATCGCCGCTGGAACCACCACCGACAGAACTGAAGACATTGATAATCTCTTTGTTCTTCATGATGGCGATCCGGGCTTGCTCAGCGACTGCGCGGGTTTCCGCCAGAGTACTGCCTGGTGGCAGCTCGATATTGACCTGTGTTTGTGCGCGGTCGGCAGAGGGAACGAAACCGGTTGGTAGCAAACCTACCAAGGCAATCGAGCAGACAAAAAATACCGTAGCAGCCGCCATAGTGATGAAGCGGTTACGCAGGCACCATTGCATGGTTTTCATGTAGCGCGTCATCAGCCAGCCGTCAGCCTGGCCGTGTTCACCAGACTTGCCAGGCTTGGGTGACTTCATGATGTAAGCTGCCATCATCGGCGTCAGCAAACGCGCCACTACCAGCGAAGCCAGAATCGCGATCACCGCCGTCCAGCCAAACTGCTTGAAGAACAGACCCGGCACACCACCCATGAAAGCAGTTGGCAAGAACACGGCAACCAGGGCAAAGGTGGTCGCGATAACGGCCATACCAATTTCATCTGCCGCTTCCATGGCAGCCTGCATAGGAGTTTTACCCATGTGCAAATGGCGGGCGATATTCTCAATTTCCACAATCGCGTCATCGACCAACACCCCCACCACGAGGGCGAGGGACAACAAGGTCACGGTGTTGAGGGTATAACCAAAATACTTGAGACCGAGGAAGGTGGGTATCACTGACAAAGGCAAAGCCGCCGCTGCCACCAGTGTTGCACGCCAGTCACGCAAGAACCAGAAAACTACCAGGATGGCCAGGAAAGCGCCTTCGTACAGCAAGTCCATCGAGCCATCAAAGTTTTCTTCTACAGGCTGTGCATTGTCTATGGCCTGATGAAACTTCATGTTCGGATGCTCAGCCTGCAATTCATCGACCGCAGCATGTGAGCCCCTGGCGACATCAACTTCACTGGCACCCTTGGTACGGAACACTTCAAAGCCGACCACGGGCTTGCCATCAAGTGTTGCCACTGAACGTGGCTCGCTGACAGTATCAAGCACACGAGCCACCTGATCAAGGCGTATATGTCTGCCATCTGCCAAGGGAATATCCAGTACAGCCAGCTCAGCCGCCGTCTTGACAGTGGCAATGGTACGCACAGATTGCTCGGCGCCACTGACGTCACCACGTCCACCCGGCGCTTCTTGTTGCACCAGCTTCAAACGACGGGATACATCAACAGCAGCGACATTCAATGCAGACATTTTGTCAGTATCAAGTTCAACCCGTACTTCACGGCTGACACCACCCATGCGCCTGACTGCACCAACACCAGGTACGGCACGCAAGCGTTTCGCCACGGTGTTATCGACAAACCAGCTTAGCTCTTGTGCATCTGGCTTGCTGCTTTCGCCAGCGACGACTTTGCTGTCTTTGCCATCTTCTGCGGCTTCTACAGTGTACGTCATGATGACACGGCCAGCAGTCGATGCCTTGGTCACAGTAGGATCACGCATTTCGCTGGGCAAATCAGCACGTACTGTTGCCACTGCATCGCGCACTTCATTGACTGCATCCGAGATTACTTTTTCCAACACGAACTCGACCGTGACTTCAACATCACCATCCAGCACTTTGGTGTAAACGTTTTTTACACCTTGCAGTGAAGCGACTGCATCTTCTATCTTGCGGGCGACTTCGGTTTCCAGCTGTGCCGGGGCGGCACCAGACAAAGGAGCACTGACGGTGACGATGGGTAATTCAATATCTGGAAAATCCTGGACTATGGTAGAGCGAAACGACAATATCCCCGCCAGCGTCAGCAAGATAAACAGCATGATCGCCGGTATGGGATTTTTAATGGAAAGGGAAGAGAAATTCACATGAACTCCTTAATTTTTTGCAGCAGCTACTGTGGCTGCGCTGGCTGCAGCAGCATTGGCTGGCTTGGTTGCGGCCACAACTTTTACCGTATCGCCATCATTGAGGAAGCCTGCGCCGCTGGAAACGATAGTGCTGTCTGCATTCAACCCAGAAACCACTTCCACCAGATCGCCTTGTGCATTGGATACCCTACGCCCGGTCTGCAATTTGATTTGCGTCACGCGACCATCAGCATTAAGGCGGAAGGCATAGCTGAAGCCATCCCTCACCACCACTGCCTGTTGCGGTATGGTCAAGGCTTGTGAGCTACCCATCACAAATTCACCCTTGGCATACATGCCAGGCTTGAATGCCAGAGAGGCCGTGGCTGCCTGTGGTTTGGCTGTACTGTTTGCGTCTGGCACCAGATCAACATACACCAGCCCCATTCTGGTTTGCGCATCTACCGTAGGTGACACCACTCTGACCTTGCCCTTCCATTGTGTGCCACCTGGTGCGGTAACAATGGCTTCCGTACCCGGCACTATTTTTGCCATTTCGCTGGCCGTTACCTCAGCGCGCCATTCCAGGCGACCCTGACGTATCATGCGGAACAATTCTGCCCCATTACCAACGACCGAACCTAAAGTGGCTGCACGTGCCGTGATGATGCCACTGTCCGGTGCAAGCACGCGGGTATGGCGCATGCGCAATTGCTGTGCTTCTACGCTGGCCTTGGCAGATTCCACCCTGGCTTTGGCGGTTTGTTCTGCCGTCAGATATTGGCCTACTTGTTGGGCACTGAGTGCGCCGCTGGTTTGCAAGGCGCGGGTACGCTCTGCATTGGCTGCGGCATCAGCAAGATTGGCCTGCGCTTCTGCCAGGCTGGCTTGTGCCAGTGCCAGATCAGCTTTGACGGTTTCGCTGGCAAAGCTGACCAGTAACTGGCCGCGCTGCACCACATCACCTATATTGGCATGCAACTCCTGTATGCGCAGGCCTGTTGCTTCTGAACCGATCAAGGCTTCCTGCCAGGCAGCGACACTGCCATTGGCGGCGAGTTTAATGACGAGATTGCCGCTGCTGGCCTTAGTCGTCGTCACTGTCAACGCCGGCTTGACCTTGGCGGCAGGTGCAGAGGCACTGGCTGCCTTGGCCGGTTCATCAGCAGCATTGGATGCAGTTGACAGCCAGACGCCTCCTGCGCCAACAGCAATCATGCCAGCCAAGCTCAGGGATAATGGTTTGCGTGATATGAGTTTCATCATGTCTGTTACGCTTTCTGTTTAATTTTTAAATTCAGGAATTTGTCTGTGGCTGGGTAGCTGCTTGCGCATTCAAGTCCCAGCCGCCGCCCAGTGCACGGTATAGCGCGATCCAGGCACGATTTCTTTCCAGTTGCAGGGCGATCAGGGCAGACTGTGAAGCGAAGGCGCTACGCCTTGTATCTTCGAGCTCCAGCAGGCTGGCCATACCCTTGTTGTAACGCTGCGCTGTTGCCTGTAAAGCCTGGTCATATCCCTTGGCTGAAATTTCAGAATCAAGGCGACGGGCATCTGTGCTGTTAAGGTTAACCAGCGCTTCTTCGACTTCGCGCACCGCCTGCCTCACCTTGCCGTGATAATTGCTGGTGGCATTCAGGTAGCGTGCCTTGGCAGCTTCAATATTGGCCGTGGTCTGGCCGCCATTGAATATGGGCAGAGTTAAAGCCAGTGGACCGACAGACCAGGTATCCATCCTCGTCGTACTGCCAGCAACGTCATAGCGCATGGTGCCGATAGACCCGCTCAGGGTAAGACGCGGATAACGCCGCGCTTCTGCAGCGCCGACCTGGGCACTGGCGGTTGCCACTTCTTTCTCGGCCGCATACACGTCTGGCCTTTGCGCCAGCAATTGTGCAGGCAAGGTGGTCACAGCCAAAGGCAGCAGGTTTTTGAAACTGGCCTGGGCAATTGTCAGTAATTGCCTGAGGTCTGGTTCTGGCTTGGCAGTCAGCGCGACCAGGGCTTTGATATCCAGATCACATAATGCAGCCTGTTGTATGGCACGGCTATTACCTTCAGCAGCGCTGGCGCGTGCCAGTGCGGATGTCGCACTGGATGACATGCCTGCCTGGGCACTGAGTTCAGTCAGCCTGGCAGTTTCTGCGCGTGACTTGGCGTCTTGCCAGGACAGGTCTGCCGTTTGCTGGCAACTGATGACAGAGAAATACAGTTGCGCTACTTCAGCCGCTACCGATATCCGCGCATCATGCCAAAGCGCCTGCGTACCTTCCAGTTCTGCCTGGGCAGCCTGATTGGTGGCGCGGTTGGCGCCAAACACATCGATTTCCCAAGCTGTCTGCAAGCCAGCTTGCGACGTGGTGGCAACTGGCATACCTGGCTGGTTTTTTGCCCGAGTTGCATTGGCAACTGCGTCAAGCGAAGGTAACAGTGTAGCGCCACTGGCAACTCTTGCTGCCCTGGCTGTTTCTATGCGTGACCAGGCCTGTGCAATGGTCGGGCTTACCTTCTGTGCCGACTCGATCAGCTCCAGCAAACTGGCATCACCACTGGCTTGCCACCAGTTGCGCAAATCAGTATTTTTTTCGGTAGCTGGCAATACCGCTTGCCATTGTGCAGGCACGCTGCCATTACTGGATGTAACCGGACTGGTGGTCGAACATGCTGTCAGCGCTACGGCAATGGCAGGTATTAAAATGGAACGTCGTATAGTCATATCGCTGTCGGAGAAGTTAATTTATCAGTGTCAGTTTTTGCTATCAAGCGGCGCCGCTTTTCATCTTCACACATGGCGATAGCGTAATCGACCAAGCGCGAAGCATAAGCATCAATTGCCTTGGGTTTGGCGATCAACGCTGGTCTGGTCGCCTGTATCACGTCACCGCTGATCAGCAGTGAAATCGCCAGGCCGGTAATTGAAATCGCCAGCCTGTGTACATCATCATCTGCCTTGGTGATGCCAAGATAGCGGCACAAAAGCCTGACAAAACCCTGGTGCGAAGGCTTGATGACGGTGTCAACTTCTTCCACCCACAGGCCTGTGGGTTCCAGCATTTCGCGGAAATGCAGCTTCATGCAGGTTTCCATGATTTCGCCCTGCTTTAGCGAATCGGTAAAAGTGCAGATCAGTTTCAGCAAAACAGCACGCATGTCTGCAACGTCCGCTTCAAATATCGCAGGATCGACATTTGGATTGGTACGCGGGTCATTGAACACTGCATGGTACAAACCGGCTTTATCAGAAAAATAATAACTGATGGCAGAAATATTGACGTCGGCCGCCTTGGCAATTTCACGTATCGAGGTTTTGGCATAGCCTTTTTCGGCAAACAAGATCAGGGCTGCATCCAGCAGACGTGTACGCGCCTCCATGCCATCGACACGCAAAATCTTTCCATCAGGAGTAGAAACCTGGCTATTTGGCTGGGCCCGCTGAGCTTGTTGCGCTGCGGTTTTTTTCTGACTGGGTATTTTCATGCGAAGCATACTAACATATAAATCAAACGTTTGATTTAACTATTCCATTCAAGAGTACTAGACCTTTATAAATTGCAATTCAAAAACTCTACATATGACGAACAGACAAATCCTTGTTTTTCATAAGGATGTTGCCTGCTGTCACTGCATAGTCACATTGCCCGTTTAGGCTTCGCCCTAATGCCTTCACAAACTCATTTGGTACCTCAAAATGACCCTGCTTACCTCCCCTGCCATCCGGCTATTACGCAATTTTAAAATTGCCCACAAACTCAGTTTTGTCGCCCTTGCCTTTGCCATTCCCCTGCTTGTGGTACTGGCGTTGCTGTTTCAAAACTTGCGCGAAGATGTATTACAAACACGGGCAAAGCAAATTGCCATTAAAAGCATCGCGGCAAAAAATGATCTGCGCCTGCTGATACAAAAGCAGCGCGCCCTGCAACACATGCGACTGCTGGGTAACAAACAACTCACAGCCAGCATCACTGAAAACCAGGGCAAGATAAACGCCCTGCTAAAACAAACTGATCAAGCCAGCCCGACCAAAAATCTGTGGGCTACGCTACTGGCAAAAGAGCCACAACTCAAGTCAGCAGAAAGTTTTATTGAATATACCAAGCTGTTAAATTCACTGGAACTTGAGATGGCAGAAATTGCCAATAGTTCAAAGCTGGCACTGGACAGTGATTTAACAACCCATCAACTGGTCAGCATCTATAACAATACCCTGCCGCAGATAGAAGAGAAGTTGTCCGTCATTGCCGGTCGTGGTGCGGCCTACATAGATACGGGCTTGTTTGAGGCTGGTGAAGATGTGATGCTCAATTCTCTGCACATGCTGATAAAGCTGAATTTATCCGAGCTTGCGCTGAGCATGCAAAACCTGGGCGCGCATGGGAAAGAATATGCATCGACAAACGCCACCATGCAGGCCAGCATTGCTGACGCAAAAAAATTCCTGGAGCGTTCACAGGATGAAGTACTGGCATCCGTCAATCAAAGCAGCGGTGATGCATTCCTCCAGGCAGGTACAGATAATCTGAACAAACTGGCCGCGACCAAAACAGCGATAGCTGGCCTTATCGCAAGCAATCTGGCGCAAAAAATTGAAAAGGCTAATCAATATGCCTGGCAAATGTCCGCAGGCATTATCTTGCTCTTGCTGATCGCCAGTTATCTTCTGATGGCGATCTATCAGGCCTTAACAATAGACGTCAACACCTTGACAAAAGCAATCGCAGAAACTGCCGCCGGTAATTTACAAAATCACGTCAGCAGCCACGGCAAAGATGAACTGGCGCAGTTAATCAATTCTGTAGGCAGGATGAATGTGGAGTTGAGTAACCTGGTCGCCAATATCCGCCACAGCGCACAAACGGTGGATATCATTGCGAGGGAAATTCACGATGAAAACACCGACCTGGCCAGCCGCACAGAAAGCCAGGCAACATCCCTGCAACAGACCGCCACGGCGATTGATGAGCTGACCGCCACCATTACCGAAAACGCTGGCAACCTGGCACAGGCGAACAGTCTCATGCATAGCTCCGCAGAGCGCGTGCAACAAGGAATGGAAGTCATGGAGAGCAGCATACTCTCCATGCAAACAGTCAGCGCAAGCTCCAAAAAAATTACTGAAATCATCGGCGTCATGGACGGCATCGCTTTCCAGACCAATATACTGGCGCTGAATGCTGCGGTAGAAGCAGCCAGGGCCGGGCAGGAAGGCCGCGGCTTTGCCGTAGTGGCTGCAGAAGTACGCAACCTGGCACAACGCAGCGCGAATGCAGCAAAAGAGATTAAAGGCCTGATCGCTTCTTCAGGCCAGGCAGTGGAAGCTGGCAGTAAAATGATTAACACTGCAGGCCAAACCATGCGCAATATTGCCAACAATGTGGAGGTGGTGACCGAGCTCATCAAGCAGATCGCTAAGGCCAGCCAGGAACAAAGTACAGGAATTTCTGACGTGAACCAGGCGATAGGCGATATTGATCAAATCACGCAAGATAATACCCGTCTGGTTGAAATGGCGAGTCAATCTACTGCAAAGCTGGAAGAACAGGCAGCCTCGCTGGGCGCTGCCGTCAGCGTATTTAAAACCCAGGAACTGCTTGCCACAGAAGTACAGCGCCTGCATCTGGCCAGCAACTCTGAGGATCGCCTGGCGCCGACTGTACAAGGCACGAAAGTGCCTGAGAAGAAAAAACTGGCAGCATAAGACTATGCCACTTTCTGTGTGGCATTTGCTGCATATGAAAAAAGCCACCGGGCAAATGCACAGGTGGCTTTTTTTGGAATGACGGTTTGTTTTACAGGTCTATTTTGCTGCCGACCTTCTCACACCTTCAGCAAAACCAGGATGGATTGCAATTCATCCCTGATCTGATGCAGATTCACCGGTTCTTCAACAGGCTCATTGGATGCCGACTCAGCATGACCACCATTGACGTTGAGTTTGTTTCTCGCGCCATTGATGGTAAAGCCCTGTTCATATAATAATTCGCGGATACGGCGTATCAGCAACACTTCATGATGCTGATAATAACGACGGTTGCCGCGACGCTTGACTGGCTTCAGTTGCGTAAATTCCTGCTCCCAATAGCGCAGGACATGCGGTTTGACGCCACACAATTCACCAACTTCGCCTATCGTAAAATACCGCTTGGCCGGGATAGGCGGCAGTACAAAAGACTCAATCTTGATTTCAGTCATGGAAAATATCAGGCAGCATGGGCAAGAGGTTGATTACCGACATCATCGACCATGCCTTTGAGTTTCTGGCTGGCATGGAAAGTGACGACACGACGTGCAGTAATAGGGATTTCTTCACCGGTTTTAGGGTTGCGACCAGGACGTTGAGGCTTGTCACGCAACTGGAAATTGCCAAAGCCAGACAACTTGACGGCTTCGCCTCTTTCCAGTGCATCACGGATTTCATCAAAAAAAGTTTCGACCATATCCTTGGCTTCGCGCTTGTTCAAACCTACATGTTCAAACAGGAGTTCTGCCAATTCTGCCTTGGTCAAGGTAGGCAATTCCTTTTCCGCCTGTGACCGCGCCCTGGCTTCCTGCATTGCGCGATTCAAATCAGCATCCAGCACCGATTGGAACTCGGCGGAAATTACATCATTCATTTCGAAACTCTTCTCAATTAATACTAACAATTACAGACAAGATCAACGCAGTTTGGCAGCAAATTGCTGACTCGCAGCTTGCACCAGGGCTTGCATTGCAGCCTCCACTTTATCGTCCTGCAGCGTACTTTGAGTATCTTGCAAGCTAAAGCGGAAAGCAAGACTTTTCTCATCTGCTTCCAGACCTTTTCCACGATATTCATCAAACAAAACAAAGCCTTGCACGATTTTACATGCTTCGTTCTGCTGCGCTTCCTGCCTGAAAACATCCAGCAGATCTTGCACTACAACTGTCTGTTTGACAACTAGCGCCAGATCGCGGGTGACTGCCTGAAACTTCGATATTTCCTGATATGAGGGCACTTGCACTTGTTGCAAGGCTGTCACGTCAACTTCAAATACCACTGGTGCCAAAGGCAGGTCATATTTTTGCTGGAGGCGTGGGTGCAACTCACCGATAAAGCCAATGACTTTGCCATCAAATTCTATGCTTGCACTGCGGCCTGGATGCAGGGCGACATGCTCATTCTTGACGAAGCGCAAAGCGCCAGGTGCAAACAAGGCCTCCAGATCAGCCTTGATATCAAAGAAATCGACATTGCGGGTATCCTGTCCCCACTGCTCTTCTGCTACCGGGCCATAGGCCAATGCAGCCAGGCGTTTAGGCTGGTGATAGCCAGCCACTTCCAGCGGACCATCCTGCACGCCAGCATCTTGCAAATACACTGCGCCGATTTCAAAAATACGGACGCGATTCAGTTTACGGTTCAGGTTATAACGGGTATTCGCTACCAGGCTGCCTATCATGCTGGTACGCATGACACTCATCTGGCTGGCGATAGGATTGAGTAATTTAACTGGCGCATCATTGCCAGCAAAATCTTTTTCCCATGCTTCTTCAACGAAGCTGTAATTCACCACTTCCTGATAATCCTGGTCAGCCACGAGGCGACGCACGGCAAACAGCGAACGCTGGTTTTCTGGTGCGATCAGCATGGCATTGGCAGCTACTGGCGGCAAGGCAGGAATATTTTCAAAGCCATATACACGCGCCACTTCTTCGATCAGGTCTTCTTCGATTTCTATATCGAAGCGATAAGATGGCGGCGTCACCAGGAACTCACCTGGCTGCTGGGTGAATTGCAAACCAAGGCGAGTGAAAATATCAGCAATCCTGGCATCATCCAACGCCACACCAATGACTTTCACAGCGCGTGCAGTACGCAGCTTGACTGGCAAACGTTGTGGCAGATTGACGATCTGGTCATCCACCGGGCCCAGCTTGACTTGTTCACTACCACCACAAATCTCAACGATCAGGGCGCTGATGCGCTCTATGTGTTCAACGATAGAGGCAAAATCGACGCCGCGCTCAAAGCGGTGCGCTGCATCAGTGGAGAAATTAAAACGACGGGCACGACCCTGTATCGCCTGCGGCCACCAGAAAGCGGCTTCCAGATAAATGTTTTGCGTGTCCAATGTCACGGATGTCGAGTCACCACCCATGATACCGGCCAGAGATTCAATCTCTTTATCATCAGAAATAACACCAACCCAGTCATCCACCTCAACCGTATTGCCATTCAAGAGCTTCAGCGATTCACCAGCTTTACCCCAGCGCACTTCCAGGCCACCGTGGATCTTGTCCAGATCGAACACGTGGGAAGGACGCCCCAGTTCCAGCATCACGTAGTTGGAAATATCCACCAGTGCAGAGATAGGACGCTGACCACTGCGTTCCAGTCGTTGCTTCATCCATTCTGGTGTCGCGGCACGGGCATTGACGCCACGGATAACACGACCGGCAAAACGGCCGCATAGATCAGGTGCGCTGACTTTAACAGGCAAAACTTCTTGCAAAGTCACTGGCAGCACTACGGCGTCCGGTAATTGCATAGCCGTGCCAGTCAGAGCAGATACTTCACGCGCCACGCCGAGCAGCGACAGGCAATCTGCCTTGTTCGGTGTCAGCTTGATGGTGAATTTCAGGTCATTGAGTTGATAGTAATCGCGGAAGTTCTGACCGACTGGCGCATCGGATGGCAAGTCCATCAAGCCACCGTGGTCTTCCGACAATTTCAATTCACGGGCAGAGCACAGCATGCCGTAAGACTCTACGCCGCGCAGTTTGCCTATCTTGATTTCAAATGGTTTGCCATCTGCGCCAGGTGGCAGGATGGCGCCCACCATGGCGCAAGGCACTTTCATGCCTACGCGTACATTCGGTGCGCCGCAGACGATGTTCAAGAGACTGCCAGTACCTACATCGACCTGGCAGACATTGAGTTTGTCAGCATCAGGATGCTTGGCAATTTCGCGGATTTCCGCGACGACGACATTATTAAATGGAGGAGCAACCGGCTCCACCTCTTCGACTTCCAATCCCGACATGGTGAGCAGATGGGACAACTCATCCGAAGTCATCTTCGGATCGACCATGGTACGTAGCCAGTTTTCAGAAAATTGCATAATTCAGCCGTCTAATGTTGGATGCAGGGCGCGATGCGCCACTCAAAAATTCAGGGATGCGCTGTGTAATTCTTTTAGTTGAATTGCTTCAGGAAGCGCAAATCGCCTTCGTAGAACAGGCGCAGATCATTGACGCCATAGCGCAGCATGGTCAGGCGCTCAAGACCGGAACCAAAGGCAAAGCCTATGTATTTTTCCGGGTCCAGACCCATGTTACGTACCACGCTAGGATGTACCTGACCAGAGCCAGACACTTCCAGCCAGCGGCCTTTCAAAGGGCCACTGCCAAAGGCGATATCGATCTCGGCAGATGGTTCAGTGAACGGGAAATACGATGGGCGGAAGCGCACTTGCAAATCGTCAGTCTCAAAGAAGGCTTTGACGAAATTCAGGTACACGCCTTTGAGGTCAGCAAAGCTGATGTCTTCAGCAATCCACAAGCCCTCAACCTGATGGAACATCGGGGAGTGCGTGGCATCGCTATCGACGCGATAAGTACGACCAGGTGCAATAACCTTGATCGGCGGTTTGTTCATACGCGCATAACGCACCTGCATGGGGCTGGTATGGGTACGCAGCAATAATTGTTTGCCCTGGCTATCTTTGCCATCGACATAAAAGGTGTCCTGCATGGAACGCGCAGGATGGTTTTCAGGACTATTGAGCGCGGTAAAATTGGTCCAGTCCGTTTCGATTTCGGGGCCATCTGCAACGTCAAAACCGATGGAACGGAAGATTTCTTCAACGCGCTGCCAGGTACGCATGACAGGGTGGATACCACCAACGCCACGGCCACGGCCCGGCAAGCTGACATCGATCGCTTCTGCATTCAGGCGTGCCTGCATTTGCGCATTCGCCAGGGCATCGCGTCTTTCAGTCAGGGCTTCTTCTATCTGTACTTTGGCGGCATTGATCACTGCGCCCTGTACTTTTTTTTCCTCTGGTGGCAATTTACCCAGACTTTTCATCTGTTCTGTAATCTGACCACTCTTACCAAGGTAAAGCGCTTTCGCGTTCTCTAATGCTGCAGCATCATTTGCTGCCAGAAAATCAGCACGTGCCTGGCTGACGATTTGATCTAAAGGGTTCATGCCTTGTTCCCGCTTACTGTGAAGCTGAAATAATGATCTGAAAACAAAACGGGGCATAGGATTCAACCTCTGCCCCGCTTGATATTTGCAACTGGCTTGTGCCAGTCACTACGACTCACTGATTGCGATCACTAATGTGATTAGGCAGCCAGGTTAGCTTTGACTTGATTAACAATCGCAGCGAATGCTGGTTTGTCAGTCACAGCCATATCAGCCAGTACTTTACGGTCGAGTTCAATTGCGGCTTTTTTCAGGCCGTTCATAAACACGCTGTAAGTCAGGCCATGCTGGCGAGCCGCTGCATTGATACGTGTGATCCACAAAGCGCGGAATACACGTTTCTTGTTGCGGCGATCACGGTATGCATATTGACCAGCGCGCATAACTGCTTGCTTGGCAATACGGAATACCTTACTACGACGACCACGGTAACCTTTAGCAAGGTTGAGAACTTTCTTATGACGGGCACGAGCTGTAACCCCACGTTTTACTCTAGGCATAATAACTCCTTAAATAATGAGTATGAGGTTAAGCTGTTGGCATCATGCGCATGACGGATACCATGTTGGTGTCATGAACACCGACGGAACCGCGCAATTGACGTTTGTTCTTGGTAGTTTTCTTGGTCAGAATGTGACGTTTGAAAGCTTGACCGCGTTTAACGGTACCACCTGGACGGACGCGGAAGCGCTTCTTGGCGCTGCTTTTCGTCTTCATTTTTGGCATAGTACTATCTGTCTTTTAAGACAGCTCCACTTTTATATGATGGTAGGTGGCAGCAACAATCGCTACTCTTGGATGCCTACTTCTCACTTATTGTGACTCACCCTGAGGATGAGTCTTTCGTAATGCGCGCAATGCGTGCCTCACAAACCTGCTCAAGAAACACACAGAAAATAAGCAAAACTTACTTTCTGTAACTTCTCATTATTTCTTTTTCTTAGGTGCCAGAATCATGATCATCTGACGACCTTCCATCTTTGGAAACTGCTCGACCTGGCCATACGGTTCCAGATCAGCCTTCAAACGCTCCAACATACGCATGCCGATTTCCTGATGCGCCATTTCACGACCACGGAAACGCAGTGTGATCTTGGTCTTGTCGCCATCATCCAGGAACTTGGTCAGATTACGCAATTTGATATTGTAATCACCATCATCTGTACCCGGACGGAATTTGACTTCCTTGACCAGAATGACTTTTTGCTTAAGCTTGGCTTCGTGAGCTTTTTTCTGCTCCTGGTATTTGAACTTGCCGTAATCCATCAAACGGCAAACTGGCGGCTGCGCCGTCGGCGCTATTTCCACCAAATCAACATTGGCCTCTTCCGCCAAGCGGAAGGCTTCACCCAGTTTTACGATGCCCAGAGGCTCGTTCTCAACGCCGGATAAGCGCACTTCTGGCGCTGTAATTTCACCGTTGATGCGATGTGACTTGTCAGTAGCTATTGCAGTTTCCTTCGAAAATAATAATAAAAAGCTATGCAGCCCTGTTTAAAACAGGGTCGCTGCTAATCTGTTAAACCTTGGTTTCAACTTCGTTTTTCAAACGAGCTATAAAGGCGTCCAGAGGCATTACCCCCAGATCCAGATTGCCACGCGTACGCACAGCCACTGTATTGGCATCCCTCTCTTTATCGCCTATCACGAGGATATATGGCAGTTTTTGAATGGAATGCTCGCGTATTTTATAGGTAATTTTCTCATTACGCAAATCAGTATTTACTCTAAACCCTTGTTTCTTCAGGATTTCTGCAACAGATTGTGAATACTCCGCCTGCGATTCCGAGATATTCAGGACAGAAACCTGCACTGGCGCCAGCCACACAGGCAAGGCAGCAGCATGATTTTCTATCAAGATACCAATGAAACGCTCCATAGAACCCACAATCGCGCGGTGCAGCATGATAGGCACTTTACGGCTATTGTCATCTGCGACATATTCCGCACCCAGGCGGCCCGGCATGAAGAAATCGACCTGCATGGTACCAACCTGCCATGGGCGACCGAGACTGTCTTTCAGGTGATATTCAATTTTAGGACCGTAGAAAGCACCCTCACCCGGCAATTCTTCCCACTCAACACCGCAGGAACTCAGCGCAGTACGCAGGGTCGCCTCTGCCTTGTCCCAGATTTCATCGCTGCCGATGCGGTTTTCAGGACGCAAAGCCAGCTTGATGAAGATTTTTTCAAAGCCAAAGTCTTCATACACTTTCATCGCTTGCGGATGGAAAGCCATTACCTCATCCTGAATTTGTTCCTCAGTACAGAAAATATGACCATCATCCTGTGTAAAGCCGCGCACACGCATGATGCCGTGCAAGGCACCAGATGGCTCATTACGGTGGCATTGACCAAATTCACCAAAGCGCAAAGGCAGATCACGATAGCTCTTCATGCCAGAATTAAAAATCTGCACATGACCAGGGCAATTCATCGGCTTCAAGGCATATTCACGATTCTCGGATTCAGTGACAAACATATTGTCTTTATAGTTATCCCAGTGACCAGTCTTGCCCCACAGGCTTTTATCCAGAATTTGCGGGCCTTTGACTTCTTGATAGCCACAGTCCTGATAGACCTTGCGCATGTATTGCTCTACCTGCTGCCAGATAGTCCAGCCCTTGGCATGCCAGAACACCAGGCCAGGTGCCTCATCCTGGAAGTGAAACAAGTCCAGCGCCTTGCCGAGTTTGCGATGATCGCGCTTCTCCGCCTCTTCCAGCATGTGCAGATAAGCTTCCTGATCTTCTTTCTTGGCGAAAGCAGTACCATAGACACGTTGCAGCATCTCGTTTTTAGAGTCGCCACGCCAGTAGGCTCCAGCCAGTTTCATGAGCTTGAATACCTTCAGCTTGCCAGTCGATGGTACGTGCGGGCCACGGCACAAGTCAGTGAAATTGCCTTCTGTATATAGAGACACATCCTGATCAGCAGGAATTGACTCTATGATCTCGGCCTTATAAGCTTCGCCTATGGACTTGAAGTAGGCAACAGCCTCATCACGTGGCAAGACCTTGCGTGTTACCGGTTCGTCTTTTTTTGCCAGTTCAGCCATTTTCTTTTCTATCGCCACCAGATCATCTGGAGTAAATGGGCGCTTGTAGGAAAAGTCATAGTAAAAACCATTTTCGATGACTGGACCAATAGTGACTTGCGCATCTGGATACAATTCCTTGACGGCATAAGCCAACAAGTGAGCAGTAGAGTGACGTATCACTTCCAGGCCATCAGCATCCTTGTCCGTGACGATGGCCAGATCCGCATCAGCATCAATCAGATGCGAGGTATCGACCAGCTTGCCATTGACGCGGCCAGCCAGAGCAGCTTTTGCCAGGCCAGCACCGATGCTGGCAGCAACTTGCGCCACCGTTACCGGCGCATCGAATTGTCGTTGCGAACCATCAGGAAGTTTTACTGAAACCATGTCACTCTCCAAAGCGGAAAAATACAAAAAGAATTGAGATAAAAGATGAGTCTAAAAAACGCAGACGAAAAAAAAGCACGGCTAGCCGTGCTTTTTCAGTTTGTTTCAAACGAAAAGTATCCTCGACTAGAGTCGCTCCCAAACCAGTTTAGTGGTAGTTCGCGGTGTCATAACCAGGGATGCCTTTCTCGCTCTTAACTATAATGTTTTAATAATTTTAAAATCTTTGGTAGGCACGATTGGACTCGAACCAACGACCCCTACCATGTCAAGGTAGTGCTCTAACCAGCTGAGCTACGCGCCTAAGAAACAAGAGTATAGCAGAGCCTTTAGGAAAATTGCTAGCCCCCTCGGGCAAAATATTTCCACGCCCTGTATAAACCTGAATATCAAGACTGCCTATTTAGCTCTATCAATTGAAAAAAACAGCACCCATAAAATTGCCATGTATATATATAACCCAGCCTTAGGCTACACTAATGCCATATTTAACACAGCACCATACTCTACATGACCTCCCCCTCTCATCATCAGAGCAGCGAACATTTGCATGACCACAGGCACGGCGATGCCGAGCACAGACACTATTTTGAAAACCGCAGCCAGAAAATTCTCGCCTGGGCTCTGGGCCTGACCCTGAGTTTTGCTGGCGTCGAAGTCGCGTTTGGTTTCATCTCCAACTCCCTGGCATTAATCTCTGATGCCGGGCATATGGTGACTGACGCTGCCGCCCTGGGCCTGGCCCTGCTCGCGCAAATCATCGCCAAGCGCCCGCCCACAGCAAAAAACTCTTTTGGCTTTGGCCGCGCTGAAGCACTCGCCGCCTTTGTCAATGGTCTGGTGATGCTGGGCGTCATCGTCTGGATATGCAAAGAAGCGATACAACGTTTCTCTACCCCAGAAGCGGTGCAAGGCGGCACTGTCATGCTGGTGGCCGGCATAGGCCTGGCAATCAATATCGTAGTTGCCTGGGTACTTTCGCATGACAAGGACAGCGTGAACACCAAAGCTGCGCTGGTACATGTCATGGGCGACTTGCTGGGCTCTGTCGCAGCCATCATCTCCGGTGCGGTGATCTACAAAACTGGCTGGATGCAAATCGATCCGCTGCTGTCGATTTTTGTTTCGCTGCTGATTTTGAAATCTACATTCTCGGTGCTAAAGGAGTCTTATCACTTCCTGATGGAAGGTGTGCCACATCACATAGACTATGTGCAAATCGGTGCCGACCTGGAAGATATCAATGGCGTAGTGTCAGTGCATGACTTGCATGTATGGGAAATGTCACCCGGCTACCCTGCCCTTATTGGCCACCTGGAAATTGAAGACCTCAGCGCCTGGCCTCGCATACTTGAAAGCGTCAAGGCCATGTTGCTCAGTAAGCACAAGATTGATCATATTACGCTGCAAGCAGAAGTCGCCGAGAGCGAAGAATATCAGGACTAAAATATAAACACGGGATGAAATATCATCCCGTGCAAACAATTTAATTTCTGCGCACTTCGAGAACGCCACTGACTTCATGCAACACATGCAGTGCCTTTTGGAGCTGTGTAGTGCCGCCTATCTCCACAGTAAACGACATACGCGCTTGTGATTTTGCACTCTGGGTATTGACGCCTATCACATTGATTTTTTCACGGGAAAATACCTCGGAAATATCACGCAGCAATCCCTGCCGGTCTTGCGCCAGCACAAAGATATCGACGGGATAAACTGTGTCCTTGCCATGATCGCCCCAGGTCGTCTGTATGACGCGCTCGGGTGCCTTGTTGCGCATCTCGGCAAAATTCTTGCAAGTCAGGCGGTGAATAGAAACGCCTTTACCACGGGTAACAAAGCCGACAATATCATCTGGCGGTGCCGGTTTGCAGCAACGCGCCAGTTGCGTCATCAAGCCTTCAGTGCCAACCACCAGCACGCCAGATTTAGCACCTTGCGTAACGCTGGATGCACGGCTTTTGTTGGTGAAGCTGAGTTCATCCGGCTCAACTTCCACAACATTCTCACGCAAGACTGTTTCTATTTGCCTGAGGCTGAATTCATCTTTACCAACGGACAGGAAAAGATCATTGACATCAGCAAAACCAAGCTTGCGCGCCAGTTCTTCAAGGTTGACTGCAGTCTTTCCTTCGCGTTGCAAAGTCTTTTCTACCAGGGCGCGGCCATTCGACAGGGTTTCTTCCTGATCGATGGCATTGAACCAGGCGCGGATTTTGGTACGTGTGCGGGTGCTGGCAGAGTAATCTGGCGAGAGCCAGTCGCGTGATGGGCCTGCCTGAGAAGAGCCAACCTTCAAGGTAATGATTTCTACCGTCTGACCATTTTGCAAGGGCGTATTCAGCGGTACCATGACATTATCAACCCGCGCACCACGGCAGCGATGACCAACATCGGTATGCAGGTGATAGGCGAAATCCACAGGAGTGGAATTGCAGGGCAGTTCTATGACACGGGCTTGCGGGGTCAGCACATAAATTCTGTCATCCAGGCTGGCGGCCTTGAGTTTTTCCACCCACTCGCGCTGCAACTCTTCCTGCTCAACGACGACATCTGTAACATCGGTTTTCCAGGCCAGCAATTGCCTGAGCCAGGCGATTTTTTCGTCGTATTCCTGGGCGGAGAAATTTGAGCCGCCTGACTCTTTATAGCGCCAGTGCGCTGCGACGCCATATTCGGCAAACTGATGCATTTCACGCGTACGTATCTGCACTTCCAGCGGCCTGCCGTCTTCTACTACCACGACTGTATGCAATGACTTGTAGCCATTCGGTTTGGGGCGGGAAATATAGTCGTCGAACTCTTTGGGTATCGGTGTCCAGGCATTGTGAACCAAGCCTAAGACAGTATAGCAATCCTTGATATCATCAACGATAACGCGAAAAGCGCGCACGTCGTACAACTCATCAAAGTTGACTGACTTGCCCTTCATTTTTTTCCAGATACTGTAGATATGCTTGGGCCGTCCTGATACTTCGGCCTTGATGCCAGCTATCTGCAATTCCTTGTTCAGTCTTTCTATCGCATTGACGACAAAGCTCTCACGTTCCAGGCGCTTTTCCTCCAGCATCTTGGCAATGCGCTTGTATTGTTGCGGCTCGAGAAAACGGAAAGACAGGTCTTCCAGCTCCCATTTGAGTTGCCAGACACCGAGGCGGTTTGCCAGCGGCGCGTACAAGTCCATGGTTTCACTGGCATATTGCTGGGCCGCGCCATCTTCGCGCTTGCACTCAGCAAAGTAACGCAAGGTGGTTACCCTTGATGCCAGGCGCACCAGCACTACGCGCATGTCGGTGGCCATGGCCAGCACCATCTTGCGCAGGGTTTCCATCTGGCTGGCGGCTTTTTCAGCAGCATCTTTACCACGGCCTACATCATGCTGCGTCAAAGCGGCTTCGCGCAACTTCATCAGGCGGCGTATGCCAGTGACAAGATCGGCGATTTCTTTGCCAAAGCGAATTTCTATCTGCTCTGCGGCAATCGGGTTCAGTTCTGGCAATTCAAACAGGATGGCCGCAATACGGGTATCAACATCGGTACGCAACATGGCCAGTGTCGCCACCACGCCATTCACAAATTGCAGGGCATTTTGCTCTGTGACCACGCATTTGTTGGCATAGAGAGGGGTGACGTATTCCAGCGCCGCAATGACGCGCTCTGCATCGGCTTCAGACAAGCCTTCCAGCAAAGCCGCTTCAGTTGCTGTGGTCGAGATTGATACCATATGATTTATATCTGCGCTGCAGTGACAACGACTTCAATGAGCCAGGCAGGATTGGCCAGTTTGGCTTCTACCGTGGCACGCGGCGGTGTATTACCTTGTGCAACCCAGGCGTCCCATACCTGGTTCATGCCACCGATGAGACTGATGTCAGACAAAAATATCTGGCAACTGAGTATGCGCGATTTGTCGCTGCCTGCCTCGGCCAGCAAACGGTCTATATGGGCCAGCACTTGCGCTGTTTGCCCTGCTATATCCTGGCTGGCGTCATCAGGAATTTGCCCGGCCAGATAGACGACTTTGTTAAAAATGGCGGTTTCGGACAAACGCGGACCTACGTGAAATCTTTGGATACTCATTTTTTGACTCTATTTTTAAACTTATTCCTGGTTCAATAAAAAATCAACAGCTACTGCTATTTGATCAGGCTGCACAAACGTCGGAGCATGTCCCACGCCGGCAAATTCCACCAGCCGGGCGCGCGGGCCACGTTGCGTCATCGCCTGCGCTGATTCAGCCGTCAGTAAATCCGACTCTGCGCCACGCACCAGCAAGGTAGGGCAACTTATTGCATCATACGCTGCCCACAACATGGTCTGCGCAATTGCCGCCAATTCTGGCGTGCTGGCCTTGATAGGCTGCGCGAGACCCAGATCATAGTGTCGTACCCATTGCTCCTGCTCATTTTGACGCAGAACATCGCGCGCCAGTTTTTCCCACTGAGCCTCACTGTGCGGGCCAAATGAAATCGAGATCGCTTTGATATAGGCTTGCGCTTCCTCAAAACTGTCAAAGCGCACATCCTGGCCTATGTAGTCGCCTATCCTGGCAAGTGCATCAGGATTAAGCACTGGACCCACATCATTCAGAATCAACTTTTTGATGGGATTGTCAGGCAGACTTGCAAGACTCATGCCTATCAGGCCACCCATGGATGTACCAAACCAGTGCACTGTTTCGGCATCCAACCTGGCCAGCAAACTGACCATATCACTGACATATTGCGGAATCTGATAATGCATGGGATTGCGCAAGCGACCTGAATAGCCACGCCCGACCACATCAGGGCATACCACACGGTACTCATCGCATAATGCCACGGCCAGGGAATCAAAGTCCTCTGCCACCCGTGTCACACCGTGAACACAGACCAGGACCTTGGGATTGAGCGGGTCGCCCCACTCTTTATATGACATGGCGTGCAAGCCGGTAGGCGAGATACATTGCACTGATTTGCGTCTTGCCTGCATGGATTTTCCTCGTGAACAGTATTTTTACTAGCGCTTATGACCGACATTTTACCGTTCGTTGCGCTTAAAATCATTGTTAACTGTTGGCATGCATGCTTTTTAGACAAAAAGAGCTTTCACCAACTGCTATTTGCACTTATCCCCTTACTAAAAACTACACTACAGGAGACAGCATGTCAGTATCTTCGTTTAAAAGTAAAACCGCACTTATTACAGGGTCAACTTCTGGCATAGGATTGGGCATAGCCCGCTCCCTGGCTGCTGAAGGCGCAAATATCGTGTTCAATGGCTTTGGCGACAGACAAGAGATACAGGCAATGCAAACTGCGTTGGAAAGCGAATTTGGCGTGAAGACTGCTTATCACAATGCTGACATGAGCAAAGCTGCCGAAATCGAAGCCATGATGACATTCGCCAGTGACAATTTTGGTGGTGTTGATATCCTGGTCAATAACGCAGGCATACAGCATGTTGCCAATATTGAAGACTTCCCGGTGGAAAAATGGGATGCCATCATAGCCATTAACCTGACTTCCAGCTTCCATACCACTCGCCTGGCCTTGCCGCATATGAAACAAAAAAACTGGGGACGCATCATCAACCTGGCTTCCGTCCATGGCCTGGTTGCTTCGGCGCAAAAGTCTGCCTATGTGGCGGCAAAACATGGCATGGTTGGCTTTACCAAGACCACGGCACTGGAAACCGCCCAGACCGGCATTACCTGCAATGCCATCTGCCCTGGTTGGGTATTGACACCACTGGTGCAAAAACAGGTAGATGCACGCGCAGAAAAAGACGGCGTTGACAATGAAACGGCAAAAAAACGCTTGCTGGCCGAAAAACAACCTTCAGGTGAGTTCGTCACCCCAGAGCAATTAGGTGCTTTGGCCGTATTTTTTTGCAGCGCAGCAGCCGATCAGATCCGTGGCGTAGCCTGGAATATGGATGGTGGCTGGGTAGCCCAATAAGCCACAAAACAGAGCCAAGGTACGTCAAAGTATTTTGTTTCACTGGTAGTGCCCCCGAATTCAGATGTATAGTTTCATCACACATTTGAATAGGGAGCACCCATGCGAACTGCAATGCGCATCGTCCTGGTTTCTGCAATTTTACTGAATGCCGCCACCTGCGCTGCGGCTGACAAGATGAAGCCGGGCCTATGGGAAATGACGACCAAGTCAGATGCCATGAAGGCCATGCCCAAGATTCCGCCTGAGCAACTGGAAAAAATGAAGCAGATGGGCATTAAAATGCCTGACATGCAAAACGGTGCGATGGTGAGTAAGGTCTGCCTCACCAAAGAAATGGTAGATCAGGAAAAACCACCTACCGGTGGCCGTGAACAGCACTGCCAGAACAAGAGTTTCAACCGCTCTGGCAATACCTACACTGCCGAGATGGTCTGCGACAGCCCGGACATGAAAGGCACAGGTATCGTCAAGGGCAGCATGACTCCTGATAGCGTGAACTCGGTCTATGATTTCAAAGGCGTTTCACACGGCAAGCCGATTGATCATCATATGGAAACCACAGGCAAATGGCTGGGCGGTGATTGTGGCGACACCAAACCTTTCCCTATGCCGCCGAAGAAATAAATTCATCGCGCTTCTATCGCGTTCCTATCTTATTCAAAAGCAAAAAGGCAGGTACATACGCACCGGCCTTTGTTTTAAATCACCTTCAGCTATACTCAGCTATCAGGCTAGCGCACTGACATCCAGAGCTGCCTCGGTCTTGGCAATGATTTCTTCCTTGCTGACGCCGTTGGCCAGTTCAACCAGTTTCAAGCCCGCTGGGGTCACATCAATAACACCCAGATCAGTGATAATACGATTCACGACAGCCACGCCAGTCAAAGGCAGATTACAGACTTTCAATATTTTGTGCGCATCGCCCTTGGCAACATGCTCCATCAGCACAACAACACGACCTACACCCGCTACCAGGTCCATCGCACCGCCCATGCCCTTGACCATTTTGCCAGGTATCATCCAGTTGGCCAGGTCGCCATGTTCGCTGACCTGCATCGCCCCCAGAATAGCCAGATTGATCTTGCCGCCGCGTATCATGGCGAAAGAGTCAGCCGAGCTAAATATTGATGAGCCGGGCAAGGTTGTCACCGTTTGCTTGCCAGCATTGATCATATCGGGATCAACTTCTTCTTCGGTCGGGAATGGGCCTATGCCCAGCAAGCCATTTTCTGACTGCAGCCAGACTTCCATACCTTGCGGTACATGGTTGGCGACCAGGGTAGGCAAGCCTATGCCCAGATTGACGTAAAAGCCGTCTTGCAATTCTTGTGCTGCACGTGCAGCCATTTCATCACGATTCCATGCCATGTCTTGTCTCCTGCTATCTTAATTCGATGGGCGTACGGTACGCTGTTCTATACGTTTTTCTGGATTGGCATTGACAACGATACGCTGCACGAAAATGCCAGGTGTGTGGACTTCATCCGGGTCCAGTTCACCAATTTCTACCAGTACCTCAACCTCGACCACGGTGATCTTGCCAGCCATCGCTACATTGGGATTGAAGTTACGCGCAGTCTTGCGATATACCAGATTACCGGCCTTGTCAGCCTTCCATGCCTTGACCAGGGATACATCAGATACCAGTGAGCGTTCCATCACATATTTCTGACCATCAAATTCGCGGATTTCCTTGCCGTCGGCAACTATCGTACCTACACCGGTCTTGGTGAAAAAGGCCGGGATACCGGCACCGCCAGCGCGCAATTTTTCTGCCAGCGTACCTTGTGGCGTGAATTCCAGTTCCAGTTCACCAGCCAGATATTGGCGCTCAAATTCCTTGTTTTCACCGACATAGGATGAAATCATTTTCTTGATCTGACGGGTTGTCAGCAACTGGCCCAGGCCAAAGCCATCTACACCAGCGTTATTTGAAATGGCAGTCAATTCCTTGACACCGGAATCGCGCAAGGCAGCGATCAGTGCCTCAGGTATGCCACACAGACCAAAACCGCCTACGGCGATAGTCTGGCCGTCCTTGATGATGCCAGCCAGAGCACTGGCTGCGTCAGGATAAACTTTGTCCATATTGTCCCCTCTCCAGGTTGTGAATCGATATTTCTTTTGTCAAATGGCTGTACACAACACACTTCCAACACACTACCAACAGCCACGCAAATCATTAGTCTTACAGGATATGATGCTGCGTTATACTGCGCAATACCGTAAAAATACGCCTTTACCAGAAACCTGTCAGTGAACCGCAGAAATGAATTCCGCACAGCCCATCGATTTTGAATCCATATTTCAACATGCACCTGTCGGTATGTGCGTGTCGCAAAACCGTATTATCCAGGCTTGCAATGATGATCTGGCTAAAATGTTTGGCTATCAAAAAGATGAATTGCTGGGCCAGTCATTCCTGGTACTTTACCCCAGTCACGACGAATTTGAACGTACCGGGGCCAGGATCACGCCCATCATGAATGCCAAGGGCTATTACTCTGATGAGCGCATCATGAAACGCGCCAGTCAGGAGCTGTTCTGGTGCCACGTCTCGGGCCGTGGCCTGAACAAGGACAACCCTCATGCTGCCGGCATCTGGACTTTTGAAGACCTCAGTGCAAAACGCTCTGTCACCGCCGAGCTGACACCAAGGGAGCGAGAAATTGCTGCGCTGCTGGTAGAAGGCAAGACCAGCAAACTGATTGCCCGCCAGATAGACCTCAGCCCCAGAACAGTAGAAATGCACAGGGCCAAACTCATGCGCAAATTCAATTCAGCGACATCCAGCGAACTTGTGCACAAATTGCTGGGCATCATGCGTTGAGCGTTGCAACAAGCTCAAATACAGAGACGTTCCTGGCCGACCTTTTGCATGATCCATTCACATCATACAACTGAGGTAATTCAGATCTTCGCAGTCCTGGATTGACGTTTTGCGACCTTGATTTCGCTGAGCTTTTGCTTGATGGCTTCAGGCAAGGCCTCGGACTTGCCCGTCTCGGCAGATACCCACACCACTTTGGCCCCACCTTCGGCATACAGGGCATAACCGTCACCGACTGAACGCATTTCCTGTATGGTTTCAAAACTGCTGCGGCCTGCTGCACCGATATAGGTACACACTTCCACCTGCCCCGGATATTTCAGGGGCTTCTTGAAGGTGCAATAGGCATTGACGATGACCGGGCCATTACCCTTGTCATCCGGCAGGCAACCCATCATGCTAAGCCATTCAATACGCGCCTGTTCCATATAACGGAAATACACGGTATTGTTGACATGGCCCATGGCATCCATATCGCCCCACCGGATAGGAATGGTGACGGTATAGACCAGTTTCTTTTCCGTGACCTTGTTCTCTATCATTGCACGCTCATACCGTCATCGGCAGTAACGATGGCACCATTGAGGAAGCGGGATTCTTCCGCCGCCAGCAAGAGCAACAAACCATCGAGGTCTTCTGGTGTACCAACACGTTTTCTTGGCAGCATATCGACCAGTTTTTGACCTGCATCAGTAGAGAAATAGTCAGAATTGATTTCAGTTGAAATATAGCCTGGGCAAATCGCATTCACATTGATACCATACTTGCCCCACTCCACTGCCATGGCCTTGGTCATGTGCACCACGGCGGCTTTGCTCATGCAGTAAATGCCTATTTGCGGCAAGACGCGCAGACCAGCTACTGAAGCGATATTGATGATGCGATGTTGTTTTTTAGGATCACCCTTGTGACGGGCGATCATGCGCTTGGCTGCTTCTTGCGCCACGAAAAACGCACCGCGCTGATTGGTATCCATGACATAGGCATAATCGTCCGGCGTCACATCGACCAGGCGTTGTGTGGTCGACACACCAGAATTATTGATCAGGATATCGATAGGGCCAGCCTCTGTCTCCGCATGAGCAATCGCTGATTTGATGCTGCCGTAATCCGTGACGTCCAGAGCAACCACATGGGCCGCGCCACCTTCAGATTCGATCTCGGCACGCAATTCTTTAAGCCTGTCTATACGGCGCGAAGCCAGTACAACTTGCGCGCCTGCCTGTGCCAGGACTTTTGCAAAACGCGCACCAAGGCCACTGGAAGCACCAGTAATCAATGCAATCTTGCCTTCGAAATTGACTTCTATGCCCATCTGATTCTCCACGAATAATTTGAATAAGCTTACTACTCTATCACCCGCTATGATGACATACTGATTATGCTTGTGTTGTATGGATTTGAATTAGTTGAGGATATTTACTGAAATTTTCCTGCCATTTCACATGATCTTAATGCACACCAAAGTTGGCTCTGCGATAATTCTGAGTATTTTGTACTTCCACAACAATAAAAATTTGAGCACACCCTCGCTTGCGCAATATATACACAGCAGATAACATGCTGACAGCAAATAAGCACGCTCGTTCGAAAATCTTCAGAAAGTGAAAATAGCCATGACACAAAGCATACTTGAACAGTACGGCCCACGCGACGCGATGGAATATGACGTCGTCGTCGTCGGCGGCGGACCCGCTGGCCTGTCAGCAGCCATCAAGATCAAGCAACTGGCCGCAGAAAAAGGCACGGAAGTCTCGGTCTGCGTACTCGAAAAAGGTGGTGAGCCTGGTGCCCACATCCTGTCTGGCGCGGTCATGGACCCAAAGGCCCTGACTGAACTCTTTCCCAACTGGAAGGAAATGGGCGCACCATTAAATACCGAAGTGACAGAAGACCGCGTCCTGGTTCTGACCGAGACTAAAGCTTACCGCACGCCTAACTGGATGCTGCCAGCCTGTTTCGAGAATCATGGCAACTACATCGTTTCGCTGGCCAATGTGACCCGCTGGCTGGGTCAGCAGGCTGAAGCGCTGGGTGTGGAGGTATTTCCCGGTTTTGCCGCAGCAGAAGTCTTGTATAACGAAGATGGTTCCGTCAAAGGTGTTGCAACTGGCAATATGGGTGTAGATCGCCACGGCCAGCCCTCCTCTTCTTTCCAGCTTGGCATGGAGCTGCATGCCAAGTACACGCTGTTTGCTGAGGGTGCCCGTGGTCACCTGGGCAAGCAAGTCATTGCCAAATACGATTTAAACAAGGGCAAAGACCCGCAATCCTACGGCATAGGCATCAAGGAATTGTGGGAAATCGACCCCAAACAACATAAGCCGGGCCTGGTCGTGCACACGACAGGCTGGCCCCTGATGGATCAGTACAGCGGTTCTTTCCTGTACCACCTCGAAGACAATCTGGTGGCAGTTGGTTATGTGGTTGGCCTCGCATATGAAAACCCTTACCTGTCGCCTTACGAAGAATTCCAGCGCTTCAAGACCCACCCTTCTATCCGCACCTTCTTTGAAGGCGGCAAACGTATTTCTTATGGCGCGCGTGCGATTACTGCTGGTGGCTTGCAATCCCTGCCCAAACTGGTGTTCCCGGGTGGCGCATTGATAGGCTGTGATGCCGGCTTCCTCAATATGAGCCGCATCAAGGGTAGCCATGCTGCAATCAAGACTGGCATGCTGGCTGCAACAGCGGCCTTTGAGGCAGTATCAGCCAACCGCCAGCATGATGAACTGAGTGCGTATTCAACAGCATTCGAACAATCATGGTTGCATGAAGAGTTATATACTGCGCGCAACGTAAAACCCCTGCTCAAGCGTGGCACTTATGGTTCACCGCTGGTATGGCTGGATCAGGTCGTCTTGCGTGGCAAGGCTCCATGGACGCTGCATCACAGCAAGGCAGATCATGAATGCCTGCGCCCTGCTTCTGAATTCACGCCCATCGTTTATCCAAAACCAGATGGCAAGCTGACTTTTGACCGCCTGTCGTCAGTATTCATCTCGAATACCAATCATGCAGAAGATCAGCCTATACATCTGACCTTGAAAAATGCTGATGTACCGGTCGCCGTCAACCTGGCCAAATTCGCAGGCCCGGAAGCGCGTTATTGCCCGGCTGGTGTGTATGAGTTCGTAAAAACTGAAGAAGGCGCAGACCGCCTGCAAATCAATGCGCAAAACTGCGTGCATTGCAAGACTTGCGACATCAAGGATCCGACGCAGAATATCGTCTGGGTGACGCCTGAAGGTGGGGGCGGACCCAATTATCCAAACATGTAGCATGAGACGCTGATTAAGCTACTGTGCGGCCTTACTTTTAGCCTGCTGTTTTTGTAAATTCGTCGTCGTATGTTTGTACGACTTCGCTTCTTAACTAAAATTGGTGGACTGTAATAGTTGAAACGGGAGTGAAAGACTCTTGCCCGGCGATCATGGCAAGGCGCAAAGCACAGCGATAGTTAAGCTATCGCGAGCATTTGCAACGCTGCAATGATCGTTGCGCAAGAGTAAGGCATGCCAGTTTCAACTGTTACAGTTCACTGATGCCGCTCGCTACGCTTACTCAGCGCCTCCTGCTCCAATATGAATTGAAACTTCACCTCCTCCATAGTGCAAAAAGCCGCTAATCAGCGGCTTTTTTTTCGAGGCTCTTTAAGACTCCAACCTGTGCTCACCACTTACCAGCCAGGATTTTCTCCAACCAGAATGTGCCTATGACAGTTTTCACGTCGGTGATCTGGCCGGATCTGATCCAGTCCAGCATTTCTGGCAGTGTAGCAGTGAATACTTCGAGGAACTCTTCTTCATCAAGGGCGGCCTGCCCTGCTGTCAAACCCTTGGCCAGATAGATGTTCAGATGCTCGTCTGAGTAAGCGATGGCGTTGTGTATGGTGCAGACGAAAGACCAGTCAGTGGCTGTATAGCCAGTTTCTTCGCGCAACTCGCGCTGAGCGCACAGCAAGGGATCTTCACCTGCATCTATTTTGCCAGCCGGGAATTCTATGAAGACCTGATGTAAGGGATAACGGAACTGTTTTTCCAGCAGGATGCGGCCATCGTCAAACAAGGGGATGATAACCACGGCACCCGGGTGACGTATGTATTCACGCGTAGCAGTCTGCCCATCCGGCAGAGACACAACATCTTTATCGACTTTGAGAAAACTGCCCTCATACACCAGCTCGCTGCTGATCTTGTTTTCTTGCAGATCCAGCTTGCTGGTGATTTTTTCAGCCATGATTGCGCTTCAGGTAACGGTACACAAAACCGGGGAAAGCGAGCACCAGAAAAAGACAGGCATTAATCGCATAAAATTCCCAGCCTTGGGGAAAGCGATTACCAGCGGCAGATTCAAGAACAAAAGCGATGGCACCAACTATGAAATAAAGAATAATCAATTCAAGGAGGCGCAGCCATAATGATTTTACAACTAACGCTGGTACATCAGTCAAAACCTCATTCTTCAAAGTCGGACGATCGCTAGATGACATTATCTCGCCATCTGCGTGTGGATCTATAACGGCTAAATAGACTCCCGATGCAAGTTCAGGAGTACGGAAGAAAATAGATTTAAGGAAAGCAAAACGCTGCAAAGCAATGATGCCAAAGCAGCGCTCATTCAAAAAAGGCAGGTTGGCAGCCAGAACTGCCAACACGATGATCAACCAGGTCGATGCAGAATTACCCACTGCTGGCCGTATCAGTATTTGAGTGTATTGGAGATGGCGTTCACGCAGGCTGTCATCAGCGAACCTGGCAAGATACCCAGAACCACGACCATCAGACCATTCACGCTCAAGACCATGCGCATGTCAGCACTGGCAACGATAGGACTATTATCTACTGGATCATCAAAATACATGAGTTTGACGATACGCAGATAATAGAAAGTACCTATAAGCGAGAACAGTACGGCAACGATAGCCAGCCACAATTTACCAGTAGATAAAACCGCCTGCAAAACTGACAGCTTGGCATAGAAGCCCATCATAGGTGGAATACCTGCCAGCGAGAACATCAACAGCAGCATGACGAGGGCAAACCATGGATTGCGCTTGTTCAAGCCTTTCAGGTCTTCGAGGTTTTCTGCTTCAAAACCTGAACGTGCCAGCAGCATGATGACGCCAAAGGTACCCAGCGTCGTCAATACATAAGTGATGCTGTAGAACATGGAAGAGCTGTAAGCATCGACTGCCAGGTCAGAATTACCATTTGCCACACCAGACAACATGCCCAGCAACATGAAACCCATTTGCGAAATGGTGGAATAAGCCAGCATGCGCTTCAAGTTGGTTTGCGCAATCGCCGTCAGATTACCTATCGCCATCGACAAGACCGCCAGCACTACCAGCATCTGTTGCCAATCAACTGCCAGTGGGAACAGCCCCTCTACCAGCAAACGGAAGGTAATTGCAAACGCCGCCAGCTTGGGTGCACCACCCAGTAACAAAGTCACCGCAGTTGGTGCGCCCTGATACACGTCAGGCACCCACATATGGAAAGGCACCACGCCCAGTTTGAATGCCAGACCCGCAACCAGGAAAACGATACCGAAAACCAGGATAGTTTTATTTGCCGTAGCTGTTGCAGTGACTTTAACGACTTCATTCAACTGCAAAGAGCCAGTAGCACCGTACAACATGGAGATACCGTACAGCATGAAACCGGACGCCAGCGCACCGAGGATAAAATACTTCATCGCCGCTTCAGTAGAAACGGTATGGTCACGACGCAGGGCAACCAGGGCATACAGTGACAGGGACATCAATTCCAGACCAAGGTAGATCACCAGGAAATTATTACCAGAGATCATCACCATCTGGCCCAGCAAGGCAAACAGCGCCAGCACATAGTACTCACCGCCAAGGTGGGTATTGGTCATTGCTCGGTCGCTGACGTATTGACGGGAATAAATCAGGGTCACGCCTACTGCGATATAAGAAAACAGCTTCAGCAATACGGCCATGGGATCAGAAACGAACATATTATTACTGACGTATTCCGACTTCACCGGATCAGCGAATACCACTGTCAGGACACCACAGATCGTCAATGCCAGTATGCTGAGCGCATACGTCACATTGCGTTTGCTGTCCGGCAAAAACATATCAGTCAGCAAGATGCCGCAAATCGCCAGCAGCAAAAAGATTTCAGGGTAAAGTGGTATCAGGTTCATATTATTCAATTTTTACTAGCATTGATCTGCTGCCACGACTATCTGATGCAGACTGCCGTGGCTTGCGTATCCAAATTCCCGGTCAAGGTATCAGCTTAGGGACTGCCACATGTCGCAACAGATCAGCTACCGACACCTGCATTGCATCTGTAAATGGTGCTGGATACAAACCCATCACCAATACCGCTATTGCCAACACACCCAGCATGAAGAATTCACGTTTGTTCAAGTCGCTCAGGTGGGCTACATGTTCATTCGTGATATTGCCAAACACAACGCGCTTGACCATCCACAAAGAGTAAGCTGCACCAAAAATCAGAGCCGTTGCTGCCAGCATGCCTATCCAGAAATTAAACTGCACCGCACCCAGGATGACCATAAATTCGCCAACGAAACCGGAAGTTGCCGGCAAGCCGCAGTTAGCCATGGAGAACAACACGAACAGGGCAGCAAATTTAGGCATGGTATTGACCACACCACCGTAGTCAGCAATTTCACGGGAATGTACGCGGTCATACAAGACGCCAATACACAGGAACATCGCGCCAGAGATAAAGCCGTGAGAAATCATTTGTACGATAGAGCCCTGCACTGACATGTCGTTGAACATGAAGAAGCCCAGAGTCACAAAGCCCATGTGCGCAATCGAAGAATACGCCACCAGCTTTTTCATGTCTTTTTGTACCAGTGCCACCAGGCCGATATAAATAACGGCGATCAGCGACAGCGTGATCATGAAACCTGCCATGTAATGGCTGGCGTCAGGTGCGATAGGCAAAGAGAAACGCAGGAAGCCATAAGCACCCAGTTTCAACATGATGGCTGCCAACACGACAGAACCACCAGTCGGCGCTTCAACGTGAGCATCTGGCAACCATGTATGTACTGGCCACATAGGAACCTTAACTGCAAACGCCATCAGGAAGGCGCAGAAAATCATGATCTGGGTAGTCAGCGGCAAAGGCAGTTTATGCCAAACCAGAATATCAAACGAATGACCTGCTTTCAGGTATAGATAGATAATGGCTATCAGCGTCAGCAGAGAACCCATCAATGTATACAGGAAAAACTTGAATGCAGCATACACACGGTTCGGGCCACCCCAGACACCAACGATGATGTACATAGGGATCAGCGTGGCTTCAAAGAAGACATAGAACAACATGCCGTCAGTCGCACAGAACACGCCTATCATCAAACCTGACAAGATCAGGAAAGCACCCATGTATTGGGAAACCTGTTTTTCTATGACTTCCCAGGCGGCGATGACCACGATCACGGTGATGAAAGCTGTCAGAGGCACCAGCCACAAAGATATACCGTCTATGCCCAGTGCATAGAACACATTAAAGCGTTCTATCCAGCTATACTTTTCAACAAACTGCATACCGTGCGCAGTATTGTCAAAAAGCTTGATCAAAGGCAGCGTCACGATAAAGCTGCAGATAGAACCGATCAGCGCAACACCGCGCACCAGGGCTGGATTGTTATCGCGCCCGAATGCCAGTATGAAGATACCGAAAGCTATCGGTAACCAGATCGAAAGGCTAAGTAGAGTAGAAGTTGACTGCATAATAATTATCTTTTTATAGCCGTGGTCACTTATTTAGCAAAGGGAAACAGCACTGTATAAGCCAGGAAACCCATCACGCCGAGTATCATCACAAATGCATAGTGATAGATATAACCACTCTGCAAATGGCGTATCAGTTTGGAGACCCAGCCAACCAGTTTTGCGCTGCCGTTAACTACCAGGCCATCGATGAGGCCTTTGTCACCAATATTCCACAAGCCACCACCGAGTACACGTGCGCCACCGGCGAATACGATTTCGTTAAAGCGGTCCATGTAGTATTTATTTTCAAGTAAGGTGTACAGTGGGCTGACTGCCTTCTTGATCGCTGCAGGGATTCCAGGTTTGACCATGTAGAACACATAGGCTGTTACCACACCTGCCAGCGCAAGCCAGAATGGTGGCGTCATGAAGGAATGCAGACCCATCGCACCAGCGCCGTGGAATTCGTGGTGCAGTTCTTCCATCGCGTGATGTGCTTCATTGACAAAAATGACGTTCTTGAAGAAGCCACCAAACAACATAGGCTCAATTGCAATCGCACCGATAAACAGCGAAGGAATCGCCAACAGAACCAGAGGCAACCAGACAACTAATGGCGACTCATGTGGTTTTTGACCAGGAGCCAGACCATGGTGATGGTCGTCATGATGATCATCGGCAGCATGGTGGTCGTCTTTGTGTGCAGTTTTATGATCATCGTGATGATCATGCGCATGCGCCTTGCCAAAGTTTTCCTTGCCGTGGAAGACCAGGAAATACATACGGAAAGAATAGAAAGCTGTTACGAACACACCTGCCAGCACAGCAAACTGGGCAAAACCGGCGCCTGGTAAATGGCTGGCCTGCACTGCTTCGATGATACTGTCCTTGGAGTAGAAACCGGAAAGGAAAGGCGTACCTATCAATGCCAGAGAACCAGCAAGGGAAGTCAGCCAGGTGATAGGCATGTATTTTCTCAAGCCACCCATGTTGCGGATATCCTGATCATGGTGCATACCAATAATCACAGAACCGGCACCAAGGAACAACAGCGCTTTAAAGAAAGCATGTGTCATCAGATGGAATACCGCAACCGAGTAGGCAGAAGCACCGAGTGCCACTGTCATATAACCCAGTTGTGACAATGTAGAGTAAGCCACGACGCGCTTGATATCGTTCTGGATGATGCCCATGAAACCCATGAACAGCGCAGTAATCGCGCCTATCACCAGGATGAAGGACAAGGCAGTGTCAGACAATTCAAACAATGGTGACATGCGTGACACCATGAAGATACCCGCAGTAACCATGGTCGCCGCGTGGATCAGTGCAGAAATCGGGGTGGGACCTTCCATCGAATCTGGCAACCAGACATGCAGAGGAAATTGTGCAGACTTACCCATCGCGCCGATGAACAGACAGATACAGGCAACAGTAATGAGCATCCAGTCTGTATGCGGCAGCAACATGGCTGCCAGCTCATTTTTCTTGGCGAATACTTCAACATAGTTCATGGAACCGGTATTGGCGACCAGCAAGCCTATACCCAGGATGAAACCAAAGTCACCGACACGGTTGACCAAAAAGGCTTTCATGTTAGCGTAGATTGCCGTTGGTTTGGTGTACCAGAAACCGATCAGCAAATAAGACACCAGACCCACAGCTTCCCAGCCAAAGAACAATTGCAGGAAATTGTTACTCATGACCAGCATCAGCATGGCGAAGGTAAACAGGGAGATGTATGAGAAGAAGCGGTTATAGCCCTCGTCTTCTGCCATATAGCCAATTGTGTAGATATGCACCATCAGCGACACAAAGGTCACGACGCACATCATCATGGCTGTCAGGCTATCGACCATGAAGCCGACTTCCAGCTTCATGTTGCCGACCTTCATCCATTGATACAGGGTCTCGTTATAGGTTGCGCCATCCATCACGGCAGACAAGGTCATGCAGGAGATGATCAATGCAATCAGCACACCAAGTATGGTGACTGTATGGGATACCTTGCGGCCAACCACATTGCCGAAAAACTTCGTTCCTAGCAGACCTGCAATAGCAGACCCGACCAGAGGCGCAAGTGGTACTGCCAATAATAATTGTGGGTTAAGTTGCCCCGCCATGATGACCCTTTGTTAGCTTTATTACTTTTCTAAATCGCCAGCCGATACCGGACTACCGGACTACCAGACTGCCGCAGCAGGCGGCAATCCGCACCATTAACCTGATTAACCTTTTAATGCATCCAGATCTTCGACATTGATGGTATCCAGATTACGGAACAAGACCACCAGGATCGCCAGACCTATTGCTGACTCAGCAGCAGCAACGGTAAGTATGAAGAACACGAATACCTGCCCTGCTGCATCACCCAGATAATGGGAGAATGCGATGAAATTGATATTCACCGCCAGCAACATCAATTCAATTGCCATCAGCAAGACAATGATGTTTTTACGGTTGAGGAAAATACCGACGATGGAAATCGCAAACAGGATTGCGCCCAAAATC
Source organism: Undibacterium sp. TC9W (assembly GCF_049339865.1). Lineage (NCBI taxonomy): Bacteria > Pseudomonadati > Pseudomonadota > Betaproteobacteria > Burkholderiales > Oxalobacteraceae > Undibacterium > Undibacterium sp. TC9W. The sequence continues at coordinate 76,428 of NZ_JBMPPJ010000001.1, read as the reverse complement.
AGGTAGTGCGTCAAACTCAAAGTCAAAGCCATTTAAGCCTCCGGATTCACAGTAGCTGCCGCAGCAGTGGCATTATTCTCAGCGCGCTCGGATTCAGCTTTCATGCTGACGATACGTATACGGTCCTTGGCTTTTACTTTGACCGCAGCAGCAGGATCAAAATACTTGCTGTCTTTACGACGACGCAAAGTCAACGCAACCGCAGCAACGATAGCCAGTAACAGAATGGCTGCTGCAACTTCAAAAGCGAACTGGTAATGCGTGAAAATCTCTATACCCAGATACTTGGTATTACCTATCTTGTCGGATGCTGCTGGTGTGTGGTTATCAGGGCGCAAAAAGCCGCGCAGCAACACTGCCGACATTTCCAGCACGATGATGACGCCAACTGCTGCAGCCAATGGGAAATGACTCCAGAAACCTTCTCTCAGTTTGTCGAGATTGATATCCAGCATCATCACCACAAACAGGAACAGCACCATGACCGCGCCGACATACACCAGCACCAGCACGATGGCCAGGAATTCAGCCTTCAGCAACATCCAGATACCAGCGGCATTGAAGAAGGTCAGGACCAGAAACAAGGCGGCATGCACAGGGTTACGTGCAGAAATCACCTGGATCGCAGCGACTATCATGATCGCTGCGAAAACATAAAATAAAACGGTAGTAAATTCCATATCGAACCAGGTCCAGTTAGCGGTATGTGGCATCAGCGGCACGCGCTGCTGCAATTTGTGGCTCGTAACGATCACCTACAGCCAGCAACATCTCTTTGGTGAAATACAGATCGCCGCGTTTTTCACCGTGATATTCCAGTACATGGGTTTCCACGATGGAATCGACCGGGCAGGATTCTTCGCAAAAGCCGCAGAAAATGCACTTGGTCAGGTCGATGTCATAACGGGTAGTACGGCGAGTACCGTCAGCACGCTGATCAGATTCGATCGTGATGGCCATTGCAGGGCATACTGCTTCACACAATTTACAGGCGATGCAACGCTCTTCCCCATTCGGGTAGCGGCGCAAGGCATGCAGGCCACGGAAACGTGGAGACTGTGGTGTTTTTTCCTCAGGAAATTGCACCGTGATCTTGCGGGCGAACATATAGCGGCCTGTCAGGGCGAGGCCCTTGATCAGTTCGCGCAGCATCAGGCTGCCAAAAAAATCCTTGATTGCTTCCATTTTTTTAGCCTCTTACTTCCAAATATTCCATGGAGTTTGCATCCATGCTGCGACGATCACCAGATACACCAGAGTCAGCGGGATAAATACTTTCCAGCCCAAACGCATGATCTGGTCATAGCGATAGCGTGGGAAAGATGCGCGTGCCCAGATGAACATGGAAACCACAACAAAAGTCTTGATACCGAGCCAGATCCAGCCAGGGATAAAATCCAGGAAACTGAACGGTGCTGACCAGCCGCCAAGGAACATCAAAGATGCCATGGCAGAGATCAAAATCATGTTGGCGTATTCAGCCAGGAAGAACATGGCGAAAGACATACCGGAGTATTCAACCATGTGACCGGCAACGATCTCGGATTCACCCTCAACCACGTCAAACGGATGGCGGTTGGTTTCAGCAATACCGGAAATCACATACACCACAAACATAGGCAGCAATGGCAGCCAGTTCCATGAAAACAGGTTGAAACCATAGCTGGCTGCAAAACCTTTGGTTTGCGCATTGACGATATCCGTCATGTTCAGACTGCCGGACACCATCAGCACGATAACCAGTACAAAGCCCATGGCGATTTCATATGACACCATCTGTGCAGACGCACGCATGGCACCGAGGAAAGCATACTTGGAGTTTGATGCCCAACCGGCGATGATGATGCCATAGACTTCCATCGAGGTGATTGCCATGATCAGCAGCAAACCTGCATTGACGTTTGCCAAGACAGTTTCAGGGCCAAAGGGAATCACCGACCAGGCTGCCAGCGCTGGCATGATGGTCATGATAGGTGCCAGCACGAACAAGATTTTGTTTGCTTTTGCCGGGATGATGATTTCTTTGAGCAGCAGTTTCAGCGCGTCAGCGATAGGTTGCAGTAAACCTGCCGGACCTACGCGATTCGGGCCAAGACGGATGTGCATCCAGCCTATCATCTTGCGTTCCCACAAGGTCAGGTAGGCGACACAACCCATCACTGGCAAAGTGATGCAGACGATCTTGAGCAGCGTCCACAAAGGCATCCAAAAAGCGCCCAGGTAGTGCTGACCAAATTCATGGATAGAGAGCAGCAAATTCATTATGCACGCTCCAGTTTGATCGCGCCGAACATGCCGTCCAGATTACTTGTCAGGCTATGACCTGCAGCAATCCTGACTACATTTTCAGGCAGAGATCGATCGATTCCGACAGGGATCAGGGTAGAACCTGTTTTGCTCAGCCTGACCATGTCGCCTTCGGCGATGCCGAGCTTGCTGGCGTCAGCAGAGCTGATCCATGCTTGCGGTGCACGCGCATCGGCTGTCAGTTGCAGGGATTCTGCACGGCGTACGATAGCGTCTGTGCTGTAAATACCAACGTCAGCAATACGTTCCATGCCAGCAGCAGCCTTGGCAGGAACTGCCGGAGCCAGCTTGGATGCGTTGTTCAATTGCGCAGTCAGGTCAGCTTGCATCAGTACTGTTGCACGCACTGCTTCTGCTGTCTCGAAATCAAAGTTCTCCAGGCCCAGCAAATTCCCAAGTACGCGCAAGACTTTCCATGCAGGACGGGTATCACCCAGAGGCTTGACCACACCGTGGAAACTTTGTGCACGGCCTTCGCAGTTCACGAAAGTACCGGAAGTTTCTGTATAAGGAGAAACTGGCAGCAAGACGTCAGCATATTCAGCACCGTGTTTAAATGGCGACATGACGACGACCATTTCAGCATTATCCAAAGCGGTTTTGGCTTGTACCGGATGTGCGCTGTCAAGCAAAGGCTCGGCGTGCAAAACGATGTAAGCTTTTTTGGCTTCAGTGAATACTGGCTTGGCATTATTGGCAGGAATCGCATTTGCCAGGTAGCCACCAACTGTATTTGCTGCTTCTGTCAGATAACCAAATTCTGAACCTGCGTTTTCAGCGATCCATTGTGCCAGTGCGTGCAATTGCGAGGCTTCTGGATGGTAAGACGCTGTGTTACCCAGGAATACGCCTGCATTGCCAGCCAGCAGGCTGGCCGCAATCGCTTCTGCTTTGGCAGATGCTTGTACGGCTTCAAAACCAGCTGGTTTGGCGATTTCTTTTTTGGCTGCGATAGCAACGGCAACTTCAGCCAGGAAAGCTGTCCACAGCGATGGAGCTACGATTGCATTATTCGCCAGCTTGATGAGCAATTCATCATTCGTTGCATGCAGGATACTGAGTTTGGCACCCATTTTTACTGACTGGCGCAGACGCGCTGCCAGCAAAGGATGATCCTTACGCAGGAAAGAACCAATGACGAAAACGTTTTTCAACTGACCAAACCTGGCAATGCTGGTACCCAGCCAAGGCTTGACAGAAGAATCCAGCGCGAAGTCAGACTGACGCAGGCGGAAATCGACATTATCTGAACCCAGGCCACGCACAACGCGTTGCAACAGTGTCAGTTCTTCCAGAGTAGAACTTGGTGCAGCAACCGCGGCGATGGCATCAGCGCCATGCTCATGCTTGACGTTACGCAGGCCATGCGCAACATATTCCAATGCCGTCTGCCAGTCTGTTTCCTGCCATACGCCGCCCTGCTTGATCATGGGCTTGGTCAGACGTTCTGTGCTGTTCAGGGCTTCGTAAGAGAAACGGTCTTTGTCAGAAATCCAGCATTCATTGATTTCTTCATTTTCCAGCGGCACGACGCGCATGACCTTGTGGTTCTTGACTTGAACGATCAGGTTAGAACCCAGGCCATCATGACCACTGACTGATTTACGGCGTGACAATTCCCAGGTACGGGCAGAGTAACGGAAAGGCTTGGATGTCAGTGCGCCTACCGGGCACAGATCGATCATGTTACCTGACAATTCGGAATCAACCGTTTTGCCAACGAAAGAAGTGATTTCAGAATGTTCGCCACGGTTAAGCATGCCCAGTTCCATGACGCCAGCGATTTCCTGACCAAAACGAACGCAGCGCGTACAGTGTATGCAGCGACTCATTTCTTCCATGGATACCAGAGGACCTACGTCCTTATGGAATACCACGCGTTTTTCTTCATCGTAACGGGATGCCGTGCCACCATAACCAACTGCCAGATCCTGCAGTTGACATTCGCCACCCTGATCGCAGATAGGGCAATCCAGCGGATGGTTAATGAGCAAGAATTCCATCACTGCTTTTTGTGCTTTTACTGCCTTGTCGCTGGAAGAACGGACGATCATGCCCGGCGTGACAGGTGTCGCGCAGGCAGGCAAAGGCTTAGGTGCTTTTTCAACCTCAACCAGACACATGCGGCAGTTGGCCGCAATAGATAATTTTTTGTGATAGCAAAAATGCGGGATGTAAGTGCCAAGCTTATTGGCAGCATCCATCACCATACTGCCCTCTTGGACTTCGACTTTTTTGCCGTCTATTTCGATTTCAACCATGGTCTACTCTAAGTGTGCTAACCGAAGCTGGCTTACATGTAAGTGGGCACCAAGCAATGCTTATGCTCGATGTGATATTCAAATTCTTCGCGGAAATTCTTGATCATTGCGCGTACTGGCATCGCTGCTGCATCGCCCAGAGCACAAATTGTTTTGCCCTGAATATTGTCAGCAATGGAGTTCAGCATATCCAGATCATCCGGACGGCCATGACCATGTTCTATCCTGTGCACCATGCGATACAACCAGCCGGTACCTTCACGGCAAGGGGTGCACTGACCACAAGATTCTTCAAAATAGAAATAAGACAGACGCAACAGTGACTTGACCATGCAGCGTGTTTCATCCATGACGATGACAGCACCAGAACCCAGCATGGAACCGGCCTTGGCGATGGAGTCATAATCCATGTCAGTCGCCATCATCACATCACCAGTCAATACCGGCATGGATGAGCCACCAGGGATCACTGCCTTGATTTTTTTACCGTCACGCATGCCACCAGCGAGTTCCAGCAAGGTGGCAAACGGTGTACCCATAGGTACTTCGTAGTTGCCAGGTTTTGCTACGTCGCCAGACATGGAGAAAATCTTGGTGCCACCATTATTTGGCTTGCCCAGTGCAGCGTATTTCTCACCGCCCATGGCCAGCACAAAAGGTACGGCTGCAAAAGTTTCTGTGTTATTGATCGTGGTTGGCTTGCCATACAAACCAAAGCTGGCCGGGAAAGGCGGCTTGAAGCGTGGCTGCCCTTTCTTGCCTTCCAGCGATTCCAGCAAGGCTGTTTCTTCGCCACAGATGTAGGCGCCATAACCGTGGAATGCATGCAACTGAAAGTTGAATTCAGAACCGGCAATTTTGTCGCCCAGCATATTGGCTGCACGTGCTTCTTCCAGCGCTTCTTCGAAACGGTCGTAGTCAGCAAAAATTTCGCCGTGGATGTAGTTGTAACCCACCGTGATGCCCATGGCGTAAGCTCCGATGGCCATACCTTCGATCAGGGCATGCGGGTTATAGCGGATGATGTCACGATCCTTGAATGTACCAGGCTCGCCCTCATCTGTATTACAGACCAGATATTTTTGACCAGGGAACTGACGTGGCATGAAGCTCCACTTCAAACCAGTAGGAAAACCCGCACCACCGCGACCACGCAAGGAAGAAGCCTTCAACTCAGCAATGACTTGCTCAGGAGGGATTTTTTCATTGAGGATACGCTTCAGGGATTCATAGCCGCCACGAGCTACGTAATCTTGCAGATGCCAGTTTTTGCCATCCAGGCCAGCCAGTATCAAAGGCTTAATATGGCGATTATGCAGACTCGTCATTATTTAACCTCTTTCAATTCATTGACCAGACCGTCAATTTTTTCATTCGACATGAAGCTGCACATGCGCTTGTTATTAACCAACATCACAGGTGCATCACCGCAGGCCCCCATGCATTCACCTTCAACCAGGGTGAACTGGCCGTCGGCCGTGGTTTCCCTGTAATCGATACCGAGTTTTTGCTTCAGGTGATGTGCTGCACGTTCGCCACCAGACAAGGCGCAAGGCAGGTTGGTACAGACCGAAATCTTGAACTTGCCCACCGGCTTGGTGTTGTACATATTGTAGAAAGTCGCGACTTCCTGCACTGCTACTGCCGGCATGCCGATGTAGTCAGCCAGAGTCTGCATGACTTCCGGGGATACCCAGCCAGTTTCATCCTGGGCAATAGCCAATGCGGCCATCACAGCGGACTGGCGCTGGTCAGCCGGGAACTTCGCAAGTTCACGATCAATTTTTTTAAATGCCTGCTCTGATAACACCATAGCTAATGCCTCGATTCGACGTCCTCAGGACGCCGCTTTATCTGTCAATCTCACCAAACACAATATCCTGAGTACCGATGATCGTTACCGCATCAGCAATCATGTGACCTTTTGCCATTTCATCCAAACCCTGCAAATGCGCGAAACCTGGCGCACGGATTTTCAGACGATAAGGCTTGTTAGCACCATCGGACATCAAGTAAATACCAAACTCGCCTTTTGGATGTTCAACTGCGGCATAAGCTTCGCCGGTAGGAACATGGAAACCTTCGGTGAACAGTTTAAAGTGATGGATGAGTTCTTCCATATTCGACTTCATGTTCACGCGATGTGGGGGCGCAACCTTGTGGTTATCAGTAATTACCGGACCCTGATTATTTCTCAGCCACTCTACGCATTGTTTGATGATGCGATTGGACTGGCGCATTTCTTCCACGCGCACCAGATAGCGGTCATAACTGTCACCATTGACACCAACTGGAATATCAAAATCCAGTAAGTCATAGACTTCATACGGTTGCTTCTTGCGCAAATCCCATTCGATACCGGAACCACGCAACATAGGACCACTAAAACCCATGGCCATGGCGCGCTCAGGCGACACTACGCCGATACCAACCAGACGCTGTTTCCAGATACGGTTATCGGTCAACAGTGTTTCGTATTCATCGACATATTTTGGGAAACGGTTAGTGAAGTCTTCAATGAAATCCAGCAGGGAACCCTGACGGTTTTCATTCAGCAACTTCATCGCTTTTTCATTCTTCAAGGCCGATACAGTGAATTGAGGCATTTGGTCCGGCAAATCACGATACACACCACCTGGGCGATAGTAAGCAGCATGCAAACGTGCGCCTGAGACTGCTTCATAGCAATCCATCAGATCTTCACGTTCACGGAATGCGTACAGAAACACCGCCATCGCCCCCACGTCCAGCGCATGCGCGCCTATCCACAGCAAGTGGTTCAGCAGACGCGTGATTTCATCAAACATGACACGGATATACTGCGCACGCAAAGGCACTTCCAGGCCGAGCATTTTTTCGATGGCCATGACATACGCATGTTCATTGGCCATCATGGATACATAGTCCAGGCGATCCATGTAAGGCACGGACTGCAAATAGGTTTTTTGCTCTGCCAGTTTTTCAGTCGCGCGATGCAAGAGACCAATGTGCGGATCTGCACGTTGTATCACTTCACCATCAAGCTCCAGCACCAGGCGCAACACACCGTGCGCAGCAGGATGCTGAGGACCAAAGTTCAGGGTGTAATTCTTAATCTCAGCCATTATTTCATCCCGTAATTTTCTTCACGAATCACACGCGGCACATTTTCGCGTGGATCTATCGTAACAGGCTGGTAAACAACGCGCTTTTGATCTGCGTCGTAGCGCATTTCAACATAGCCGGAAACTGGAAAGTCTTTACGGAATGGATGACCGATAAAACCATAGTCAGTCAAAATACGGCGCAAGTCATTGTGACCATCAAACAGAATACCAAACAGGTCAAACGCTTCGCGTTCATACCAGTTAGCCGCATTCCAGATGTCAATCAGCGAAGGCACGACTGGCATTTCATCATCCGGCGCAAACACGCGCACACGCAAACGCCAGTTATGCTTAATCGACAGCAAATGTGAAACGGCAGCAAAACGCGCACCTTCCCACAAACCATCTCCATAAGTAGAATAATCAACTCCACAGAGGTCGATCAATTCTTCAAAACTGGTTTCTGCATGGTCGCGCAAAGTGCGCATCACATCCAGATAAGCAGTTGCAGAAACCACGATGGTGATTTCACCCAGCGCATTCTTCAAGTCCAGAATACGCTCACCCAAGACATTTTTTACTGCCGCCTCAAGGTTTTCCAATTTGGTAGTCATAATTTATTATTGCCCCAGCGATCGCGCGATTAACGAGCAATGGTATTGGTACGTTTGATCTTGTTTTGCAACTGTATGATGCCGTACATCAGCGCCTCAGCGGTTGGCGGACAACCTGGCACATAAATATCAACTGGCACAATACGGTCACAACCACGTACGACAGAATACGAATAATGGTAGTAACCACCACCATTGGCGCAAGACCCCATGGAAATCACCCAACGCGGCTCTGCCATCTGGTCATATACCTTGCGCAACGCAGGCGCCATCTTGTTGCACAGCGTACCGGCAACAATCATGACGTCAGACTGGCGTGGCGAGGGACGAAACACCACCCCAAAACGATCCAGATCATAGCGCGACGCACCAGCATGCATCATCTCTACCGCACAGCAAGCCAGACCAAAGGTCATAGGCCACATGGAGCCAGTGCGCGTCCAGTTGATCAGCTTATCAGCAGACGTCGTCAAAAAGTTTTCGTTGAATACACCTTCAATTGCCATAATCCATCACTCCCAATCCAGAGCGCCTTTTTTCCAGATGTACCAAAATCCAACGCCGAACTCGAGCACGAAGCCGAGCATAATCAGAAAACCTGTCCAGCCCAGATCACGCATTGCCACGCCCCAAGGGAAGAAGAATGCCGTTTCCAGATCGAACAAAATAAACAGAATCGCCACCAGGTAGTAGCGCACATCAAATTTCATGCGCGCATCTTCGAATGCCTCAAAACCGCATTCGTAAGCAGAATTTTTTTGTGAATCCGGTTTATATGGAGCAAGAACACGCCCCAGGATTTGCGGCACCACACCTACAGCGATACCAACCAGAATAAAGAGAAGAACTGGGAAATAATTTTCGAGGTTCACGTTAGGCTACCTGTAATTGAATGCCAGATTGAAGCAAGCCATTTCTTAAGATCAAACCACAAGAAACGACTACTTCCTCGACCGGGCCAGCAAAGAAAACTGGCCTTATTTTTTTGGTGCCGACGACGAGACTCGAACTCGTACAGCTTTCGCCACTACCCCCTCAAGATAGCGTGTCTACCAATTTCACCACGTCGGCTTAAGCCCAGCATTCTACTATGTATAGCCTCATTGTTCAACGCGCAATTGCAGCAATTCAATGTTTTTTGCTGAGCAAAATCAAATTATTTTGGAATCTGCCCCGCTTGACCAGCAGAAGAAGCCGGTGCAGATGTTGCAGCTGCAGCAGAAGCTGCTGCCGGAGCACTTGCGGGCGCAGCATTTGTCGCAGGCTGAACTACAGTCACGCCCTCCATGACACCACCAGAAGGCTTGCGGGCACCAGTACTGAATACCGCCAGACCCAGGGTTGCCGCAAAAAATATTGCAGCAGCTATACCCGTTGCCTTGGACAAGAAATTGGAAGAACCGGTTGCACCAAACAAACTGCCAGAAGCGCCAGAGCCAAAAGAGGCTCCCATATCAGCACCTTTACCGTGCTGCAATAAAACCAGACCAATAATTGTCAATGCAGACAGAATCTGAATAACGATGACCAACGTGTGTAAAGTTTGCATTCAAAACATCCAAGTAAAAATTAAGTACTACAATAAACCAATTAACTGGCAGCGATAATTGCAAGGAAGTCCTGTGACTTCAGTGCAGCCCCGCCAATCAAACCACCATCAATATCGGGCATTGCCAACAACTCCCTGGCATTTTCCGGCTTCATGCTACCACCATACAAAATCTGCACTTTTTCTGCCGCACCCGCATCACGATCGGCCACTTGCTGACGCAGGAAATGATGCACTTCTTGCGCCATTTCAGGTGTTGCGGTTTTACCCGTACCTATAGCCCAGACGGGTTCATAGGCAATCACCAGGCCATTAAGGCTATCCAGCACATCCAGCACCGCATTCAACTGCGCCGCCACAACTGCATTCGTCTGGCCACTTTCGCGCTGCTCCAGAGTCTCACCCACACAAATGATAGGCAAAACACCATGCTTCAACAATTGCTGCGCCTTGTGCGCTACCAGCTCATTTGTTTCAGCATGATAAGCACGGCGCTCAGAGTGACCGACAATCGCATATTTACAAGCACAATCCTGCAACATGGAAGCAGAAATTTCACCCGTGTAAGCACCATGTGCATGCACAGATACATCTTGCGCACCCCAGGTTACTGCAGTACCGCCCAACAATTCCGCACATTGCGCAAAGTAAGGTGCAGGAGAACAAACCAGCACATCACACTGCAAACTGGCAGGCAAACCCGCCTTGACTTCAGACAACAACGAACGGTTGGCGGCAAAACTACCATTCATTTTCCAGTTACCGGCTATTAAGGTGCGTCGCATAGTGAGCCAAAATATAAAGAACCGTCTATTGTAGCCTTCGCCGCAGACAGGGTCAAACCAGCAAGACCAGTTTTTACATTCCGAAGTTACCATAAAGACATAATCACATCAAATTTATGACCAATATGGCAATTCCACAAACATTAACCCATCCAGACACAGGTTTGATTGAAAAATAACAAGCAACAGCTAATCCAGAGCCAGCATGATTTTACCGATATGCAAGCCTTCTTCCATCATGGCATGCGCCTGAGCAGCTTGCTCCAGAGGAAAAACCTGATGTATGACGGGGACTATTTCTTTTGATGCCAGCAGCGGCCAGACTTGCTCTTGCAACTCTGCCGCGACTTTCGCCTTGAAAGCAACAGAGCGCGGGCGCAGTGTCGAACCCGTCACCGTCAAACGCCTGCGCAAGACCTGCGCCAGATCAAGCTCCGCCGAATTACCACCTAGCAGGGCAATAATCGCCAACCGGCCATCATCTGCCAGACAATTGATTTCTTTTGGCACATAGGAGCCCGCAACCATATCCAGAATGACATCGACGCCCTTACCTGCCGTCAACTCCTTGATGACCTCGACGAAATTTTCAGTCTTGTAATTGATGCCGCGCTCAGCACCCAGTTTTTCTGTCGCCCTGCATTTTTCGTCCGAGCCTGCCGTGGCAAACACTCTATGCCCCAACGCTTTGGCAATTTGTATGGCTGCCACACCTATGCCCGAAGTACCACCCTGCACCAGAAAACTTTCGCCCGGCGACAGATGCGCGCGCTGAAACACATTACTCCAGACTGTAAAATAGGTTTCTGGCAGAGAAGCCGCCTCCACCATGGAAAGCCCAGCAGGCACATTCAAGCACTGACCCGCTGGTGCCACGCAATACTCCGCATAGCCACCGCCCTGCACCAATGCGCAAACCTGGTCACCCAACTCAAAACCACTACCCTGCACATCACCACCGACTACTTCGCCGGCCACTTCCAGGCCCGGCAAATCTGAAGCACCTGGCGGCACAGGATAAAAACCAAGACGCTGCAAGACATCAGGGCGATTCACGCCAGCCGCGGCAACCTTGATTAATAGTTCGCCCTTACCCGGCACTGGCACAGGCCTGCTGCAAATCTGCAAGACTTCAGGCTTGCCATATTGGGTAATTTCAATTGCGCGCATTTCAGTTTTCATCTTCAGCCTTTATAGGGGTCCAGCGATACATTACGCAATTGTAAGCCAATAAAAAAACGCCCGTGCGAGACGGGCGTTTTTAACTCTGAAAGGTCAGAAGACCTTAGAATTTATTACTGCTGCTGTTGCTGCTGTTGTTGCGGCTGAGCTGGCGATTCAGACTCAGAAGCTGCTGCTTTCATCGACAACTTGAAGCGACCGCGGTCATCAGTTTCCAGCACTTTTACGCGTACTTGCTGACCTTCTTTGAGGTAGTCAGCAACTGCATTCACGCGCTCATTGGCGATTTGGCTAATGTGCAGCAAACCGTCTTTACCTGGCATGATTTGTACGATCGCGCCGAAGTCCAGCAATTTCAAGACTGTACCTTCGTAGATTTTACCAACTTCAACTTCTGCCGTCAGTTCTTCGATACGACGTTTGGCTTCCTGGCCAGCTGCTGCATCAACAGAAGCGATGGTAACTACACCTTCATCGCTGATATCGATTTGCGTGCCAGTTTCTTCTGTCAAGGCACGGATCACCGCACCGCCCTTACCGATCACATCACGGATTTTTTCAGGATTGATCTTGACAGTGATCAGACGTGGCGCGAAGTCAGACAATTCGGATTTGCCGACAGGTACGGCTTCTTGCATTTTACCCAGAATATGAATACGGCCTTCTTTAGCTTGCGCCAGAGCGACTTGCATGATTTCTTTAGTGATACCCTGGATTTTGATATCCATTTGCAGGGCAGTGATGCCTTCTGCAGTACCAGCTACTTTAAAGTCCATGTCGCCGAGGTGATCTTCATCACCGAGGATATCTGTCAGAACAGCAAACTTGTTACCATCCTTGATCAGGCCCATGGCGATACCAGCAACGTGTGCCTTCATCGGTACGCCAGCATCCATCAACGCCAGGCAGCCGCCGCAGACGGAAGCCATGGAAGAAGAACCATTGGATTCTGTAATTTCAGACACCAGACGGACTGAGTAGCTGAAATCTTCCGGATCAGGCAAAGCAGCTTGCAATGCGCGTTTAGCCAGACGGCCATGACCGATTTCACGACGCTTAGGCGTGCCAACACGGCCTGTTTCGCCAGTAGCGAACGGAGGCATGTTGTAATGCAGCATGAAGCGGTCAGAGTATTCACCCATCAGCGCATCAATTTTTTGCTCGTCACGGGCAGTACCCAGAGTAGCAATCACCAGAGCCTGAGTTTCACCACGCGTGAACAGGGCTGTACCATGCGTACGTGGCAGAACGCCAGTGCGGATAGTGATAGGACGTACAGTGCGCGTATCACGACCATCGATACGTGGCTCGCCTTCCAGGATTTGGGAACGAACGATTTTCGCTTCCAGATCAAACAGGATATTGCCAACTTCAGATGAATCAGGAGCAGCTTCGCCTTTGGCAGCAGCTTGCTCAGCCAGTGCCGCAGCAACAGAAGAAGTTGCCGCCTTCAATTGCTCAGTACGTGCTTGCTTTTCTTTGGTTTGATACGCAGCGCGCAAAAGAGGCTCTGCGACTGCTGTAACAGCAGCGATCAGCGGCTCATTTTTTGCAGCAGGAGCCCATTGCACTTCAGGCTTGCCACCGTCGCGCACCAATTCATGAATCGCATCAATTACAGCCTTCATTTGCGTGTGGCCATAAACAACCGCGCCCAGCATGATTTCTTCAGACAATTGCTGCGCTTCAGACTCAACCATCAACACGGCTTGCTCAGTACCGGCAACAACCAGATCCAGCTTGGATTGTTTCAGTTGAGTTGCAGTTGGGTTCAATACATATTGGCCATCAATATAGCCAACACGCGCTGCACCAACAGGGCCACTGAATGGGATGCCAGCAACGGAAATCGCCGCAGAAGCACCGATCATCGCAGCGATATCAGGGTCGATTTCTGGATTGACGGACAAGACATGAATGATGACCTGAACTTCGTTCAGATAACCTTCTGGGAACAGAGGGCGAATTGGGCGATCGATCAAACGGGAAGTCAGTGTTTCTTTTTCTGATGGACGACCTTCACGCTTGAAGAAACCGCCAGGAATACGGCCAGCAGCGTAAGTTTTTTCCATGTAATCCACGGTCAGAGGAAAGAAATCCTGACCTGGTTTTGCATCTTTCTTGGCAACGACAGTCGCCAATACAACGGTATCTTCTATGGATACCAGGACTGCACCCGATGCCTGGCGAGCGATTTCGCCGGTTTCCAGTGTTACCTGGTGCTGACCATATTGGAAGGTTTTAGTAATTTTATTAAACACAATGTGTCCTTTCTATTTGCCGACAGATTTTCAGGCGCTGTCGTTCACCTCACCACGAGCAATCCGCCTGGATTGCTTTTTGCCTGTTTTTTAATATTTACATCAAAAACCGGGCTAAAACTGGATAAAACTAGGTAAAACCAAAACTCTAGATGGACAAAAAGCCTGCGACAGTTAAATGACGCAGGCTTTTTGCTACAAATCTTTTGCTAAATTCAGCAAGAATTACTTACGCAAGCCGAGTTTTTCGATCAGTGAGCGATAGCGATTCAAGTCTTTACCTTTCAGGTAAGACAACAGACTCTTACGACGGTTAACCATCATGATCAAACCACGACGTGAGTGGTGATCTTTAGAGTGTGCCTTGAAGTGACCATTCAGGTCATTGATACGTGCAGTCAACAGAGCAACTTGCACTTCAGGAGAGCCTGTGTCGTTTTGACCACGGGCATTGTCCGCTACGATAGCGGCTTTTGCATTTTTTTCGATAGACATGATTTTCCTTAACATGCGATAACAATAGTCATATTAACCATACAAACCATCATTATCGTGACATTACAATTCCGCCGGAATGACGGAACGCGTGACTATAACACCGTTTTTAGCCAGAATCAAATCTGCTTTAAATCTGCGGGTTCAACTTCTCTGTCTTCGATTGCAATTTATTCAATGCTGACAAATAAGCTTTCACTGAAGCAACGACGATATCAGGATCAGCCCCCACCCCATTGACGATGCGGCCAGCCTTAGACAAACGCATGGTGACCTCACCCTGAGACTGGGTACCTGTAGTGATTGCATTCACCGAGAACAATAACAGCTCTGCGCCACTCTGCACCTTGGAATCGATGGCGTTCACAATGGCATCAACCGGACCATTGCCATTCCCCTCACAAGTCACTTCCTTGCCATCTGACGTAAATACGACTTTGGCATAAGGCAACTCGCCCGTTTCAGAGCGCTGCGAAAGAGAAACATAATGGAAGGCATCGTTATTTTGCGCATGCTCTTCATCAGACACCAGGGCAAGGATATCTTCGTCGAATATTTCTGACTTACGGTCGGCGAGCTCTTTGAAGCGGGCAAAGGCGGCATTGACTTCAGTTTCCGATTCCAGGGCGATGCCCAATTCTTCCAGGCGCTGTTTAAAAGCATTACGGCCAGACAATTTACCCAGCACCAGCTTGTTGGCGCTCCAGCCCACATCTTCGGCACGCATGATTTCATAGGTGTCACGCGCCTTCAAGATGCCATCCTGATGGATGCCTGATGCATGGGCAAAGGCATTTGCGCCGACCACGGCTTTGTTAGGCTGAACGGCAAAGCCAGTGATTTGCGATACCAGCTTGGACGCCGGGACGATCTGGCTGATATCTATGCCCAGTTGCAGGTCAAAATAATCCTTGCGGGTGCGCACGGCCATGACGATTTCTTCCAGAGCCGTATTACCAGCACGCTCACCCAGGCCGTTGATGGTGCATTCAATCTGGCGGGCGCCACCTATCATGACGCCAGCCAGGGAGTTGGCCACCGCCATGCCCAGGTCATTATGGCAATGCACAGACCAGACCGCCTTGTCGGAATTGGGAATACGCTCACGCAAAGACTTCAACATATTGCCGTACAGCTCAGGCACGGCATAGCCAACTGTGTCAGCAAAGTTGATCGTGGTTGCACCTTCTTTAATAACCGCTTCCAGCACACGGCATAAGAAATCCATGTCAGAACGGCTGCCGTCTTCAGGGCTGAACTCCACATCATCGGTAAAGTTACGGGCATAGCGCACAGCCTGTATGGCTTGCTCCAATACCTGGTCCGGCGTCATGCGCAATTTCTTTTCCATGTGCAGAGGAGACGTTGCGATGAAGGTATGAATACGCTTGCGTTGCGCCGCCTGCAAGGCTTCTGCTGCGCGGGCGATATCGCGGTCATTGGCGCGCGACAAAGAGCAGATGGTCGAGTCCTTGATGATGGAAGCAATCGCCTTGATGGATTCAAAATCGCCAGGAGATGCTGCCGCAAAACCGGCTTCAATCACATCAACTTTCATTCTCTCCAGTTGCTTGGCAATACGGATTTTTTCATCCTTGGTCATCGATGCACCGGGGGACTGTTCGCCATCACGCAAAGTTGTGTCGAATATGATGAGTTTGTCGGCCATGTTATTGCTCCTGATATGAATTTAAGTCTGAAATGTTGTAGATGAAAACTGCAAACTGAGAATATTCTTTGACCTACCCTTGCAAGACGCACATGGGTGGCGAGACTACTCGAAATGTGGGTATAGGGGGATTTAGCGCGTGAACGCTAGTAGAGATGCCAGCAATAGCGATAGCAGACCAGACAGGCCTGCCATAGTGTTTTTTGCTATTGATGTAGATGCGGAGTTCATGCCAAAGACTATAAGCTTAAAGACAGAAAAGTGCAAGAATTTATAGCAGGAAAATCCTGTTTTTATGAGGCAGAAAAGCAAAAAAGCCGCGATACATTTTCTGTATTGCGACTTTTCTTGAAAAACACCGAATTTAATCTGGCAGCGCGAGTTTTGATACCGGCTTATTTATCGTCATGGTGATGATCATCAACACTGGTCTGCATTATGCTCACTGGCCTGCCCTTGCGCCAGCGCCACAGCAAGACGACATAACCAGACAAACCATACAGGACAAACAAACCAAACAAAACCTTGGGCGGATCACTGACTACCGCAACATAGGCTAACACGATGAGGAAAGGCGCAATGAATGGCACTGACTTACGCAGGTTCACGTCCTTGAAACTATAAAAAGGCACATTGGTCACCATCGTCAAACCAGCGAACAAGGTGATACTCCAGGTACTCCAGCTCAAGTCGTGCCGAAGAAAATGCAAGTCCTCCATCAGCAAGACAAAGCCGGCAACCAGCGCCGCCGCCGCAGGACTGGGCAAGCCCTGGAAATACCGCTTATCGACTACACCAATATTGGTATTGAAACGTGCCAGACGCAAAGCTGCGCCGGCGCAATAGACAAAAGCCGCCAACCAGCCAAGCTTGCCCATGCCCTTCAACGACCATTCATAAGCCACCAGTGCCGGTGCAGCACCAAAGGAAATCATGTCTGACAAACTATCGTATTGCGCCCCAAACTCACTCTGGGTATTGGTCATGCGGGCGACGCGCCCATCCAGACTATCCAGTACCATAGCCACGAAAATTGCCAGGGCCGACTGGTCAAAACGTTGATCCATTGCCATGACAATCGCATAAAAACCGCAAAACAAGGCTGCAGTCGTAAATGCATTCGGCAATAAATAAATGCCGCGCCTCGGTTTGGCTGGGGTGCGTATATCACTCACTTCCTGCACACTCGCGGCTGTATTCTTGCGCATACCCTTGGGGAAGAGCTTGAAACTACCTTTGGGTTTTCGTTTTAATATAGGTGCCATTCTTGCTATCGTAAACTGTGAAGTACATTTCTTGCCAGAGCAAGGAAGGAAAAAGTGTGCGAAGTATAACCCCGATTATTGGCAATGAAAACAAACGCAGGGACATGCTTCTACATATTCAAACATCAAATATACATCCTCATCCACATTTAACTAAACATTAAATGCAAACATATCCGGTAAGGGACCATAAGGTCCTGAAAGTAAAAAATCGCCCCTGCGAGCGATTTTTTAGCGTTCGAGCTGTGTGCGCCTACTAGCGCGCACTGGATGATGCCCGGCGATCTTAAAAATTAGTTTTTAGATTGATCAACCAGTTTGTTTTTAGCAATCCAAGCGCACTTAAAGGCGTAAAAAAAGTCGTCCAAGTGGACGACTTTTAGCCTTCGAACTGCGTGCGCCTGCAAGCGCACGCTAGATGATGCCCGGCGATCTGCAGAATTAGTTCTTCGATTGATCAACCAGTTTGTTCTTCGCGATCCATGGCATCATGGCACGCAATTTCGCACCCACTTCTTCGATCTGATGCTCGGAAGTCAAACGACGGCGGGAAATCAAAGTCGGTGCACCAGCTTTGTTTTCCAGGATAAAGCTCTTCGCATACTCACCAGTCTGAATATCTTTCAGACACTGGCGCATGGCGTTTTTGGTGTCTTCTGTAACAACTTTAGGGCCAGTCACATATTCGCCATATTCTGCATTGTTGGAGATCGAGTAATTCATGTTGGCGATACCGCCTTCATAGATCAGGTCAACGATCAATTTCAATTCATGCAGACATTCGAAGTAAGCCATTTCTGGTGCATAACCAGCTTCAACCAGGGTTTCGAAGCCAGCCTTGATCAGCTCAACCGCGCCGCCGCACAGTACGGCTTGTTCACCGAACAAATCAGTTTCTGTTTCTTCACGGAAGTTGGTTTCGATGATGCCAGCGCGGCCACCGCCGTTAGCCATCGCATAAGACAAGGCGATATCACGGGCAGAACCGGATTTGTCCTGATACACAGCGATCAGGTGAGGCACACCGCCGCCTTGGCTATAAGTACCACGTACAGTATGGCCTGGTGCTTTAGGGGCGATCATGATAACGTCCAGATCGGCACGTGGCACGACTTGACCGTAATGAACATTGAAGCCGTGAGCAAATGCCAGCACTGCGCCTTGTTTGGCGTGAGGAGCAACGTTTTCAGCGTAAACCTGAGCGATATTTTCATCTGGCAGCAAGATCATGATGACGTCAGCTGCTTTGACTGCGTCGTTCACTTCAGCCACGTTCAGACCGGCATTTTTTGCCTTGTCCCATGAAGCGCCGCCTTTACGCAGGGCGACAGTGACTTTACAGCCGGAATCATTCAAGTTCTGTGCATGGGCATGACCTTGAGAACCGTAGCCGATGATAGCAACGTTTTTGCCTTTGATCAGGGAGAGATCACAATCTTTGTCGTAGAAAACTTTCATTTTGTATCCTAATAATTAAGTATTTTTGTAGGGGATGGCGTATGCCTGAAACTATATTAAACCTTGAGGATGCGTTCGCCGCGTCCTATGCCTGAACCACCGGTACGTACCGTTTCCAGAATTGCCGTGCGGTCGATTGAATCGATGAAAGCATCCAATTTACCTTTATTGCCGGTCAATTCTATGGTGTAGGTCTTTTCGGTGACGTCAATGATGCGGCCGCGGAAAATATCTGCGGTGCGCTTCATTTCTTCGCGCTCCTTGCCGACCGCTCTTACCTTGATCAGCATCAGTTCGCGTTCTATGTGCGCGCCCTCGGTCAGATCAACCACCTTGACAACCTCAATCAGGCGGTTCAAATGTTTAGTGATCTGTTCGATGATGTCGTCAGAGCCAGAAGTCACGATGGTCATACGCGACAGGGTCGCATCTTCAGTCGGTGCAACCGTCAGGGTTTCAATGTTATAGCCGCGGGCAGAAAACAGACCGACCACACGGGACAAGGCACCGGCTTCATTCTCAAGAAGGATGGAAATAATATGTCTCATTACAGATCCTCCGAACCCAGCAACATTTCAGTCAAGCCCTTGCCTGCCTTGACCATGGGCCAGACATTCTCTGTTTGATCAGTAATGAAGTTCATGAATACCAGCCTGTCTTTCATGGCAAAGGCTTCACGCACGGCGCCATCGACGTCTGCCGGGTTTTCTATCTTCATGCCGACGTGGCCATAGGCTTCCACCAGTTTGGTGAAGTCGGGCAGGGAGTCCATGTAAGATTCAGAATAACGTGAGCCATAATCAATTTGCTGCCACTGCCTGACCATGCCAAGGAAGCGGTTGTTCAACAAGATAATTTTTGGTGTCAGGTGATACTGCTTGCAGGTTGCCAGCTCTTGTATACACATCTGTATCGAGGCTTCGCCAGTGATACAGGCTACAGTCGCATCAGGGTTGGCCATCTGCACACCCATGGCATACGGCAAACCTACGCCCATGGTACCCAGACCACCGGAATTGATCCAGCGACGTGGTTTATCAAAGCGATAGTATTGCGCAGCCCACATCTGATGCTGGCCTACGTCCGAGGTAACGAAGGCATCGCCCTTGGTGACTTCCCAGACTTTTTCAACAACGGACTGTGGCTTGATGACTTCAGTGGAAGTCGGATATTTCAGGCATTCGCGGCCACGCCATTCGTTGACCTGCTTCCACCAGCTAGCCAGCGCCTTGGGATCAGGACGTGTCTCAACTGCACTCAGTTGTGACAACATTTCCTGCAAGACGTCTTTGACATTGCCAACGATAGGAATATCAACCTTGACGCGTTTGGAAATCGACGAAGGATCAATATCAATATGAATGATCTTGCGTGGGTGCGAAGAGAAATGCTTGGGATTGCCGATCACGCGGTCATCAAAACGGGCACCAATGGCGATCAGCACGTCACAGTGCTGCATGGCCATATTGGCTTCGTAAGTACCATGCATGCCTGGCATGCCGACGAATTTTTCATCGCTGGCACGGTAAGCGCCCAGACCCATGAGGGTATTGGTGCAAGGAAAACCGAGCAGATCGACCAGTTTGTTCAGCTCCGGCGCAGCATGCGCGAGTATCACGCCGCCACCGGTATAAATCATGGGACGTTCAGCCTGCAACAGCAGTTGCACAGCCTTGCGAATTTGACCTGCATGCCCTTTATCGACTGGCTTGTAAGAGCGCATTTCGACTTCTTTAGGGTAGCTATAGGTAGTTTTGTGCATGCTGATATCCTTGGGGATATCCACCAGCACAGGGCCCGGACGACCTGTCGTTGCTATATAGAATGCTTTTTTGACGGTCTCGGCCAGATCCCTGACGTCCTTCACCAAAAAATTATGCTTTACGCAGGGACGGGTAATACCGACGGTGTCACATTCCTGGAAAGCATCCTGGCCGATAACGGCACTGGGCACCTGACCTGAAATGATCACCATGGGAATCGAATCCATATAAGCAGTTGCCAGCCCGGTTACCGCATTGGTAACACCAGGTCCGGAAGTGACCAGAGCCACGCCTACTTTATTGGAGGAACGGGAATAAGCATCGGCAGCATGTACTGCAGCCTGCTCGTGACGCACCAGGATGTGTTGAAACTTGTCCTGATTGAAGATTGCATCATAGATATAGAGTACGGCACCACCCGGATATCCGAATACATGCTCAACACCCTCTTCGGCAAGACACTTGACAAGTATCTCTGCGCCTGTAAATTCTGAACTCATAAATTGTGTCCTTTCAAGGTCCATAGGAGATTGATCGGATGTTCTTTCCTGGCGAAATCGACATGTAAATACCGGAAAGCTGAGATCCCTTTACGTGCGGTCACATTTCCCTTTACACATCCGTTGGATATGGTACCAGGCAAGGCTTAGTGCACTCGTTCAATCAGTATTAAGGCTTTACAACGACAGACTTCTCACGCTTGTGGCATGGGTCAGAACAAACAGCTTCTTAAAGCGAACTTGTCGGCGACGGCATTGTGGGCTGCTCCAGACAAGCATTTTGTGCCCCGAGATTTTGGAGCGGACTCACAAGGTACTGCGTCGCAGCAATTTGGTCAAGGAAAATTCTACAAGAAAAGAAACTTATTTGCCGTTAAAATGTTATCAAATGACAATAAGCCACAAAATTCAGGACATAAGCACGTATTTTTGCTAGCATGTGCGCAATTTTGCATAGCCAGCTTCTTTAGTTCAACGCCATTGATCGCCATAGATCAAAGCCAGTGCGTAATGACAATGAGGAAGCCGCGCCTGCTATAACAACGTAACTCAACGCAAAGCGAACGTAAAGCGCGTAACTGCCAACAATGGCCACAGACAAAGAATTATCCAGCTTTTTGGAAGGTGTAGAACGACGCGCTTTCAAACATGCTGTCTATACTGTAAGAAATGAAGAGTCTGCTCTGGACATTGTCCAGGAAGCAATGATCAAGCTCGCCGAAAAATATGGCGACAAACCAGCGGCAGAATTGCCCATGCTGTTCCAGCGTATACTGCAAAACACTATCCTGGATTTTTTTCGCCGGGAAAAGGTCAGAAACACCTGGGTCAGCTTGTTTTCAAGCATCACGCCGTCAAATAATCAGGACGACGATAATTTTGACTTGTTAGAAAGTTATGCTGAAGAAGGCTCGGAATCATCCGAATCCAGTGCAGACAAGATAGAACGTGAACAAGTCCTCAACATAATTGACGAAGAAATAAAAAAACTTCCAGCACGTCAACGGGAAGCATTCCTCATGCGTTATTGGGAAGACATGGATGTAGCGGAAACCGCCGCTGCAATGGGTTGCTCAGAAGGCAGCGTCAAAACACACTGCTCCAGGGCAACACACGCATTGGCCGTCACGCTCAAGGCGAAAGGAATACACCTATGAATTACTCAAAAGAAGCTAAAGACCTTGAGTTTGCTTACAAGGTAAGACGGGCGCTGAACGAGTCAGCAGAAAGCCTGCCTGCCCCTACCCTTGACAGGCTGGCGCTGGCACGCAAAGCGGCTTTGGCTCGCAAGAAGCAGGAAGCACCAGCAGCCGTGAAGGTATTCAAGGGCGTGCTGGCTGGCAACTCTGGCTTTTCTTTCCAGGGACCAGGTTCCTGGATGGGCAAACTGGGCCTGGCCCTGCCTTTACTGGTCCTGGTTGTCGGCTTGCTGGGCATTTATGAATACGAGCAACAGCAAAACATTAATGAACTGGCAGATATCGATACTGCCGTCCTGGTAGATGAATTACCGCCAGCCGCCTATGTTGATACTGGATTCAGTGCTTATTTGAACAAAACAGAGGAGTAGTAGTGGCGTTTGCGTTAATACCGAATACTGTTTGTCTCATTATTCTGTCTCTTGCAATACCGCTGGCTTTTGCTGGCGGTATTTCTGTTCCTGCGTCCAATCCACAAAGTACAGTTAATATAGCTAAGGCCAGCACTGGCCTGCTGGGTGGCAGTACCCTGAGCAAACCGCTGTGGACAGAACTCAGCGTTGCACAGAAACAGGCTTTGGCACCATTGAGCCCGGAATGGGACAAGATGTCAGAACTCGGTAAGAAAAAATGGCTGGGGATCGCCGATCGCTATGCAACGATGAAACCGGACGAACAAGCCAGGTTGCAAGAACGCATGCGTGACTGGGTCAAACTGACCCCTGAGCAACGTATGGCGGCGCGCGAAAACTACGCAAAATCAACACAACTCAAGCCTGAGCATAAGTCGGCCCAATGGCAACAATATCAACAACTGAGTGAAGAAGAAAAAAAACGCCTCGCAGATGAAAATCAGAAAAAGAAAAGCGTGACCAATCTGCCATCGGAATCTGTCAAGAATCCAAAAATCCTGGCACCTATCAAGGTAGGTCCGACGCCGCCCAATACATCAGCACCAGCCGTTAAAGTCATTACACCACCTGCGGCAGTTGTTGGTACACCCGCTGCACCTGTCACACCTGCCACCTCAGTTGCCGCTACACCACCGGCAACTACTGCAACCGATACCACTGCTGCCAGCGTGCCCGCGTCCCAAAACAAGTAATCCTGTGAATTCTGATCTGACTGCTCCAGCCATACGCCGCCGCCTGATTTGCATGGTCTATGAGGCCATGCTGCTGTTTGGTATCGTTTTTGTGTCCGGCTTTATCTTTGATGTCATCACACAAAGCAGACATGCCCTGACTTTACGTCATGCCCGTCAGTTCTGGCTGTTTCTTGTCATTGGTGCATATTTCGTATTTTGCTGGAGCCGCAGCGGCCAAACCCTGGCGATGCAGACCTGGCGCATCAAGGTGGTTGATCTGGATGGCGGCAAATTGCCTGTAGTAAAGGCTATAGTGCGCTACTGCCTGGCATGGATGTGGTTTTTGCCCGCAATGGCACTGGACTATCAACTAGGCCTCAAAGAGTGGCAAATGGCTGGCGTGGTCATCGCTGGCATGCTGGCCTGGGCATACACCGCCCGTTTCGACAGGCAAGGCCAGTTCTTGCATGACCGTCTGGCCAAGACCAGATTGATCCATATTCCCTCAGAAATTGAGCTGAAAGCGCAGTCAGGAACCTGATACTCTTTTGATGTTGCGCTTTCAATGTTATTCTTATGAAATAAATTATCGAGAAGAATGACATGCAACACAAAGCTCCTCGTCGCACCAGGGAACGCATACTTGAGTTATCCCTTCGCCTTTTCAATGAATTCGGTGAACCCAATATCACCACGACCGTGATTGCTGAGGAAATGAATATTTCCCCAGGTAATCTATATTATCATTTTCGCAATAAAGACGATATCGTCAATTCTATCTTTGTGCAGTTCGAGGCAGAGATCAACAAGAAGCTGGCGTTCCCTGAAGGCCGCAAAGCCAATATCCAGGATATCTGGACTTACCTGCACCTGACGTTTGAACTGGTCTGGCGCTATCGTTTTTTTTATCGCGACCTGAATGACCTGCTCTCCAGAAACCGCAAGCTCGAACTCAACTTCAAAGAAATACTGACGCACAAGATCAAAGTCGCGACCGAACTGTGCAATGGATTGCGCGCAGATGGTGAATTTGAAGCCAGCGATATCGATATCGATGCACTGGCCACCAATATGGTGGTTGTCGCAACTTACTGGCTGTCGTATGAATATGTGCGCAATCCGCGCAAATATACTGAACTGCAAACCATGTCAGAGTCGCTGGCACGTGGCTGCTACCAAGTGATTGTGCTGATCAGCCCTTACCTGCGCGGCGAAACCAAGAACGTCTTTGAAAAACTGTCGCAAGACTATTTGCGCAAGATCAATCCAGCATGAAGAATATTTGCGTCTATTGTGGCTCTTCGCCGGGCATTACGGCAGACTATGCCATTGCAGCACGCCAACTGGCTGCTGAACTGGTCAGGCAAGACCTTGGCCTGGTGTATGGCGGTGGCAATGTTGGCCTCATGGGTGTCATTGCCGATGAAGTCATGCGCCTGGGCGGCAGGGTCACGGGGGTCATCCCTAAAGCACTGATGGATAAAGAGGTTGGCCATACCGGCCTGAGCTCCCTCCATGTTGTTGCCAATATGCATGAACGCAAGGCCATGATGGCTGATTTGTCGGATGCATTCATCGCCATGCCTGGTGGCATAGGCACACTCGAAGAATTATTTGAAGTGCTGACCTGGTCGCAACTGGGCTTTCACGAAAAACCTGTTGGTTTATACAATATCAATGATTTTTACCGGAAATTGCATGATTTTCTCTTGCACACGGTAGAACAGGGCTTCTTGCGGCCTGGCCACCTGGACTTGCTGCATATGGAAACCGACCCAGCCCAGCTCTTACAGAAGTTTGCCAACTATCGCCCAGTGCACGTGAAAAAATGGCTGGAAGTCAAAGACCTTTGATTTCTCTGCACGCCTGAAGCTTTACTCAAGGGCCAAAACCGCATGGCGAGGCCAAAAGCAGAGTAAAATGCGGCTTCATCCGACTTTTCGTGTTTATTTCAAATTATGAAATTCTCCAAGCAATTCTCTTTGTACGAATCCGAAGCAACCAACTTCATCAAAGACCTGAAAAAAGCCAATCCTGCGCTGGAACAAAGCCAGCGCGATGGCCGTGCCCTGCTGTGGGACAAGCAAGCGATAGATCTGGATACGCAAAAACGCAATCTGGAATCGCGCATTAACCAGCAAGCCTACGTGTATCAAAACAAAGGCTAAGGCTAATACAGCCTGCCTTGATACCCTGATCAATCCGGAAAGCTAGTGAGCGCCACAGCAGCGTTAACCCCAACCGATTTACCCTTGGTTGGCGCAACCGACAGCACGCCTGATGTTGTCGATGGTCTGGCATTTGCCAAGCTGTATGGTGAGCCGCTGTTCAAGCTGCCGACAGATCTGTATATCCCCCCCGACGCGCTGGAAATATTCCTGGAGGCATTTGAGGGCCCGCTGGATTTGCTGCTATACCTGATACGCAAGCAAAACTTCAATATCCTTGATATTCCGATGGCGCAAGTCACGCTGCAGTATTTGCAGTACGTCGATCAGATACGCAAACACAATCTGGAACTGGCCGCCGAGTATCTGCTAATGGCAGCCATGCTCATCGAGATCAAATCACGCATGCTGCTGCCCTCCAACAAGAGCACAGACAGTGAAGAGGCTGATGATCCACGCGCCGAACTGGTACGCCGCCTGCTCGAATATGAACAGATGAAGCTGGCTGCTTACGATCTCAATGCAGTGCCACAACTGGGCCGTGATTTTTTGCATGCCCAGGTGTTCGTCGAACAAAACACCGTGCTGCACTGGCCGCATGTCGATATCGCTGACCTGCAGTCTGCCTGGGCCGATGTATTGAAGCGCGCTACGCTCGTCGCCCATCACAAGATCAGCCGCGAAGAACTGTCGGTGCGCGAACACATGATGGGTATCTTGCGCAAGCTGCAGTCATCCAAGTTTGTTGAATTTTCAGATTTGTTTGATGTCAGCCGCGGTGCGCCGGTGCTGGTCGTGAATTTTGTCGCCCTGCTTGAGCTGGCCAAAGAAACCCTGATAGAAATCACCCAGGCTGAAGCCTTTGCGCCTATTTATGTGCGCCTGGCCTATTCGCCTGCCTGATGGCAAGAACAAAAACCATTCCTCACTAAAGAGCCGTAACATGAAAATCATTTCCTCCATTGAAGAATTGCGCGACCAGTTAAGTGGACAATTGCGTACTGCATTTGTACCCACCATGGGCAATTTGCATGAAGGGCATTTATCCCTGATGCGGCTGGCAAAAAAACATGGCGACCCTGTAGTCGCCTCGATTTTCGTGAACCGCCTGCAGTTTGGCCCGAATGAAGATTTCGACAAATACCCACGCACTTTCCACGCTGACGTCGAGAAGCTGGAAAAAGAAGGCGTGTATGTCCTGTTTGCACCGACTGAAAAAGACCTGTATCCAGAACCGCAAGAATACCGCGTGCGCCCACCGGATGATCTGGGCAATATCCTCGAAGGTGAATTCCGCCCTGGATTTTTCACTGGTGTCACCACCGTTGTACTAAAGCTGTTCTCTTGCGTGCAGCCACGCGTTGCCGTCTTTGGTAAAAAAGATTATCAGCAGCTCATGATCGTGCGCAATATGAGCAAACAATTTGCCTTGCCGACAGAAATCATCGCCGCTGAAACTTTCAGGGCAGAAGATGGTCTGGCACTATCTTCGCGCAATATGTATCTGTCACCAGAAGAACGCGCCGAGGCACCTGCCTTGTATAAAGTCTTGAATGAAGTCGCAGCAGAAGTACGTGGCGGCCATCTGGATATGTTTGAACTCGAACGTCAGGCTATGGCAAAACTGGCGACACGCAACTGGAAGCCGGATTACATCTCGATACGCAAACGCGCCGACCTGCAACCACCATCTGCTGGCGATCTCGCCCAGCAATCACCGCTGGTGGTAGTCGCTGCCGCCAAACTGGGTGGCACACGCCTGATAGACAATCTGGAAATCTGATGCGTCGTTTTCAATTGCTAACAGGCAGCCTTGCACTTGCAGCCTGCCTGACTGGGAGTCTTGCATCAACCAGTTCGTATGCTGCCATCACGGTACTGGATGATGCACAACGCCCAGTCACGCTAGAAAAACCTGCGCAACGCGTCGTCAGCCTGGCACCGCATATCACTGAGATGCTGTTCGAGGCAGGCGCGGCAAATAACATCATCGCAGTGACTGATTACAGTGACTATCCCGAGGCTGCGAAAAAACTGCCATCGATAGGTAATATTTTTGCACTGGACCTGGAGCGCCTGCTCTCCCTCAAACCGGATCTGGTCATTGTCTGGGGTACGGGCAATGCAAAAATCCTGGCCAATAAATTGCGCAGCAACCACATTACAGTGTTTGAAAGTGAGCCCCATAATTTTGAAATGGTGGCAACTTCGATAGAAAGACTGGCGACACTGGCTGGTACTGAAAGTACTGGTAAAGCCAATGCCCAAAAATTCAGGCAGCGTCTCGACAATCTGCGCAAGACTTATCAATTGCCAGCCGGGGCAGCGCCGGTCAGCGTGTATTATCAAATGATACGCAGGCCTTTAATGACCATCAATGACACGCATATGGTGTCTGACTCCATACGTCTGTGCGGCGGCAAAAATGTGTTTGGCCAGCTCAAAGAGTTAAGCTCCACCATCACCAATGAAGCAGTGCTGGCGGCGAACCCTGATGTCATCTTCAGCAGCGGTGAAAATATCGACAGCATGGCAGACTGGAAGCAATACCCGATACTGACAGCCGTAAAGAAAAACAACTTCTACACAGTCAAAGGTGACTGGCTGAATCGCGCGGGGCCACGCATACTCGATGGCACCGAAGCACTTTGTAAACATCTGGCCGCAGCAAGAAGCAAATAAGCGCTGGCAGCAAACAATTTCTTTTCAAGCGATAATGTTTGTCTTGCTTGCTGCCGCAAGCCTTACAGATTGATTGCAACTCATGCGCCAAGGTATTTTGTTTGCAGGCTCCGCGTATTTCCTCTGGGGCCTGTTCCCTATTTATTTCAAGACCCTGCACGACGTCCCTGCGCTGGAAATCCTGCTGAACCGAATGCTGTGGTCATTGCTATTCCTGGTTGGCGTTCTGACCTGGCGCAAGCAATGGGCCTGGGTCAGCACAGCAATCAGGCAACCAAAACTGATAGCCGGCTTTGCCCTCAGCGCCGTACTTTTATCGGCCAACTGGTTCGTCTATATCTGGGCCGTCAATCATGGTCATATCGTTGATGCCAGCCTCGGCTATTTCATCACACCCCTAGTCAATATCCTCATAGGCTCAGTATTGCTGCGTGAGAAACTGCGCCCTGGTCAATGGCTGTCAGTAGCCCTGGCTGCTGTCGGCGTCGCCTGGCTGACCGTACAGACTGGTCACCTGCCATGGATAGGCCTGGTACTGGCAACTACCTTTGGCACTTATGGCTTGCTGCGCAAGACCTCTGCCCTGGGTGCGCTGGAAGGCTTGTCACTGGAAACCGCCCTGCTCTTTCCATTTGCGTTTGGCTGGCTATGCTGGCTTACTGCACAAGGACAAAACAGCTTCATCGCCAGCAGTGTGGATATCAAGATGCTGCTGCTCATCAGCGGCCCTATCACTGCCATTCCCCTGTTACTCTTTGCGGCAGGCGCAAGGCGCATACCGATGACGACATTGGGATTACTGCAATACATCTCGCCGCTGGTGCAATTATTGCTCGGCGTGTGGCTATATCACGAGCCTTTCGACTCCAACAAACTGGCTGGCTTTATCGCCATTTGGGCAGCGCTGGTCGTCTATTCGGCTGAAGGTTTGTGGCGCAATTTCAATCAACAAAAAATATGAACGCCTAAGAAAACATCAAATTATTTTTTGTGAGTCAGTGCGAAATGGAAAGTTCAATAGCAGGCAAATGCTCATCATGCAGCAATTGGTAAAATCAGGATAAGTGAACACCCACCCGATGAAGACAGAATCTGCAATTGCATACCACACTCAGACGCTCTGTTACGAATGTTGCTCAAACCACGACCTTTTGAAGGAATTGCCAAGTCAAAACCAATTCCATTATCTTGAATGATGACTGAAATTGAGTCAGCATTGACTTTAGTGCTCACTGTCACCTGAGTAGCCTGAGCGTGTTTAATGATGTTGGTAAATGCCTCAAGAATAATTCTTTGCACATGCTGAACTTTAACCGGATTCATTTCCTGTATTGTCGGTAGCTCACCAATCTCCCAGACCAATTCTATTCCGGCACCGTTAAAACGGTGTTCGAGACGATAGCGTAATGCACCCAAAACACTCCCCAGATCACCCTCCATTGGCTCCAGCGCATCAATAGTCAACCTTAGCTCATCAATCAACTCCCTGACTTTTTGCTCCATGATAGCTGGTTGCATGATTTGAGTGCGAACATGATTTAACATACCAGCCAGTTGCGAGCCGAACCCATCGTGCATATCACGCATGATACGTTGCCGTTCAAGTATTAATGCCTCTTTGATTTGCCCTTCCTTCTTCTCTGCATTTGCCCGCTCGAGCTTACTCAGGGCTTTCTTGAGATTATTTCGCGTGCGCAGAAGACTACGTCTTGTGGCCTGTACCGAGCGTGTAAAGCGCATAGCCATGATGACACTCATCGCCAACATGAAAAAGAGAATGGAAAATCTTGCCAACGCAAATGTCTGATAGCCATGCTTCATATGTACAACAGCAATATGGTCATAAATACCAAAAGACAGTGCAATAACTGCAGCACCAAGCAACAAGTTATTTTGAAAGCTGGTTTTTTTCCTCCATTTGGCAAACAGCAAGATAGTCGTTAAAAATACATACAACAACATCACAAATAACCATACCTTGCGTGCCAGATAACTTTCGCCAAAACTATAGGAAAATGTCAGCAATACTGTTATCACCGCAAAAAGCCATATGCTTCTTACAGTCCAGACTGACTTCATTCTCAATATGTTGACGGTACTGAAGATCAGACAAGCGACGGCACCACCGTAAGCCATGTCTATTGCCCACCCCCACCATTTATACGGCAACATCGGTTCTGTGGTCAGTGCGTAGGTAGTACGAAACCCCCAAAGTAAGGCCGACAAACCAAAAACGATGTACGCACGGGATCCCGCAGCCCAGCCAAAACCGCAAAAGATCAAGGACAAAAACAGACAAATACTGATCGTGGCAAGAGATCCACCAACTTGCCAGGTCACTCTTTGCTCGAACATGGGGCTGATATCCTTTAATGGACCTATCCATACTTCAGACAAGCCAGCATAGCGTGCTACTTCACCAGCGACCGTCACAAACATTTTATTTTCACCAATATTCAAAACAGCATTTGCAATACTGAACATATGCGGGGCATGCACAAAGTCTTTACGCTGATCGTCAAGTTCTCCCTTGCTACCGACCGTCACGCCGTTGACCTCGACCCTTATACGATTACCTGCCCGTGGAAGAAAGATTGCATAGGTCTGTGCAACTTGCTGCCTTAGTACAAATGTGAACGAATAACGCATCACGCCAGCACGCATGGGCTTGTATACATTCCAGGAGTCAGGCAATGCAACGATGCCAAGCTGCACGCCTGAATTGGTATCCAAAAGACTTGCATGATCAAGGCGTAATACTTGCGCTTGTGCAAAACGGCCGTCAGCCAGCATAAGCACAAAAAATATCCCGACGGAAATGAAGCACTTTTGCAACAAGGCCATTATGACCATCCCTAATTCAGGTGATTTATTTTAAATAAAACAACTTATAGACTAATGTCATTAAACTATGTCAGTATAATTTAAGCAATGAAATTCCCTATGCTGCGTTAGTATTATGACACTCAAATATACCTAGAGGCACTATGATCACCATTCATGACCTTACCGGACTTAATGCAACGTCGATTTCAGCCATGCCCATCATCGCAGATCAAGATGAAATGAAAACTTATCTGACTGATCATGATGACACACAGAAATTATCAATCGCAGGTTCACGTCACAGTCAGGGTGGGCAAGCGACATGCAGTAATGGTGCGATGCTGATCACTGAGTTAATGAACAGAATTACCGAAATAAACACGACGGATAACACTGTCACAGTAGAGGCTGGTGCGACCTGGTCTGAAGTCCATCATCACTTAAACCAATTTGGTTTGGCTCCATTAGTACATCAATCGTCACCAGGTTTTTCAGTCGGTGGTTCACTGAGTGTCAACTGCCATGGCCGCGATGCCAGAAAAGGACCATTATCTTCCACCGTCAAAAGTTTGAAACTTTTATTGCCGAATGGAGATATCACAACAGTGACGCCAGCAGACGAGCTATGCAGAGCAGTGCTTGGCGGCTATGGTAGTTGCGCAGTCATTCTTGAGGCGACGCTGCATGTAGGGAGAAATGATCTATTACGCCAGGATGCAAAATTAATCAGCCTGGAGGATTATCAGAAAAAGATCGTTGACAGAGACAATACCAGCACCTGGCCGGACATGCACTATGCATGGCTGTCCTTTGATCCAGATGAGCTTTATGACGAGGTACTCAGCGTTGATTATGTCAACACCCTGCAAAGCGCCGCAAGCAATGAAAAACTTGATATTGAAAAATGGGCCACGGGCGAATTTACCAGTAAGGCATGGGCTGTTTCGCGCCAAAGCGCAGGCGCACGTTCCAAATTATGGCAACTGGTCAAAGCAATTTACCCTGGCGACCACACAATTAAAAGTCGCATGAACTGGATGCGCTCTGCCATTTCCTTTGTCCTGCATAAAGGCGTCAATGAAACTGACATGCTCCAGGAATATTTTGTCCCATTGCGTGAATTCCTGCCTTTTGTGAAAAAATTAAAATCCTTGTACCAGGAAACAAATACAGTGTCAGTCTTGAGCACGACGCTAAGGATAGTTCAACCAGAGAAAACCGATCATACGACAATTCTTTCATACTGCCCAAAAGAGAGCATGGTATGTGTGGCTGTTGATTTAAATGTGAAAGTCTCAGGTGGCGCACCAGATCCATCTGCCATAAGCTGCTTTAACAAGGCTATACAACTCGCAATCGCGGCGGGCGGTAGCTATTACCTTCCATACTATCGTGCCGCAGACCGGGCGCTGTTTCAGGAAGCCTATCCCAATCATGCATCCCTGACTTCTGTAATTGCAGCGCATAACCCGAATCGCAAATTGAACAATGATTTTTTAAACGCATACCTTTAAAAAAAGAGGCTGTCCAGAAAAAACTGGATGGCCTCTTTTTTATCATCAACACATCAGGCGTAGGGAAAGTTTCCCGGTCCCGCTTTACCAGTTGGGAAGTTAGGCGGCCTGTGGTGGCTAGTGTCGAGCACTTGGCTATGATAAAGCATCTTTGGAGTCATCCACGGGAATGGATGCGATAGCTGTATGCCTGCCAAGCTCAATGCATGCGTTAATACCTCAGATAAAAGGGCCTTGCTTGGGCCATGCATATCGGATAAGTCCAACAAGCGATCAACTACCCATTGCCATGTCGCCTGATCAGTAACATCTATATTTGCACCTAACTTGAATGCTCTGAAAATAAACTCACTACAATAAATGCGATCATCATCGCCCAAGGTCTTGGTGTCAAACATATCGTAAGGTCTGCCCAACATTAATTTGGCTTGTGCCTCGACCATTTGCTTCATTTCAAGTGACAGCTCCTGACCTGCATCTTTTGGTCTAGCGGCCCAGATATAGTTTCCCCTTGCGAGTTTCTGATTGCGCCAGGAACGCAAGCGCTCGATGCCTGCACCCGTCGGCCATGCAATCTCCTGGCTTAATTCAGCTGCATCATCATACGGGTGCAAAGAAACACGGTAATGGCTAAAATCTGAGGCGTTCGCCTCAATCACAAACACCTGCTGATCACGCCGTACAGCCATGGCAACATGACCAATATAATATGGCCCAAGATGCCCATCAAAATTACCCAGGCTAAATTCATTGTCCGGGCCGCCCAAACCAGCGCGAAATAACATGACCAATGGATTTTTCAGAAAATCATCCAACGTACTGTTTGCATCAAATCCAAAGATGTTAAAAAAATCCGGCAAGAAAGAACTGATGGCGTCTTTGACCTTAAAGGCCTCATGCAGTAATTTGTTTTCCGGCATGTCATATAAAGAATCGCCATAAAATTTTTCCAGCAAAAAGAATTGCTTTGCGTCCCCATCTCCAGCGCCATCTACAGTCCAGATTCGCTCTTTCACATTCGCTAATATCTGTGATTCATCATTCAAACTCTTAAACTGGAGAAAATCAGCATTGAAAGATGGGGCCAAGGGAATTTTTGAGTCTGGTGTCCTGGGGAACAGAAGATCGCCGGTTTGCAGTTTATCTGGCGAGGGTGAGAGTTCATTTATATTTGAAAACATGGAACCTCCGATACATTAGTTTATTTCAACAAGCCTAATTTGTTTGCTTCATACACAGCTTCACTTTTGGAATGCACTGCCAATTTCACATAGATATTTTTAATGTGTGTATGCACGGTATGTATCGATACTTCATGCAAACGTGCTACCTCTGCATATTTAAATCCTCGCGAAATATAATTCAAGACCTCCAATTCACGTGAGGTCAATGCCCCGCCTGGAGGAACATCAACGGCAGGGGCGGGTTCTTTCCGAAATTTACGCAATACCAGACGGGCAATCACCGGTGTCATAGGTGCACCACCAGAACTCAGCAACATGATCTGCTTTTCAATATCATCATCCATTGCATCCTTCAGTAAATACCCGGATGCACCCGCTTCAATACTGGCAAGCACATGTGACTCATCTTCAAACATGCTAATCACCATAATGTCAGTTGCAGGATGCCGGATTGCACAGTAACGGATGACGTCAATACCGCTGATATCCGGCAATCCCAAATCACTAAGCAAAACATCCGCATGATGGTCTTTAAGCCAATTCAACATATCGTTGCCGCATACAGCTGCATGAACCAGTCGCAAATATTCAGAGGCTGCAATTGACGCACAAAAACGTTCCCGCGTAGCCGCATCATCTTCCACCAGAGCAACGTCAATTTTTGATGTCAATTTATTCATATCAGAAAATTACTTTATTTCCCTGCAAAAGTCACTATCAAAAAATGGGAAAGCTATTCAAAAATAATGACACAGACTTGACTTCCGTCATGACGCAAAAAAGAACCAGTCGAAATTAATCCGGTACGGTGCATCCTAAGCTTTTCAGCAGCGCAACGCCCTCCCCATTTTTAGTGATTTTCCTTCCATAACTCAGCTTCTAATATTGGCAATACAGAAAGCAAAAATATCAATAATGTCGATGCAAGCAAGGCTGATGAATACGCAAGTTCAGACATGAAGATTTGGTTTCTGAAAATAAACTCCGCAACGAAAGAAGGACTTATCATGCCTGCCAATACCAACATGGAAATCAAGTATTTTTTTGGATGGAAGCCAGATTTACCAGATATCCGGGATCGTAGCTATTCGGCATCATTCGAATTGCTCAACAATTTGCCGGCCGCAGTAGATTTGCGCCCACTTTGCCCACCTGTAGTATCTCAAGGCAATCTGGGCTCGTGCACGGCAAATGCCATTGCCAGCGCGCACTACTTTTGTCAACTGAGGGAAAAGCGAGAATTTGCTTTCCAGCCCTCGCGTTTATTTATTTATTACAACGGTCGCCTGCTGGAGGGAACACAAGGCTCAGATAGCGGTGAATACATCCGGGATGGATTTAAAACGATCGCCAGTGAAGGTGTTTGCCCAGAGACCAACTGGCCATATGACGTCAGTAAGTTTTCCCTCGCGCCAGACAAAGAATGCTATGACAAAGCAAAAAATTACCAGTCAATACAATACGAGCGCCTGACACAGTCACTAAGCCAATTCAAGGCTTGTCTTGCAGATCAATATCCTTTTGTTTTTGGATTCACTGCCTATGAGAGTTTGCGGAGTGAAGAAGTCAGAAAAACCGGCAAACTGAACCTGCCAAATGGCGGCGAGAAAACCATCGGTGGTCATGCCGTCATGGCTGTCGGCTATGACGATGCCACACAATGCTTCATTGCACAAAATTCGTGGGGCACCGACTGGGGAGACAAAGGCTATTTTTATATCCCCTACTCCTATGTCACGGACAGAAATCTGGCCGACGACATGTGGACTTTGCGCTTGGTCGAAGTTTGAAGTCCCCCTGCATTTACACAATAAAATCTTCCGGGAGAACATCATGTCAATTCCAAACTATAGCAAATACCTGGCCGGGGTATTTGTGATTTTGCTTTTACAAGCCTGCTCTATACCAATCAAAAAAATCGAAGCCCCGGCACCGATCGAAGCAATAACTAAAACCGGGTATACGTCGAAACAAAAAGAAACAGATATCACTGCTTATCAGAAAGCGATTGGAGAAAAAGACGCCTCAGCAGCAAAAATTATCCGTAATCGCATCGTCTTGAGTATACGCAGGGAAATCGAAGTCAATTACTCTGCATTTGAAAGAAGCATGTTTGAAAACCGTGCCCAGACAGAGGTTGGCGCAGACATACTTGAACTGGCCTTGTCCACTGCTGCCACATTGACCGGTGCCGAAAGGGCTCGTAAGAATCTGACCGCCTTGCTGACAGGCGTCAAAGGTTCAAGACTGTCAATCGACAAAAATTTCTTTGCAGATAAAACCTACGGTACGCTGGTGGCACAGATGCGGGCATCTCGTGCCAACATCAGTGCTGACATCTATAAAAAACTTGCCCTTCTCAGCGTTGAAGAATATTCGCTGGAACAAGCAGAAATTGACCTGGTCAGCCTGTTTAATGCTGGAACGCTGCATGAGGCAGTTATTGCAGTAGCCAACAAGGCCGGTCAAGACGCGGTCAGCGCAGAAAAAAATGAAAAAGATAGTGCCAATCTGGTGCTTGATGCCACTGCGGATGACTTTAATCAAATCTACACATTGAGAAAAAAACTCAGAGAGATGTACTTGAATGGTGACATCGCTGGTGCGAAAAAAATATTGAAAGCACTGGACAGCAACATGCCTGCCAACATCAGCAATGACGATGTCTGGAAAAACCTTGATGCTGAATTGAAAAAAACCCAGTCGAACAAAGCCTATCTCAAAACATTGCTCGACGCATTTAATACAACCAAATAAGGAGACCATCATGGACGCACAAATCAGTGGAACAAAAACTTTACTGGCCCAGCAAACTGCCATCAATTTTTCTGAACAAGCCAACAACGTCAAGCTTTTTTCTTATCATGCTGGCAATGAGCCATTTAACAATGTGGTACTGCATGAAGTTTCGCTTGCTGAGGAAATTATCCCTCTGGAACTGGTCGAATTATCAGAAGATAAGACGATCAACGAACTTGTTGCAACATACAAGGAAAAAAACAAAAGCTTGTTGTTCTTCAACGCAATCTATGTTGAAGGTAACAAAAAAATGGTCGCAGGCTTTCGTTAAACTCAATAATCTGAGTTTGCAATGAGAATGGCGCGCTGTCGCTTTTCACTCAAATGCGACAGCGTTCGTAAAGTCAAAATAAAGCCGCATCGGTTTCGTGTTAAACTAGTCTCAACGCTAGGGGTCCTGGGGATAATCATTTCCGGGTGAGAGAGTCCCTTCTACCTGATCTGGATAATGCCAGCGAAGGGAAGCGCAAAGTCCCGGTCCCTCCTGCTTCTTTGTTTGCTCCCGCGCTGTCATCCACAACGCATTAAAAGCAAACCAAGAGCACATCATGTCTGACTTTACTGTACGCCCATACTTTTTACGCCCCACCGCCATTGCCTTCTCGATTGCCCAGGCTTGCCTGTTGCTGTCATCTGCGCATGCCCAGAGCACCGCAGGAAACGACAAATCCCTGCCTGAAGTGACCATCACTGGCAGCAAAGGTACAGAAAACAAGGTGGAGCGCAGCAAAGTCACCGGTTTTATTGATGGGGCACTGCTGGATACGCCTAACTCAGTCAATGCCTTTAGCACGGCACAGATGCAAGACCTGCGCATACGCCAGACTACCGATGCGATGAAATATGACGCCAGTGTCAATGATGCGTATAACGCCATCGGTTATGCCGAGCAATTCTCCATACGTGGTTTTGCCCTGGATAATTCCAGCAGCTACCGCAAGGACGGTTTTGCGATTCCTGGTGATGCTTCCATTCCTTTGGAAAACAAGGAGCGTGTAGAAATACTCAAGGGTATAGCAGGCTTCCAGGCTGGTTTTGGTACGCCAGGCGGCATCATTAATTATGTGACCAAACGCCCTGCCAGCTATGCAGTTCGCTCTGCCACATTTGAAATCAGTGAACGCGGCACTGTATATGGCGCAGCGGACATCAGTGATAATTCCAGTGACAAGCAATTTGGCTTTCGCATCAATGCAGCGGGGGAACGCCTGCGCTCTTATGTCAAAGGCGCCGATGGTAACCGCCAATTTGTCTCTGCCGCATTTGACTGGCACATCACACCACAAGCTCTGTTGCAAATCGATGCTGACTACCAGCACAAATCACAATTGTCAGTGCCGGGCTTTCAATTATTTAATGGCACTGATTTACCACGGGGTGTTCCTGCGGACCTGATGCTCAATGCGCAACCGTGGGCAAGACCGGTAGATACCCGCAACAGCAATCTTGGCCTGCGTTTTGAATATCAGATTAATGCAGACTGGCGCGCCAGTGTCTCAGCCAACAAACATGAATTCAAGCGCGATGACTACACCGCCTTCCCTTATGGCTGTGGTGCAGCCAATCTGTATCCGGGCTATTGCGCGAATGGTGACTATGATGTGTACGACTATCAAAGCGTGAACGAATCCAAATCACTGTGGGGCACGCAAGCGCTGCTGAATGGCAAACTCAATGTGGCTGGCATGCAGCATGAGCTGGCTGTTGGCCTCAGCAATTCACAGCGTAAAGATTATTTTGGTGACTATGTGTATGACTATGCGGGCAGCAGCAATTTGTTCCGTCCTGTCAGCGTAATGCCATCTGCAAATAAAACCGGCCCGGCTTTGCTGCGCCGTACTGACAAGGAATGGTCAGCATTTGTACAAGACATTATCAGTCTGCAAGACAATCTGAAACTGCATCTGGGTCTGCGTCATCTGAACATCTCGCGCACGCAACTTGATAATCCGGGCTATGACCAGAACAAGTTTCTATCGACGGCTGCGCTGGTGTTCAAACCAGTACAGCAAGTTTCTATGTATGGTAGTTTTGCCCAGGGCCTGGAACATGGCGGCATCGCGCCATTCGGCACCAGCAATGCCAGCCAGATGCTGAACCCCGGCAAATCCACACAAATTGAATTTGGCGTGAAGGCCGATGTGCAACGTGACCTGAGCTTGTCTGCAGCCATCTTCCGCATCAAGAAGCCGCTGGAATATACCAATAGCAGCAATACCTATGTCAGCAATGGTGAAGCCCTGCATACTGGCCTGGAGCTCTCTGCCCAGGGCAAGCTGACATCGCAACTGAATCTGGGTGCAAGCATCACTGCACTGGATGCCAAACAGCAAAACACTGGCATCAGCAGCCTCGATGACAAGCGCGTCATGAATGTGCCACGCTTTAAATCGACAGTCTATGCAGATTATGCGATAGCTGAAGTCAAGGGTTTGAATGTGAATGCAAGCTGGCAATACGCCAGCAGCAAGGCCTTCAGCCCGGACAATAGCGTTACCGTGCCTGGCTATCACGTTGTCAATCTGGGGGCCCGCTATGTAACGCAAATCGGCAATACGACCACTACCCTGCGCTTTAACATCGACAATGCACTGGACAAGTTTTACTGGCGTGATGTGACCCAATCTCTGGGTGGTTATTTATTCCCAGGTGCGCCGCGCACTTATAAAGTATCAGCACAATTTGATTTCTAATACGGCATGATCCTTTGAAAAGCGATGTCAGCTTATCTGGCATCGCTTTTTAATTGCCCGCAGTACTGCCATTCAATACTTTTCAGTCTATACGTGGCATTAGATACAGACTATGTCATCCTTATAGCCCGCATTCAGGCAAACCTATGAGTAAGGACATGATGAATACCTTCAAGTATATTTTTGTGATCGCAGGCAGTCTGCTCGCCAGTCTTGCAAGCGCAGATGAAGTATTAAAATGCCGCGCCAATTTCCCTGATTTTGGGAATGGCAAGCACCAGTTTGAAATACAGATAGACAAACTGGCAGATGGCAAGCTGGCAGGGAAAATTGATGGTAAGCCCGCCAATCAGGATATCAAGATGAAAGAGTATCTGATATCACCTGCACTGGACTATGAGACAGATCCGTACTCAGACGCTTTTGGCAAGCTCAATGAAGCAGAGACCGCCCTCATTCATATCCATAAATTGCAACAAGACCCGTATGCCGGAGAAAAACCGCTCGTTTCATTCCTCCTAAAGGAAG
Organism: Undibacterium sp. TC9W; assembly: GCF_049339865.1. Lineage (NCBI taxonomy): Bacteria > Pseudomonadati > Pseudomonadota > Betaproteobacteria > Burkholderiales > Oxalobacteraceae > Undibacterium > Undibacterium sp. TC9W. The sequence goes on along the minus strand of NZ_JBMPPJ010000001.1, from coordinate 36,553 downwards.
TGAGCAAGGTGCATTATTACGATATGGTCGGTGGTGCAGGCAGTAAAGCCAACAAATTTGGTGGCACGATACTTTTCGAGGCCTATAACAAATCAGGCAAGCGCCTGGGTAGCGTGTTCAGGTCCATCATGGTGGCGGATTGCATTTGATTGCATTTGCTTACCCCAGCTTGCCAGATACAATTCGTGAGGGCAAGGAGTGGTAAGCAGTACGCAGGAAAATTACACGTTCGCCCTGACCAGAAAATCTATGCCTATCTCACGCCAGGCTTCAATTTCTTTTTGCAGCCAGTAAGCCACTGTGGGGTGGACACTGACCCAGTCGCGTTTCATTTCAAGCTCAACCCTGCCCTTCATTTTCAGGCGCACATCTTCAAAATCAATTTCAGCGCGTGAATGCATGAGCATCACTGCCAGACGCAGTGCCAACACCGCCTTGGCAAAATCCTGGTCAGCCAGACCATCACCGACCTTGCGCAGATTGCCTTTCTGACTGAGGATGAGCTTGCTCATCACTCTTTGCTCACGTGTGGTAAAGCCCGCCATGTCGGCATTCTCTATCATGTAAGCGCCGTGCTTGTGATAACCGGTATGCGAGATCGCCATGCCGACTTCATGCAGGGTTGCACTCCATTGCAATAAGCGCACATAGGTGTCGCCAGCAGGTTTCAATTGCAAATACAGGGACTTGACCATGTCTGCGACGCGGTTCGCCCGCGACATATCAGTACGGAATAAATTCGCAAAGGATTCGACGGCAACTTCACGGCGGTCGCGCCTGGTGGCGCGCAGGTACAAATCCCACATCACCCCCATGCGCAAACCTGCTTCTATAGGCAGCAAGACACTGATATTAAATTCTGTCATCAAGCCTATCAGTATGGCCAGCCCACCCACTACCATCGCGACTCGCTCAGGCTTGATGCCGCTTAACTCCAGTTGATCTATCTGCCCGCATTGGACGCAATATTGTTTGAGTGCATTCAGGCTCTTCAGAGTCAGGCTGCCATCACCGAGGCCACCTTTACTGATGGCATCAGAAATCGCCCGCATGGTACCTGATGAGCCGTAAGCCTTGCGCCAGTGTTGTGGCTGGTAAGGTGGCGCCGCATCTTCAAACATCGAGCGGGCCGACAGAATGGCAGCTTCAAATGCGGCATCCGTCAAACGTCCGTCAGGGAAGAAACTGGCACTATGCTTGACCGTACCTATGCTGAAGGATTCGACCTTCAAAATCTCATGCCCATGCCCGAGTATCACCTCAGTCGAGCCACCACCGATGTCAAGGACCAGGCGACGCTCGCCTGGCACTGCCACGGCATTCGATACACCGATATAGATCAGACGCCCTTCTTCTTCACCAGAAATTACCTCAATCGGGCAACCTATGGCAGCCTCGGCCAGCGGCAATAATTGCGCGGCGTTTTTTGCGATGCGTATGGTATTGGTAGCGACCACCCTGACGCTTTCTACCGGATAGGCATTCAGAATTTCACGAAAGCGCGCCAGGCAATTAATCGCCTTCTGCATAGCATCTGGCGTCAGGTTGCCATTTTTATCCAGGCCCGCTGCAAGACGTATCGGGTCGCGCGCGCTCTTGATGACTTTGATGACATCGCCTTCATGCCTGGCAATGTGCATGCGAAAACTGTTGGAACCCAGATCAACGGCGGCCAGCATGTTTTCTATCCTTTACTGAGTGTGAATATGACAATCAAAAAACGCACCGAAAAAACAGGTGAATTACAGAATAAGCATAAATGATATTAATCATTTTTTATGACCATACAGTGACCTTGATAAACTGCGGTGGTCTGAGTGCCACAAATTGCTCAAGACTGTACAAAAAATCTTCTCTGCATGGCTTCCAGCCCTGTGGTCTTCAGCACTTCAGCCAGACGTTCTGCTGGCCGTTTGGCTGGCAAGCCCTTGTATTCTGCCACGATGAGCTCGTTTTTCATTGAATGCTCCCATCCTACCAGTTCTGTGACCCTGACCTGATAACCATGCGCCTCAAGTTGCAAACAACGCAGTACATTGGTGATCTGGCTACCGAACTCGCGCGTGTGTATGGGGTGACGCCACATTTCTGACAAAGGGTTATTTTTTACTGCATCACCCTTGGACTTGCGCAACTCTGCCGCGACTTCTGCCTGACAACAAGGTACCAGTACCATGAACTGGGCCTTCTTCTTGAGGGCAAACTGTATTGCATCATCTGTCGCTGTATCGCAGGCATGCAAGGCCGTGACAATATCGATTTTTTCTGGCAGAGCCGATGAAGTAATCGAATCGGCAACAGATAAATTCAAAAAAGACATGCCCGGAAAATCCAGGCGCTGTGCCAGTTCGGTGGAGCGCCGCACCAGTTCATCACGTGTTTCTATGCCATAAATCCTGGCCTTGCTTTGCGCCTGCTCAGATTTGAAGAACAGGTCATACAGGATGAAGCCCAGATAAGACTTGCCCGCACCATGATCCACCAGACTGATATCGGCATGGTCTTGCTGCAATTTCTGCAATAGAGGCTCTATGAATTGGTACAGATGATAAACCTGCTTGAGCTTGCGGCGGCTATCCTGGTTCATCTTGCCATCACGCGTGAGGATGTGCAGCTCCTTGAGCAACTCCAGCGACTGGCCAGGGCGTATTTCATGCTTTTCCGACTTATCCGCAGGGGCGATACTGGCAGTTTTCTTTTTCATGGCTTTCATTCATCGTGCACTAACATAAGGTCCAGCATGATAAGGCATAAGCACTTACCCGACAAAAAAAACAGGCTTTCGTCATACACAGTCGATGTCAAATCAGGTCGTAATTTACCTTAACAGTCTTTCAGAGAAATTTCCCCCTCAAAAGCATGGATGACACAGTCTGTGTCAATTACGCAATTATCAAAGGGCAAGCATGCATCATGGCAAACAATTAGGGCAAATAATAAGGGCAAACAATTAGGATAAATAATAGCCTATTAACGATTTAAGCTTTGTCCGTCACCAGCAGGATGGGTGACAGCAACACACACCACCCTGATCAATAAGCAAGGACACCCTATGAGCACCATCGCCAAAATCGAAATTGAACCGACAAACCCCTCCGATCTGAAACGCCGCAGTTTGCTACAACTGGCTGCAGGGCTTGCCGCAACAGCAACGGCAATACAAACAACAGCGGCCATTTCATCTCAAGCCACTCCAGCTGCAACAGGCAAGCCCGGAGACTTTCACTTCTTGTCTGGCAACTGGAAAATCAAACACCGCCGCCTGAAAGACAAGGAATGGGATATTTTTGAAGGTGAAGCCAGTGTCATTGAAATACTTGGTGGCGTTGCCAGCGTAGAAGAACTGCGCATCCCCGCACGCGACTTCAGCGGCATGGGCCTGAGGCTGCTCGATACAGAACGCAAGTTATGGGCTGACTACTGGGTCAATGGAAAAAATGGCGTATTGACCCCAGCACCATCCGTGGGCAGCTTTGTTAATGGCGTAGGCACCTGGGAATCAGCATACAAGGACGGAGAACAAGCCATACTGGTACGTGGCATCTGGGACCAAATCACCAGCAATTCCTGCCGCTGGTACCAGAGCATCTCAAGCGACCAGGGGCAAAGCTGGCAAGAGAACTGGGTCATGCACTGGCAGCGCGCCTGAAGCGCTTACAATCAAGGACTACGGTAATTTAATGCGCCGCAGCCCTGGAAAATACATTCATGATAATCACACCAGCCATGATGAAGGCGATACCAATCAGGGCAGGCATATCCAGTTTTTGCTCAAACAAAAACCATCCTATAAGAGTAACCAGCACGATGCCAACGCCAGACCAGACTGCATAAGCCACACCCACAGGTATCACACGCAGAGTCAGGGACAGGAAATAAAACGCCAAACCATATCCCAGTACCACTAAAACTGATGGCCACAATCTGGCAAACCCCTCGCTCGCTTTCAATGATGAAGTAGCGATAGTTTCAGCAATGATGGCAATGCCTAGTAACAGCCATTTATTCATAATGCCAGCTCCTGAAGTTGTTGCAGGTAAGTCGCCCAATTGAAATACCAGCGACAATACTCAAACTCAATTTATTGAGGAAATGCCAAATGCAGAAAAGCAAAAAGCCAACCCCATAAGGTTGGCTTTTTGCTATATATCTTGGTAGGCCGTGCGGGATTCGAACCTGCGACCAACGGATTAAAAGTCCGCTGCTCTACCAGCTGAGCTAACGACCCAAAATTATTGCAACTGCTAAAAAATTTAAAGACTTAGTAACACGACCCAAGTCTTTGTGATTCGTGGTAGGCCGTGCGGGATTCGAACCTGCGACCAACGGATTAAAAGTCCGCTGCTCTACCAGCTGAGCTAACGACCCCCGAAAGACCAAAATTATAGTATGTTCCAGGTACTCTGTCAACGGCGTTACTGGAATAAGAAAGGACAGGCCTGTCAGGCAGGCCTGATTTTCCTGTCCTGCCATAGGGAGGACAGTATGCAAGGCAGGAGATTTTGGCGTCGCCGTTCAGCAACGCCGCTATGAGGCTAGCTTACTTCAATCCCGCCAAACGATTTTTGGCTGCCTGCGCAGCTTCAGTATCCGGGTATTTGGCCAAAACGCTTTCCAGCACTTTTTTGGCCGCAGGTTTTTCTTTGAGCTCGATATGGCAGGCGGCCATATTCAACAACGCATCAGGTGCTTTGGGATGATCTGGATAATTTTTTGCTACTTGCTGCATACTCAATATCGCGTTGCGGAAGTCGCGCTGGGTAAAGTAAGAAAGCCCCAGCCAGTATTGCACCGATCCTGCATAGGCGGATTGAGGGTAGTTTGCCAGGAAGTTGGTGAAGGCAGGAACAGACGCCTTATAGTCGCCAGCCTTGAACAAAGCCGCAGCAGCTTCAAAGGTGCGCTGCTCAGTGGGATCTACAGTCGCCTCCTGGCCATCGACTGTCACGCGCTTGGGTTCCAGCTTACGGACTCGATTATCGAGATCCACATAAAAATCCTGCTGGCGCTTCTGGGCATTTGTCACATCATTCGACAAGACTTCTATCTGGCCGCGCAATTTGGAAATTTCTGCGCGTAGCGCTTCATTTTCATTTGCCAGCTCCAGTGCAGTGCCCTTGTCTGCCTTGGTCTCCAGCCTGGAATCCAGCCTGGCGTTGACCGCATCCACTTTTGCCCGCAAATCCAATATGGCTTTGCGCGCCTCATCATCGTCAAATATACCGGCAGACGCCATGGTAGGCAAAAATGCGCAAGACAGCGCGGCAGCAAGAATGGTGGTGCGTATGGAGTTAAGTTTCATGGCAATCTGAAAAAATGAATACGCGCTGCACGCTCGCATCCCGAATTATTGCTTCACACGATCATTCGGGGCACCAGCACAAAATGCAGCGCCAAATACAAAGAAAGCCTCAACAGAGGCTTTCAAATACCGGATTACTTGTACAGAATATCTGCGCGACGGTTTTCTGCCCAGGAGGCTTCGTCACTACCAGTTGCCTTTGGTTTTTCCTTACCCAAAGAAACTGCTTCGATTTGCGCATCGGACACACCCAGCAAAGTCAGTGATTTGCGTACAGATTCTGCACGCTTTTGACCCAGCGCCAGATTGTATTCACGGCCGCCGCGTTCATCGGTATTACCTTGAACCAGGATATTACGGTTCTTGTTCGTTGCCAGAAATTTTGCGTGTGCATCAACCACTGGTTTGAACTCTTCTTTGACGGCATAGCTATCATAGTCAAAGTACACGCTACGTTTGGCCAATGCGCCTTGAGTCAGCGGATCAACAGTCGCGGTGACTTGTTTCACAGTGTTTGTATCTGCGCTGGCTGTTGCCATTGTATTTGTGGATTTATCTTCGACTTTCTTTTCTTCCAGTGGCACTTTGGAAGCACAGGCTGTCATCAGAACAACGCTGGAAATCAAGATCGCCAGGGTTTTGGATTGGGATGTAATACGCATTTTCTCTCCTGATTAATCAAATAGTAAATACCGCTTATTTCATGAAAGGACCCCAGGTGGGCTCCCGAAAATCTCCGGCCTGAACCGGTAATTTATATTTCACCTTGCCATCAATCGACACTACTGCCAACTCGCCACGACGCCCAGAATCGGTTGCGTACATGATGTAACGTCCATTTGGCGAGAAACTCGGTGACTCGTCCCTGGTGGTATCAGACACTCTTAATTCCTGGCCGCTGGCCAAGTCCAGTACATATAACTGGAACTTGCCATCACGACGTGAAATATAAGCCAAAGTCTTGCCGTCGGGGGATATTCTTGGGGTGATATTGTATGATCCAGTAAAAGTCACGCGTTTGGGGTCTCCACCGCTTGCACTCATTTTATAGATTTGCGGGCCGCCACTCCGGTCACTGAGAAAGTAAATCGACTGACCATCGGCAGAATATTGTGGCTCGGTGTCAATCGAAGAACTGGAGGTCAGTTTTTGCAAATTGCCACCACTGGCACTCACTGTAAATATCTGCGTCTGTCCGTCACGCGACAAAGCCACAGCCAGCTTGCTACCATCGGGCGACCACGCGGGGGCCGAATTATTACCCTTGAAGTTGGCAACTTCAGTCCTATCTCCGGTGATCAGGTTTTGCACGAGGATCACTGGTTTGCGCTTTTCAAAGGAAACATAAGCAACCTTGGTACCATCTGGCGACCAGGCTGGGGAAATGATTGGTTCAGAAGACCGCAAGGCTGGTATTGGCCCCTGACCGTCAGCATCAGCCACTTCGAGGCGGTATTCAGCGCCAGCCTTGGTTACGTAGGCAATGCGCGTAGAAAATATACCGCGCACACCGGTCAATTTTTCGTAGATGTCGTCAGCAATTCTGTGTCCCGCCAGACGCACCCTGCTGGGTGGTGTAGTCTGGGAGAAGCCGGACAGGGTGCTGGATTTCACAGTATCAAGCAGTTTATAGCGGACATCAAAGCGACCATCGGCCAGGCTTTGCACACTGCCCACAACCAAAGCGTAGGCACCCTTGGCTTTCCAGTCACCAAAATTGATTGGAGAATTTTCGTTCAGGGCCACGTTGGCATCAATGATTTTGAAGTAGCCACTGCGACCAAGGTCATCCTTGATGATGCTGGTAACTTGTTGAGGACTTAGTGCCTCGTCTGAAAAACCTGCAATGGCAATGGGAATCTGATTTGAGCCCACGCCCGCAACTTCAACCGTAATTTGCGCATAGACAGGGCCAAGACCAAACCCGGATAAATTAGTAACGGTAACAATTACCGCGGTCACTGCAACTTTTTTAAAAATGGACATCATTGGTGTTTATTCTTCCTTCATACGATAAACCAGCTTCACGCTAGGCGGAACTTGACCAGTTTTGTCACGTGGAAATGGGGCAGATTGCGTAATGCCCGCTGCAACCGCTTCATCAAAACTGGGAATCCCGGAGGATTTAACTTTGCGTATTGCACCACGGAGTGATCCATCTGGCAATAGGTTAATCATGTATTCCACTGTAGGATTACCCGCCGTGCTATCGATTCCACCGAAAATTGTATTGGATCTGACCTTGGCTGCGATCTTTGCGCCATAACCTGGATCACCGCTGTTATTGCCAGTAGATTTTTCGCTGGTGCCAGAACCGCCGCTACCCGCATTTGCGGCCTGTTTGGTGACACGTGCCATTTCTTCTTTAAAGGATTTATCGCTTTTTTCTTTTTCTTTGGCGGCCAGTTTCTTTTTCTCAGCTTCCTGAGCCAGTTTTTCTTCCTTGCGTTTTTGCTCGGCAAGTTTTTCCTGCTGCTCTTCCTTGCGTTTTTTCTCAGCGAGTTCGCGTTGATGCTCTTCTTCTTTTTTCTTTTCGAGCAATTTACGCTTTTTTTCCTGCGCCAGGGCAATTTCAGGGTCTTCCTGACGCACTTCCTCCTTGACTGGCACAGGTTCTTTCGGTTTTTCTTCCACGACAGGCTCTGGAACAGGAACGGGCTTGGGGGCAGCTTCACGGGTGGTCGTATCCCAGACCTCCGCCTCTACTGCGCTGCTTTCCTTGTTTTGCCAGCGCACACCTATCCATAAAAAACTTAACAAAACGACATGCACAAGGGCGGCCAGCGCTATGGATCGCAATTGCCCCTTCTGATGCTGATGAAAATCCGGATGTACTTGCTTGGAAACCTGATTCATAGTCATTAAGACTTTATTTGCCCGACTTGGTTCCGGAAATGTTGACCATGTCAGTGACAAAAAATGCACATTAAAGTTGTAACAGCTGAAATTATAAACCGCAAAAGACTTTTTCCTCATAATTCGTACTGAACTACGATACCCAGCATCTTTGGCGTCTTTGCATAGGCCTTTATATATTAACGCATAAGAAAAAACCAATCCGTGTAAAATTTGTAAGTGATTTGCGTATGTGCTAAAACTCATTTCATCAGCAGCCTCAGGATGAATTAAAGGCGGGCTAGCCTGTCTATATTTTGCACATCCCTGGGTTTGCGCGCTAACAATATCAAAAAAAATAACATAAGATTATCGATTTAAACACGCCGAGGACTATCATGTCGCACTTACCCACCCCAGGTGCCGTCATCTATGCCAAGAACCTGAGCAAGCTCAGCGGTTTTTACGAGCAAGTCCTGCGGCCGACCGCCACCCACGCAAATGACGACTATACGATTTTCGAGTTGCCGCATTTTCAGTTGGTTATTCATGCCATCCCGCCGCAGATTGCCAACACCTTCGAAATTTTGGTCCCGCCACAGCCAAGGTCAGACACTGCGATCAAATTAATGCTGCCTGTTGCCAGCATCAGCAAAGCCAGGGATGTGGCCGCCAAGCTTGGTGGCAGGATAGATGCAGAGAACTACGAATGGGAATTCCAGCATTACCGCATCTGCGATGGCTATGACCCGGAAGGCAATGTTATCCAGCTCAGGGAACATCTATCCAGATAAGTGCCATAAAAATCCTGAATGTTTGCGAGCTAACTTGAAACTTTCAATGTCATCGCATGTCCATCCAGTTCTTTACAAATTCAAGGACATGACAATGGACAGCGCAGATAAGCTCAGCAAGATCACGATTTCTTTACATTGGATCACGGCAATAATCATCATGGCTCTATGCGCTATAGGCTTATATATGACACGTGCCGAGGCCTGGGCTTTGTACCCGGTTCATAAATCCGTGGGTGTGCTGGTTTTATTTGTTGCCCTGTTGCGCGTTTTCTGGCGCATCAAAAATGGTTGGCCAGCAGCGGCGGCAGACTATACGCAGCTTGAACAGCGCCTGGCAAAAATCATCAAATGGGTGTTGATCATTGCCACACTGGCCTTGCCCATGAGCGGCATGCTGTTTTCTGGTGCCAGCGGTCATGGCTTTGGCATCTTTGGTCTGGTCATCGTGCCAGCCCAACATATGCCAGGCAACCCGGACCAGGCATTGGCCTATAGCGAATTCTGGGCTGAGACTGGTGAAAGCTTGCACCAGACAGCTGGCTACATCCTGATTGCAGCGATACTCTTGCATATAGCTGGCGCGCTCAAACATCACTTTATAGACAGAGATGCTACCTTGAAGCGCATGCTTGGCAAGTGATTGAGCGTTTAACGCAGCATCATTCCATGTTCAAGCTCAGGCAAGACTGACGGAGGTGAACGATCTGGCTTACTTGCAGAGCTCTTGAAGAAAATATCATTGGCCAAAAAAATGAAATTTAAAGACCTCGCGACGACGGATATCAACACCTTGCTGGATATGCTCATGGACTTGGGGAAGAGCGATGGTGTAGCCGAAATTCGCACAGATGCAGCAGCAATTGAACTGGCCCTGTTTGGTGACCATCCAGCCGTCTCTGCCAAATTTGTCATGGTGGATGAAACTATTGCAGGGTTCGTCATTTACTCCTGGAAATGGGGCACTTTTGCTGGCGTGCGCGACATGTATATGCAAGCCATCTATGTGCGGCCTGAATTCAGGCGTCAGGGACTTGGCCTGACCATCATGCAGCATCTCGCCAGTATTGCTGTTGATGCAGGATGCTCAAGGATAGAATGGCTGACCGTCAAGGATAAGCAGATGAGCAAGGAATTTTATGATTCCATTGGCGCTGTAGAGGCCAACCATATGATGGTACGCCGTGTACAGGGTGACGCTCTACGTAAGCTGGCTGACTTGTGAACGATATGGATTTTACCGGCAATACTTGATGCAACCAAAAACCAGGCCTTACCCTGCTTTGCACCAAGGTAAGGCCTGGATAAGACTTTTATACATGCATGTTCACTTTCATAAAATCACGTCAGCCGCTTCAAGCGTCGCAAATACTGGCCTGGCGTACCTACATTCAAATAATCCTTGCCATCAAACACAAAGCTGCGTTTTTGCACTGTGCCGGTATAGGCACGCATGACGTCAGCAAATACGTTCATGATGATCGTACCGCCCAGATGCGGGTGATTGGTATCCATCTCTACCGTATAGGTACCAAAATACGCATACGGGCTGGCAGTGGCGAAGCTGTCTATCAGCAGGGAATGTGGCACTTCCCAGGGCTTTTGCGGCGTCAGCCAGGATGATTGTGGCTGACCGCTGAAAGGGTCTGCTGGTATCGCTAGCGGCGGATTTTGCGAGATCATCAGACTGAAGTGGCCGCTCTTGTCATACACCCAGTAACCTGCTGACGGATTACCCCAGGGGTAGGTTTTCTTGGTCGGGTCGCTGGGGTCGTCACCTATGTCCCAGGCTTCGACCATTTCCCAACTGCCGACGAGGGTTTGTGCGTTGAGGCTCATGTGAATTTCCTTCCACAATTTTGTGTGAACAAGCTATTTGGGAAAACCTTCATTGATCCAGGTCTGGAACATCGCAACCTGTTCTTTGGTAAAAGGTGGATAAGGCGGTGGTGGCATGCCGCCCTGTAACTGGTTCAGTACCATGCTAGCGTTCAGCCTGACATCATCATATTTGGTCAGGTCCAGCCGCCACATCATGGATGCACGAAACTGATTGAACAGCGGCGCAATATCTTTTTCAAATGAAACCTGGCTCATGATGTCAGCTCCATATTATTGACAGAAATTTTCCAGACACAGCCGCTAGCGGCGCGTGCGCGTATATCTTTTGTTGCGGTGAATTCAAAATCACCAAAATCGACCACATACATGAATGCACCATCTGGCGAAAAAGCGACATCGATGGGCCGGTGCCATGGTACAGACGCCAAAGCCGGCAATGCATGCTTGCTCCAGTCGCTGGTATCTACACGGATAAGATTACGCCCTACTCTTGGCCCCGGCGGCCCGGTCATGGGACGTTCATCGCCAAATTGCGTGACGATGAGATCGCCAGCATGGCGCAGCCCGGCAGGTATCTGCGCCATCTTGACTGCACAGGCATTGACATCGAAGGCCAGCAAGGGCATCTCTGGCGCTGGCAGTTCTGCATGATTAGCCAGCACAAAGGCCTGGCCTTCACCTTGCGGATTGCGATAAACAGGCGCGTTTATGGGTAAGCCTCCGAGAAAGTCTGGCCAGCCATACCAGGCACCTGGTTTTACTTCAAACAGAAAATCAGGGCAATTCCAGACTGGCCGCACACCGCGTACATCCGTACCCTGTTCGGTTGCGATAAGCCTGCCATCCGGTAGAAATAACAAGCCAAAGGCATTGCGTATGCCCCAGGCTACCAGTTCCAGGTCTGAACCATCCAGATTACAACGCATGATGCTGGCCGTGCATGGTCTCTGGCCTTGCAAGCGGGTTCCACCTGCGTGCACTTGCCCAAAGCGGGCAAATGCGCTGGTGGAAATTTGCTGACCTTCAGGGTCGGTGACTGTCGCTACATGGTCACTGAGCTCAATGTCATAGCCAGGTATATCTGGCGCATGCCTGGTTTCACGCAGCCAGGCCAGGTCGTGCGAATCCGTGCCTATGATGCCGCTGTTGGTCATGGCACCCTGGCCGAAATACATTTTATTGTCCGGCCCTACCGCCACCATATTGGTGTGGTAATTACCAAAGCCGGGCAAATAGTCGAGCAACACTGTCCAGTTACCGCTATGAATATCAAGGCGGCTGATGCGGCCTGGGTAACCGCCTTCAGAGATAATAAGGCTGTTGTCATGCCAGACCAGACCATTCACTGGTTGGCGCAAATTATTCAATAATTCCTGCACGCTGCCATCATCATTGACACTGAGTACCCGCCCGCCTTTGGCAGCACCATCAAATGGCAAACCCGTCTCTGCAATATATACCTGCCCCGCAGGGGAAACAGCAACACTGCTGGGAAAATTAAGATGGCGCACATAGGCATGCATGGCCGTGCGCTCGCTTTGGTCTTTTGGCATACTCAAGCGCCCAATCGTCAGTCGTTATACATCATGCGTACTGCCAGAAAGCACATATAAGCACCTGCCAGCAATTCCACACGCTTGGGCAAAAAATTACGTATCCAGTTGGCGAAATACAGGCCAAAGCAAGCCATGCCTGCGCTGATGACGCCGATGATGATGGCCGAATTCAACACGGGTGCACTGGAAAAGCTGACACCTGCGCCAGCAATGACATTGTCAAGACTCAGCGCCAGCGGCAAACCCAGCAAAAAGCCTGGGTGATTGACAAATTGCGGCAAGCCCCTGGCTTCACTTCTGTAAGCCAGCCACAAGATAATCACACCGCAAACCAGCATCGCAAATGGTGCAATTGTTGAGGCAAGCGGCCCCAGCATGCTGATCAGGCCATGCCCGAGCATCAAACCAAGGATGGCCGCACCCAGTTCACAGACACAGAACGCAATCGCCAGCATGTGTATGCGTTTGCGTTGCATGGGCAAGAGCCCCAAGGAGCTGCTGGCCTGCAAATTGTCGAGCCCGGCGACAATACCAAATAAGATGACCTCAAGCATGTTGCTTCTCCTTGTCCTGCAAACCATAAATGCGCAATACGCCACCCTGCTTGCCGAATACCAACGCACCGGCCACCATGTAATTGCCTGCCACTGCCGGCCCCAGGCAATAGCCATAGCCGCCATTCATGCCACCAGTCTGGTCACCAAGATCATCCTTCCACAACATCTTGCCGGTATAGACATCAAAGGCATACACAGCCACTTTGGATGTGGAAAAGAACACCAGGTCATTGACGACAACAGGTGAACTCAAACCGGATTCACCAGGCGTGCGGTACATCGGTGGTTGTGACTCTATGTACAGACGCGGGTCACTTTCATCCATGGCCCAGGCATCTTCCAGGGTTTCCCAGTCCAGGGCGCGCATGAAGGGGGTCGTGCGGTAATCAATGCCCGCTTCGACATTGTGATAATTATTGCCGCCTACACCGATGAACAAACGCCCCAGCGCAGTGTGCACCGCTGCCGTGCTATAGGTACCGGAATAATTTTCCTGGTCTTCTTCATCTGACTCCTGATTTGGCACATAGGGGTCCATGCGCTGGTCATTAGGAGAAACATGCGGATCTACCGTAGGTATCTGAGTGCCATCGTTATAATAAGGGAGCAGTTGCCGCCAGTTCAGCAATTCCAGCGTCGCTGCATCAAACCTGAAGAAACCACCATTCTTGCAGCCAGCAGTGACGATGCGGCGGCCATTGATCGTCATCAGTGTCGGTGAGCCACCAAAATCAACATCGACATCAGTAGCACGATAACTGCTTTCTGCCGGAGGCTGGCTAAAACCGCGGAATTGGCCAGTGGATGCATCCAGCGACAATATACCGTTGGAAAAACCTTTGCTGGGCAATGCACTGTCAGGCACAGGGTTGCCGGTTGCGCAGTACAGGCGATCCAGCCGCTCGTCGTAGGCAATTGATGACCAGACCGATGCCCCGCGTATGGCTGGATTATTCGGCCCCACAGAATACATCGCAGGCAAAGTGCCGCTCACAGATTCTGGCGGCAAGACATTGGGTAAATTGGGCACGCCTTCTTCATACTGACAGGTGCAGTATATCCATTGCACCTGGCCGGTCTGGGCATCCATGGCATAGATGAAGCCAAAGCAGCCGGGGTTTTCGCCCTCTCCCATGCCAACAAAAACCAGGCCATTGGTGCCATCTGCAGCCGCTACGACCGGAGATGACCAGCCAGCTGCTGGCACACCTGCTGACACATCCCCAAGATTGGATGTGGGTTGATTGAAATCAGGATCAGCGTGCCGCAAATCCACGACCCAGTTTAAGCTCAGGTCTGTCGCATTCAGGCAATAGAATTTGCCATTGAAGGCGCTGAAATAGACTTTATTGTCCCAGATTGCAGGGGTACAACCCATGCCCATGAAACCGTGCGTATCACCCTCGGTGGGATCTATCGGCCATTCATAATGCGCCACTGTCATGCCACTGGATAATTCTATTTTCATGAACTTGCCACCATTCGCACCAGGCAGTTCATGATTATTCGCCAGGCCCACGTACAGATAACCATCAACAATCGCAGGCACCGACAGGACCGGGCCAGGGATGGCTATATCGTGCAGTAATTTGAATTGATCAAGTGTGTCACGACTGATATCACTGCCCTGCACTTCACCCGTGTGCGCAGTATCGCCATGGAACATCCACCAGTTAGTTTGCGTCATTGCTGCTCTCCAGAATATCAGGCGGGAATATAATCAAATGTGGGGCCGGCAGTCTGACCAGGAACGACTTCCTGCGTCATCAGCAACTGCGCCTGCTCTCTGAGCGACTGCATGGACAGCAAGGCCAGTGCGAGATTGTCAGGCTGGCCGTTGAAGACATTGTGCAATTTGCGCAGCATGTCAGAGTAAGTGCTGTTGAAAGTCAGGTTCAGATCAGTAATGCGAGGTTTGCCGGCATAGCTATGCCTGTTTGGATTACTGATGACTGGATAAATGCCGCCAGCATCAAACTCTATGCGGTGGCCTTCAAATACCCAGCCTGGCTGACCTGGTTTTGGTCTGGGGTTGGCGATAAGTTTGCGGCCATGATAAATCTCTGCGTATTTGTAGTAATGCGCAAGTTCATGCTCAGGATCAATGGGGCTGGTATCGCTGCCCTCGCCCTGTTCAACGATCATGTCTATCGCCGCCAGCGCCGTTGCCTCATCATAGACCCCCTTGTTTTGCAATTCCCTGAAGCCCGTCACCAATTGTTTTTCTGGCGGACCGGTAAAGATATTACCCATCCTGGACAACTCGCAAATTTCTTTTTTGATGTGCGCATAGAACTCGCCTATGGTCACACCGTCTGCCGGAGGTGTTGTGCCATCCACGGTTTTTTCTGGCTCTTCTATGACCATGAATACATCGAGCAGTAATTGCTTGGATAGTGCAGCCAGGGGCACGATGAGGCTGTCCTCGACCGAACCTGGCAAGTTCCCGGGATAGTGAGGAATAAAGCGCGGATGATCAATTTTTGGATGTCCGCCTATGGCATTGAGGACATTGCAATCCAGCGACATGTGCAACATCTCTTGCTTGACGATGGATTTGATGAGATGGGCGGCTTCCAGATTCTGGTCTGTCTTGATCGAGTACAAGGCATACAGATACGGTGGTATGGTCGAATGCTCCAACTCTATGGCGGTCTGCAGGGAATGCTTGAGCAGCTTGAGCCTGTGATCAAAACTATTGTCACGGTGTTCTATTAACAGGTGCTTGAGGCGAATCATGAATTCTCCCGACGGGTAACAGTCCATTGACGCGATATGCCAGCCTGAATACGGATGGCATATTTAACATTTTTACTAGCTTATTTAACATCATCCATCATGATTGCAAATTGCGCAAGTGATTATCTAAAAAACAAATAAAATTTAACAATCCTGTCTCTTTCATGCGGGAACGAGCATTTGACCTGTTTATCTGCATCACGCCTGAAAGCCTATCTTTGCAACCCTTGCATAAGTCAATCTCTTCAAAAGTACTGCATTGCGATACGTTTTGTGCATGCAGGCAGAGCCTGAGATTTTCCATTGGCATAGTTTTTTTATATTTGCGAGACTTCGCTCCGTGCTCTCCGCCGGGGAGTAGCAGCGCGGCGCAAATACTGCCAGGACTGTTTAGCTTTTACTGATTAAAGGATCACCATGAAACACATATTTACACTGACAGCTATTGCCTTCTCCAGCTTGATGGCCATGTCATTCTCTGCTCAAGCACAGGACAAAACGGCGCAAGAACCGGAATCAACTGCAGTGGTCGGTGCTGGTGTGTTCTACGCACCCGAGTACATAGGTGCAAAGAAAAATCGCTTTGGCCCTGCTATTTATGGTGAATACCAAAACAAGAACGGTTTCTTTGCCAGCACCATGCGTGGCGTCGGTTTTGGTACAAAAGTGGATGACTTTTCATTCAGCGCCGCACTGGGTTACCGTGCCGGCCGTGAAGATTCACGCGACTCCAAATCCCTGTTCAGCTCAGATGACTTGAAAGGCATGGGTAATATCTCTGGTTCAGCAACAGTCAACCTGCATGCAGGTACAACATTTGGTCCCGGCATCAAGGCAAGTATCGACACCAATCTGGCGCTGTCACACAGGGAAAATGGTAATGCCTACAAATTTGGCCTGGCAGCACCAGTATTCCAGACAGCGACAGACAGAGTAGAAATTGCGGGTAACCTGACTTACAGCGATGCTAAATATAACCAGACTTATTTTGGTGTAACGCCAACGCAAAGCACCAATTCCGGTTATAAAACCTTTGCGCCTAAAGCAGGTTTCTCACAGGCGATGGCAACAGTTGCATGGACCCATGTAATCGATAAAAACTGGTCCGTACGTAGTGCTGCCGGTGTATCGCAAGTGATGGGTGATGCGGCTGACAGCCCGCTGACGAAAAAGAAAACCAGCCCGATATTGATGACGACCGTCAATTACGCTTTCTGATTTGCATGATGTGACTGACTTGACTCTTGCTTGAGCAAAAGTACCATGGCCCTGATGATAAAAACATGATCATCAGGGCCATCGTCATTAATGTGCAGGAGATGAAACCGAGGCTGTTACTGGCTTGGCGCGCAAGGCAGTCATCACGCCAATAATCAATAAAACGATACCCAGCAAAACCATGGGTTCTGGCATGCGCTTGTTGAGAATGAAGGCATAGGCCAGTGCGGCCAGCGTTTCAAACACAATGAGTTGCCCCGCCAGATTGGTAGGCAAGCGCTGGCTGGCCTGGTTCCAGCACATCGTGCCCAGCCATGAGGCAAACAGACCGATGATGAGCATCAGGGTGATGAAGTATTGTGGCCGGGGGCCGAATGGCATGGAAAAATCCTGGCCAGTCACGCCCATGTATATCCATAATCCCATATAACCGAGCAAAGCCAGCGGCAAGGTTGCAACTCCCTGGGCACTGGCCCACACCCTTGGGTTGCGATCAGGATGGTGGCGCAGCCAGTCTGCATTTCTTAATGGGTACCAGGTCCAGCAGGCCACAGCAACCAGGGCAAACAGGCCGCCGATGATATAAGTCTGGATATCTTTGTTTGAAGCTGCCTGCAATGCGGCTATTTCCACGCTGTTGACACAGGCAACACCGGCAAAAATCATCAATAGTGATGGCAGCATGCGTCGCCAGGCGATGCTGCCGTCGCGCTGTGCATTGCGGTAATTGGCGGTAATGGCGATGACGACTGGCAGCGTACCTATCAGCATCGTAGGCAACGGTGCGCCAGAGCGCTGTATCGCGCTGGCCAGACAAAGGTAATACAAAATATTGCCGACCGCTGCCAGCTTCAGTGCCTCTATCCAGTCTGATTTGTTCAACAAACGCAATTGTCGCCTGTCCATCCAGGCTATAGGCAGAGTGATCAAACCAAATGCCAGGTAGCGGCCGAATGATTGCAAGGCAGCCGGGTATTCAGGCAAGAGCAAAGGGCCGATAAATACCAGCCCCCACATCAAACCTGCTGCCATCGCATATAAAACACCAATACCCATATTGTTCATCCCCTGAAAAGAATAAGCTTAAAACAATGCGGGAAAACAGTCTTGTACCAGATTGCGCTTGTGGACAGTTTTGAAGTGCGGGCTACGCGCGCATCTGCAGTTGATAGCGGGCCGGTGTCACGCCATAGCGACGCACAAAAGCCTTGTTCAAATGAGACTGATCCGTCAGGCCAGTTGCCGCCGCCACCTGCGCTGGTGGCAAACCCTTGCCCAACAGGCATTTGGCTTCATATAGGCGCAAGGCCATCAACATCTGCTGAGGAGTCGCATGATATTGCGCCTTAAAGCTGCGCAAAAAATGAAAGGGACTAAGCCCGGCAACTAGTGCCAGTTGCTCAAGGCTGATGCGTTCTGCCATGCTGGCACGCATATAATCGAGCACCGTGGCAAAGCGTTGTTTCGCCAGGCCCGCTGGCGCCTGCGGCGCACTGGCAAAGCGTTTGAACTCAAACAGGATATCAAACAGGAAACTATCAAAACTCAGCTTGTCGGTTGCTTGCCAGATCTGCTCCAGCATGACACCCAGCTTGCGCGCACTGCTGGCATCATGAGCAACCGCATCCCTGAACCACCAGCCTTGCTCACCAGTGACTTCGGCCACGACATCAGGATCGATGTACATCATGCGATAACGCCAGCCGGTATCAGTCTCTGCCCTGCCAGTATGCAATTCATCCGGGTTCATCATCACTACTGAATTTTGCGGGGCCAGATGATCGCTACCGAGATAACGAAAACGCTCTACTCCGCTGGCGATAGAACCCAGGCCAAATGCTTCATGCGTATGCGGTTCAAAAGCATGGGCGACAATATGGGCGCGGTATAGCTCTACACCTGGGCGATGCTGTGCCCTTTTGAATTCGGCACGGTCACTCACATGTTCAAAGCTCTCTGGCACACCGGGCATGGACAAAGCGCCCTGGTCGCCTTGTTCATGATCACCTTTTTGGATACCAGTGTGGATGTTCGCTATGTCCATGAGATATTTTGTGTGCTTTTACAATACTGATTCAACACCGCGGTTAGCCAGTTGATCAGCTCTTTCATTACCTGGGTGGCCAGTGTGGCCACGCACCCAGCGCCAGTCAATTTCATGGATGGTACGCGCAGCATCAAGCTGCTGCCAGAGATCGACGTTCTTCACTGGTGCTTTAGAAGCGGTTTTCCAGCCCTTGGCTTTCCAGCCTGTGATCCATTCGGTGATACCTTTTAATACATACTGACTATCAGTATGCAGGGTGATATGACAGGGGCGTTTCAATGCGCCCAGCGCCTGTATCACTGCCATCAATTCCATGCGGTTATTGGTGGTTTCTTTTTCACCGCCAAATAGTTCTTTTTCTTTATTGCCAGCGATCAGCAAAGCGCCCCAGCCGCCAACGCCAGGATTACCCTTGCAGGCGCCATCTGTGTAAATTTCTATATTATCCATTTGATTCTTTTGATTTGTTTGCAACTGGCAAGGCATGTGTACTGGAAACCCGCTTTTGTTTCCATGCGGGGCTTATCAAGTGCATGCCTTTGACTCTTTTCACGGCCTGCAATATATACACTGCGCCAAAATAAGGCCACCAGCGTTGTCCTGCTTTTTCCATGAAACGATAACGTTGCAACCATTTTTCCGATTTAACAGGAGGGGCATAACAGCCAAAATCGCTGCTACCCACTTCCATATTCAATAACTTCAGCCAATCCTTCAAACGCGGCGGACTGATGAATTCACCTTCTTTGGGCAGGAAATAATTTTTGCTCAAACGCCCGGTCGCCTGCCTGGCCCCCCAAAGGCTGGCGCGATTAAAGCCGGTGATGATAACCCGGCCTTCTGGTATCAATACCCTCTCCACCTCACGCAATATCTGGTGTGGCTCTTCGGCAAATTCCAGCACATGCGGCAAGACGATCAAATCTATGCTGTGCGCATCAAAAGGCAGCTCAGCAAAGTCGTGCACGACCACGACAGGCCGCTTTTGCCCCGGCTGATTTTCATCTGGCATGCAGGAATTGGTCAGCCAGCGATGTGGCATGCGGCTGGCTGCCAGCGCATCAATTTGCGGCAAACCTATCTGCAAGGCATTGAAACCAAAGATATCCACCGTCAATTTATCGAGCATGGCCTGCTCCCATTGACGGATATAGCTACCAGCCGGCAGCTCTAACCATGCTCCAAGGTCTATAATGTTTTTTTCCAAAGCATCCATGCCTGATATGAAGAATTCCCTGAGTATATTGACTGTCCCCGCCTTTGACGACAATTATCTATGGATTATCCATGACGGCCAGCATGCTGCCGTGGTTGATCCTGGCGATGCCATGCCAATTTTGCAAGCCCTGGCACAGCATCAACTGACGTTGTCCGCTATTTTACTCACTCATCATCATGCTGATCATATAGGCGGTGTGCCACGCTTGCTGGAACATGCGGCAGCGCCCGTATTTGGCCCCACCAATGACAAAATCGCCGTGGTCACGCAAAAACTGCAACAGGATGATGTAGTGACCGTGCCCGGCATCAACCTGGAGTTGAAAGTACTGGACGTTCCCGGCCACACATTGGGCCATATCGCCTATTTCGCCCCTGAACAACATTGGCTGTTTTGTGGCGATACCCTGTTTGCAGGTGGCTGCGGCCGTTTGTTTGAGGGGACGCCTTCGCAGATGCTGCATTCACTAGACCAGCTTGCTGCCCTGCCCGATGATACGGCAGTCTATTGCGCCCATGAATACACGCTATCCAATCTGCGTTTTGCCAAAGAGGTCGAGCCTGGTAACCAGGATTTGCTGGAGCGTATCAAACGCGAACAAGCAAGGCGTGAGCAAGGCATACCTACCGTGCCTACCCAGATAGGCCTGGAAAAACAGACCAATCCATTCTTGCGCAGCCGCGAAAGCACAGTTATCGAACGACTTCTGGAACGCGGTAAAATCCCAGCCGCACAAAACGATGTCAGCCATTTCGCGGCTTTGCGTGAATGGAAAAACCGCTTTTAAGTACGCTTTCAGGTACGCTTTTAAAAACACATTGCAATGCATTTAACAGAAATAAATACGACTCACGCAGCAAAAACTTTGGCCCTGTTTTGCAAGGTCGTCGATAACTTTGGCGATATAGGCATTTGCTGGCGCATGGCCAGGCAACTGCAGCAAGAACATGGAATAGCCGTGACGCTATGGGTGGATGATTTGGGCAGCTTCCAGCGCATCTGCCCGCCAGTGAATATTGATGCCGAAGTGCAGGAAATTGCGGGCGTCACCGTCAGGCACTGGAGTGATCAGCAGGGCACATTTACTGTGGCCGATATTGCCGACATCGTTATAGAGTTTTTTGCCTGCGATATCCCGCCAGGCTATATTCAGGCCATGGCAAAGTGCGAGCCGCGCCCGGTCTGGCTCAATCTTGAAGGCTTGACGGCAGAGGAATGGGTAGAAGGCTGCCATACCCTGCCCTCGCCCCATCCTTCCTTGTCATTGACCAAGCATTTCTTTTTCCCCGGCTTCAATAACAAAACCGGCGGCCTGTTGCGCGAAGCCAGCCTGGACCACGAAAGAGCCGCATTTCAAGCTGACTCTCAGGCTGCCGCTGCCTTCCTGCAGCAATTGGGGTTGACTGAAACTGAGATCAGGAGCACAAAAGTATCGCTGTTTTGCTACCCACATGCACCTGTGGCTGATTTGCTCAAGACATGGCAAAACGGTGATCAAGGCATGACTTGCCTGGTGCCTGAAGGCGTCGCAAGTGAAGCAATCGAAGCATTTTTGGGGCAAGCATCCAAAGCAGGTGTCAGTGGCAGTCAAGGTGCCTTGACAGTACGTGTAATGCCATTCATCCCGCAGGCAGATTACGATAAGTTGCTGTGGGCCTGCGATATCAACTTTGTCCGTGGTGAAGACTCATTCGTGCGGGCGCAGTGGGCAAACAAACCCTTCATCTGGCATATCTACCCTCAGGATGAAAACCTGCATCATGTGAAATTGAATGCATTTTTAAAAACCACTACATCTGCGACAGCAAGCCTGATTGCCTTGTCACATGCCTGGAATGGCGTCAGCCATCCGCCATTGGACTGGGTAGAAATATGGCAAGCCTTTCAAGCCGACCTCCCTGAAATTGCACAACTTTCTGGCAATTGGCAGGAAAAAATGCGCGAAAATGGGGATATGACGGGCAATTTATTGAAGTTCGTCAATGCAGTTAGGGTGGCAAGCCAAAAAGATGCAGTATAATGTTGGGTTAATTTTTAACCTGTTTTAAATCTCAATCAAACGTGGGCTTGCGGTGATTTTTGCCAGTAGGCAACAGATGATTTTTATGCAACCTACTTTTTACGTATACTCGCTATGAAATTTGCAAAAGAAATTCGTGTTGGCAACATCATTATGGTCGATAGCAAACCAATGATCGTATTGCGCTCTGATGTCAACGGCTCCAGTCGTACAGGTTTCACTTACAAGTGGAAAATGAAAAACCTGTTGACTAACAGCCCACAAGAAAACGTCTTCCGTGGCGACGACAAGTTTGACGTAGTTGTATTGGACAAAAAACCAGTTACCTATTCTTACTTCGCTGACCCACTGTTCGTATTCATGGATCAAGAATACAACCAGTATGAAATCGAAGCAGAAAACATGGGCGAATCCATCAACTACCTGAAAGATGGTATGGAATGCGAAGCCGTTTTCTACGACGGTAAAGCGATCTCTGTTGAATTGCCTACAACTATCGTTCGTCAGGTTATTTACTCTGAGCCAGCAGTTAAAGGCAACACTTCAGGCAACGTCCTGAAAGAAGCCAAGATCGAAAACGCGATCGAAGAATATTGCCATACTGTTCAAGTTCCACTGTTCGTCAGCCAGGACGACATGATCGAAATCGATACACGCACTAATGAATACAAAAAAGTCGTACGTAACTAAGCAATAAGACGTAAAGACTTTGCGAAAAACGCCACTGATACAGCGGCGTTTTTTTTCGTCTGGCAATTTGCCTTCTACGCCCCCAACACAGGCGGACAGAGACAAGATGGTCTTTTTATCAAACCATCATACACCTGAAAAGCAAGGTCACAATTTAGTCATTTGACAATATTTATCAACATCATTACCATTCAACTTCTTTTTACTATTATTCACTTAAACTATTGGCGAATATGGTATAAATAACAAAGAATAAATTCCCATCCACCGGCGCCTGGAAGACGCTCACTAAAAATATCAACGTGAAAAAAATAAACACCTTGTTTGGAATTTTCTTTGCCTCCGGTTTTGCTGCACTGGCTTACCAGATTTATTTTGCAAAGAAGCTTGCCCTGGTCTTTGGCAGCCAGTCCAGCGCCACCTACACCGTGCTGGCGATATACATGGCTGGCATGGCAATCGGGGCTGCAATAGGTGCAGGCGTGGCAAAGCGCACACGCTTCCCGGTTCGCATGTATGCCGTCGCAGAGCTGGCCATTGCCCTGTACTGTCTGTGTACGCCTTATATATTTTCGTTCGCGCACGATATCTATTTAATAATTGCAATCGGCTACAGGCCCGATTCTGGCTCCCTCGTCATTTATCAGGTCTTGTTGGGCGCCCTGGTGCTGCTCTTCCCTACCATCCTGATGGGCCTGACTTTTCCCCTGCTGGTACGTGCCGTTGCAGATAGCAAATCCTGCATGGCTTCTATTTCATGGTTTTATTCAGCCAATACTTTTGGTGCGGCATCTGGCGCCTTATTGTCGGGCTATCTGATCATTCCTGCGCTGGGTATGAATGGCACGCTGTGGCTGTCCTCAGCCATCGATATCATGGTGGCGCTGCTGGCATTCTTGCTGGTCAGCGAAACAAAAATAGCAGACAACTTACCAGCACAGGAGCAAGGCAAAACTGATCTGCTGGCGCAAGGCTCTTATCGCTTTGGCCTGTTCGTCCTGCTCATCGTCGGCGCACTGACGATGATGATGGAAGTCTCGACCATACACTTGCTGGCCGTAGTCATAGGCAATAGCACTTATGCTTTTTCCCTGATGCTGACGTGCTTTCTTGCAGGCCTAGCCCTCGGTGGCAAATATGCAGGCAAGACAAGCAAACGCTCCACCAATGAGCAATTAAATGACGCCTTGTTCTTGCTGACCTGCACGATCTTGTGCTCCACTTTTTTGTGGCATCTTTCTTCTTTGTATTTCTATGGTCTGGCAAAAAGCACAGTCCCCTACTCTTTCTGGTTCAGGGAATTTTTGCGCGCTATTCCTGCCGTCATCATTGCCCTGCCACCAGCATTTGCAATTGGAGCCCTCTATCCTGTCAGCATGACGATCGCTTCTAAAGGTCAGCATGACGGCATAGGTTTTCCTTCTGCCATTAATACCCTGGGCAATATCGCTGGCGTGTTACTGGCTGGATTTTTGCTCCTGCCAGTTATCGGTGGTTTCTATACCAGCTTGTTGTGCGGTGTGGTTGCCTTCACCCTGCTATTGATAGCGACCTGGAGGTCGCGCGACAAATCTGCGCCCGCCCTGCAACAATATGGCAGTGCTATTGCCGCTACGATATTACTCATTGCCTGCCCCAAACAACTGGACCTGAACGCAATCGCCACTGGCATCAACACTTATTTCAAACCTACTTACTATGCGGGCTGGAAAATGATAGACCATGCGGAGAGTGCAGATGGTGGCCTAACTGCGGTCATGGCGCAAACCGAACAAGGCAAGGAATTTAAAACCCTGACCACGAATGGCAAATTCCAGGGCAATAATGTCATGGAAGCCGGTAGTGAAATGCTGGCGCAGGCAGGTTTTGGGTTGATACCCATGCTGCATTTGAATAACTACGACAATGCCCTGGTCATAGGATATGGCACTGGCGTCACGGCCATGGCTATCCATGAATCCGGCTTCAAGTCCATGGAAGTGGTCGATCTGAGCCGCGACCTGGTGAATATCGCCAACCGTCATTTTGCCGACGTTAATCAGAATCTCGCTACAAAACCTGGTGTGTCATTCCTGTATACCGATGGCAGGAATCATTTGTCGCTGACCGACAAAAAATACGACTTGATTGCGATACAACTTTCCTCTATCTGGTTTGCAGGTGCAGCCTCTCTGTATAACCAGGAGTTTTATGCATTGGCCAAATCCAGGCTGGCCGACAAAGGCATATTGAAGCAATGGTTTCAACTGGCGCATATGTCCAAACTGAACTTGAGAGTCATGATTGCGAGCCTGTCCCACTCCTTCCGCTATGTCTGGATTTATAACGTGGGCAAGCAAGGTGCAATGATAGCCAGCAATAGCCTGGATGCTTTCCCCAATTCAGAAAAGGAAAAACATTTATTAGCGATGGCCAATAACCAGACCATGAAGACCTATATCGATCTTTACAAGAACGGCATCCAATCTGTTTCTGGCGCTCAGGTGCTCAATCCTGAACAAGTCAAACAAATGCTGGCATTGAGTGAAACCACACTCTCCAATGACGACAATCTTTTGCTGGAATACAGCACGCCAAAAGGCAATGCCATGCGAGATGAAGAATTCAAGGACAATATCGATTATCTGAAAAGCTTTGCGCACAGCCCCTATGTGAATTTGAAGCAGGCAGCAACTGAACCGGCATCAACCAACAGATAAAGCGTCATATAAAACAAAACACCCCGGCAAGAAAAATTCTGCCGGGGTGTTTCATTATCCGAAGAGACGATTAAAAAGCAGGAACCACTGCGCCCTTGTATTTGTCTTCAATGAATTTCTTGACTTCAGGTGAATTCAAAGCTGCCACCAGTTTTTTGAAAGCCGGGCTATTTTTATTATCTTCACGCGCCACCAGCAAATTTGCATAAGGTGAATTTGCATCTTCAATAAACAAAGAATCTTTCACAGGATTGAGTTTTGCTTCTATCGCATAATTGGTATTGATCAAGGCCAGATCAACCTGGTTCAATACACGTGGCAGAGTCGCAGCTTCCAGTTCCTTGAATTTCAGTTTCTTTGGATTTTCAATAATATCTTTTTGTGTTGCAGAGATATTTTTTGGGTCCTTCAGTTTCAACAAACCCTGTTTTGCCAGCAACAGCAAGGCACGGCCAGAATTGGATGGATCATTTGGAATAGCGACAGTTGCACCATCGGGCAAGTCAGCCAGCTTTTTGTACTTGCTTGAATAAGCAGCAAAAGGTTCTACGTGCACTTTGGCGATAGGCACTTCGATATCATTCTTGTGGCTTTTCTTGAATTCGTTCAGGTAAGGCTGGTGCAAAAAGAAATTGCCATCCAGATGTTTTTCATTGACCTGCACTGCTGGCTGTATGTAATCAGTGAACACTTTCACTTTCAAATCCACACCCTCTTTGGCGAGTTGCGGTTTGATAAATTCCAGTATCTCTGCATGTGGCACGGGGCTGGCAGCTATGTTCAAGGTTTCGATTGCAAATGCTGCTGGTGAAAACATGGCAGCGGCTGTCAGGCTACCTGCCAGTATCAGGGTAAAACGGCGTTTCAAATTTAAAGACATATAGACTCCAATAAAAAATAAAAACTCAGTTACTTAATTACTTACGTGTGAATTTCAACACCAGCTTGTCACCGACAAATTGCAGCAACTGCACCAGCACAATCAAAATAAATACCGTCACTACCATGACCTCAGTTTGAAAGCGCTGGTAACCATAACGCAGCGCCAGGTCACCCAGACCACCTCCACCGATCACGCCCGACATGGCTGCATACGACACCAGGGCAATCGTCGTTACTGTCGCGGCAGCCAGCAAACCCGGCAATGCCTCTGGCAGCAATGCGTGCCAGATAATCTGCCAGGTCCTGGCACCCATGGCCTGGCAGGCTTCAATAATTCCCTTATCCACTTCCCGCAAGACGTTTTCTACCAGGCGTGCAAAGAATGGCGTTGTTCCTATTACCAGCGGCGGTATGGTTCCCGGCACCCCCAGCGATGTCCCCATCAATAACAGCGTGAAAGGGATCAATACGATCAGCAAAATAATGAAAGGGATAGAGCGCAAAATATTCACGACTACTGACAACACTGCATACAGCAGGCCCTGCTCCAGCAATTGCTTTTTACCTGTCAAAAACAGCAGTACACCTAAGGGCAAACCCAGCAACACGGTGAACAGCAAAGACGCACCTGTCATCGTCAGGGTATCGAGTGTCGCCAGTGCGATATCACTCCAGTCAATTTGAGAAAAATCCATCAGTGCACCCCTGCTGCTGCGCTGATTCTTGCCACCCTGACACCAGCATTTTTCAATAAATCCTCGACAGTCGCGGACTGTTCCTGCGTACTGTGCAACTCCACCAGCAATTGCCCGTAAGGCGTATCCTTGATGCGTCCTATCACGCCTTGCAGAATGGCGATATCGACACCAGCCTGCGCCGCGATACGGGTAATGATGGGTTCATGCGTACTTGCACCTACATAGCTCAAACGCAGCAAATGGCGGCCAGCATCCTGGTCGTTACGCTCCAGCACAGACAGATCCAGTGCCTGATTTTCTGCCACCAGGCTTTGTGTCACCGCATGCTGAGGATGCAGGAACACATCAACCACATCACCGAGCTCAACAATCTCTCCCGCATCGATGACTGCCACCTTGTCGCAGATAGTGCGTATCACCTGCATTTCATGGGTGATCAAGACGATGGTCAGGCCCAGTTTTCTATTGATATCCAGCAACAGGCGCAAGATCGCTTGCGTGGTCTCAGGGTCTAATGCCGAGGTCGCCTCATCGCATAACAATAGATGCGGATAATTTGCCAGCGCCCTGGCAATGCCCACCCTCTGCTTTTGTCCACCAGACAATTGCGATGGATATTTATGACCCTGGTCTTGCAAACCTACCAGCTCAAGTAATTCTTCTACCCTTGCCAGGATTTCCTGCCTTGTGTATTTGCCACTCAGCTTGAGCGGAAAGGCAATATTGTCGATGACCGTTTTTGCATGCAGTAAATTGAAATGCTGGAACACCATGCCCACACGCTGGCGCAAGGCATGCAGTTGTTGAGTGTCAAAACTGGTGATGTCCTCATCATCAATCACTACTTTCCCCGCGCTGGGACGTTCCAGTAAATTCAAGGTGCGCAGCAAAGTGCTCTTACCCGCACCGGAACGGCCTATGATGCCAAAAACCTGACCCGCTTCTATGTTGAAATTAATATTATGCAAGGCCCTTACTTCGCGGCCCTGATGGCTATATATCTTTGCTAACTGCTCTATACGTATCACTGAGTATCTGACCGGCTGTTGTTACTGTTGGACTCAACTTTATCGAAGGCAACAAGTTTTTTCCAATCATATATATGCATTTGTATATACAACTATTCGTATAAGCAAAGGTGAAAAATGAATACGCACTATCAATTGAGCGGGTTTGATTAAAGTTAACACGTGGCAATAAACTGTGATTTGTGTTTAAATCGCTTGTAATTTTGGTCCAGGCTCGCTATGTTGAAATGATCCTGGTTCTAGTCTTAGGAGTTAATATCATGGTCACGTCCGTTACATCTTCGAGCGCAGCGCAAGTTGCACAACAACAGCAACTCTTGCAGCAGGCTGCTGCCGGGCAACAGAAACAAAGTGCGGAAACCATAGGCGCGGCTGCAGACCGCGACTCCGGTACGGCTGATGCCATTGCAGATCAAAAAAGAATTACCGCCTCACAGGCTGAGCAACAGGCGCAACTGGCCAGCAAGCAGAATGTCAAGCAGCCAGAACCACCGCCGCCAGAACAACCAAAACCAGTGGTCAATACCAGCGGACAAGTGACTGGCACAACCATCAATACCACTGCCTGAACACCGTCCCAAACAAAAAAGCCACTCCGATTTAATCCAGAGTGGCTTTTTTACTTACTATGATCAGCAATTAATCAGCAATCAGGCTTTATTCACAAATAAATTAAAGCTGGACCTGGCGTAAGCTTGTTCAGGAAAAACCTTGAGCAATTGATTGTCTGACAAACCCATATGACGCTCACAGATCTGCGTCAATACCGAACGAAAATCGGTAGTCACAGGCACATCACGCCCCTCATATAACTGATCGTTGCCGAGGCCGCGCCAGTCGCCATATACCTTGCCGCCAGCGACTTTACCACCAATCACCCACATGACATTGCCATGCCCATGGTCGGTGCCGCCATTGCCATTCTGTTTGGCAGTACGGCCAAACTCTGACATCACGACTATCGTGGTGTCATCAAACATGGGGCCAAGGCGTCTGGCCAGATTCGCTAGGCCCAGACCCAGCGGTGACAAACGGTTGGCCAACTGACCTTTGCCGGCTCCCTGGTTGGCATGGGTGTCCCAGCCACCCAATGCCATGAACACCATCTGGATTTTAGGATCATTCTTGAGCAAGGTGGCAACACGGGTACTGTCGTCAGGAAAACCATTGGGCAAGGGCGCGCCGCCATCGGCAGCCTGCTGTTCTTTTTCCATGGACGCGCCCATCATTTCCTGATGCGCTTCTTTGGCATCACTAAAGGCTTTCGCGTACTTATCGTTCTCCTTATACATCTGTTCAAAAGCTGCACCAACCTTGGGTCTGTCCAGTACATTCGCCTTGGTGCCCGCCGCACCGCTGGCGATATTGCTGGCGGCAACCATGCCCGACAAGATACGGGGCATGACCGCACCGACACTGACGGCACGCGTTGGCGTCGTCGTACCCGGCAAGTTACCCAGCAAACGGTTCATCCAGCCATCTGTCGTGCCTTTACGCCCAGGCGTGCCAGACTCCAGATAATCCTGGGCATCGAAATGCGAACGGGTAAAATCCGGTGAACCGCTGGCTTGCACGAAAGCCAGTTTCTTTTGCTGCCAAAGATCCTGCAAGTCTGCCAGTGCGGGATGCAGACCAAAATAGCCATCCAGATCTATCGCACCATCGACCTGCCCAGGCCTTGCCAGTGCGATAGCCGGGCGCAGGTGCGCATAGTTGCTGTCACCATAAGGGGCAACCACATTCAAGCCATCGACTGCGCCCCGCAACATGATGACGATGAGTTTGTTTTTTGTTGCTGCCTCGGTAGCTGCACCATTTGCCCTCGCAGCCCAGGCAGCCTGCCCCACCGGGACCAGCAAACCCGCTCCTGCGGCCATGGAATATAAGAAATTTCTGCGTTTCATTTTGCTCTCTTTGTCTGTACGATCTTTTCGCTTGCCTGCTTCAATGCTGCATAAAATCCGGGCTGCCCAATATCAGTGAGGCACGCAAGGCTTCTGGATTGCCATTCACAATTTCTATATTGCGCCCAGACAAGCCTGGTCCCAGTGTCTGCAACAAGACAGTGGCGCTGACCGCAGGCATGACCGCGGGCCAGTCTGATTTTTCTTCAGCCTGTTTTGCCAACTGCTTCTTGCCCATTTTGTCTCCATCCCCTATCTCTTTATCGAATGGCAGGCGGCCGGTTGCGAGTGCGGTGGCAAAGTTGATGCGGCGGCTGATGGCATCCGGGTTCATCCAGGCATCCTGAGTGTTTTTATAACCATCAGGTGTCTGGCTGCCGTATAAAGGCATGCCGAGTTGTGCCAGTACGCCCAACACGGGCCTGACATTTTGTACGTTGACATCACTGGCCCGGATGGCGGACACCACATATTGATACGGGGTTTTATATTTCACGCCCGCATTTTGGGGATCACGAAATTCGGCACTGGCAAACAGTGTCTGCAATACAGCCCGTATATCACCGCGGGTATCGAGATAACGCTTGGCCAGCCTCTCGACCAATGCTGGTGCAGGTTTGTCAGCGACAAAATACTGTGCCAGTTTGAAACTCAGGTGATGCGCAGTAGATGGGTGTGTTGCCAGCACATCGAGCGCGAATTCTGCTTCTGCCTGACCACGCGCAGGTATGGATTTGCCCAGCCAAAGCTTGCTGCCTTTATCGTGTCTGTCAGCATCAAAGTAAAAGTTTTGATTACTCCTGACCATGGCACGCGGATCAAAGGTCCAGCCGGTCAGCATGCGTGCCAGTTCGGTCACGTCTTTCTGGGTATAGCCACCATCCACACCCAGGGTATGCAACTCCATGACTTCACGCGCATAGTTTTCATTCAGGCCGCTGGACTTGGCCTTTTGTCCACCGCCCTTACCCTGTTTGCCATTGGCATGAAAGTCTGCGGACGTGGATAACCAGTTATCCAGATAAAACATCATAGCAGGGTGCTTGGCCGTCGCACCCAGCAAATCACGGAAGTTGCCAAAGACATAGGGGCGTATCGCATCGCGCTCATAGCTGGCGACAAGTGCGCGGTCCAGGCCTTTGCCATTGAACACATTGAAATGATTGAACCAGAAATCGACCATCACTTCTTCCAGTTGATGCGAGCTTTCTATGGCACGGTATAGCCTGGATTCTGCGGTTTGTTCCATGATGCGGCCAACCAGTTCACGGCGTTTCTTTTGCGCAGCGTCGGATTCATCGCTGGTGTCTTTCAAGGCTTTTTGATAATCAAACAAGACCGAGCCTGCGCTCTGGCTCATGACATCGAGTGATTTCAATTTCTTTTGCAAACCATCTGGCAGGGGCAAGAATTGCGGATTCAGTTGCTGCTCTATATAGGCATCCACACCCATTTTTTTGACCCGTTCTATATCACCAGGTCGCGGGCCATAGGCCAGGCGGTTCAGTACGTGCAGGGCTTCGGCCTCAGTCGAAGGACCTGCAGCATGCACAGGAAGAACACAGATATTTACGGTAATCAACAACACCAGTAAGCCAGGAATTTTTGTCAGGTTTCTCATCTATTTTTTATACCCGTTATTGAAACTGTTGAAGTATTTATGCAGAAGAACAATGATTTGCTTATTCATTCGTACAATGTATTCAATATAGTTTCATGCGAATAGCTTTCACAAGTAACGACATGTAAATCAAAATAAGCAAAACTGCGGATTGTTACAGAAAAAATCCTTGTAGCCCCTCGCAAAACCTGCGCGACAACCTGATTCATTTCGCTCTTGCAGAATGTGCTTCGATTTGTAAATTTCGAAATTCTAAATTTCTAAATTTGCAAGCTGGTGTTATCAACATGTCAGAACGCATTCCATCTCACTTTATCTCATTTCAAATATACAAATACATTCGCGGCCCTGATGAAAAACGCAGGCAATGGTAAGCTTGCAAGATTGAAACTTGAAAGTTGCTTATGCTTCTCACCACAAAAAAGCTCCTGCTCCCCACCCTGCTTGCAGTCTCGCTGGTTATTTTGCAACCAGCACACAGTCTTGCAGCGAATCTCAAGATAGGCCTAGCCGCTGACGTCAATTCCATCGACCCGCACTATTTCAATAGCGGGCCGAACAATGCCATGGCCTCCCATTTGTTCGAGGCACTGGTCAGTGTTGATTCAGATGGTCGCGTTGCACCTGGCCTGGCGCTGTCATGGAAGGCGATTAACCCGACCACCTGGGAATTCAAATTACGGCCTGGCGTGAAGTTCCATGATGGCAGCGAGATGACTGCAGAAGATGTGGTGTTTTCCCTGGACAGGCCAGCACATATAAAAAACAGCCCTGGCCCCTACACCAGCTTTACCAAACAAATTATTGGCAAACAGATAGTTGATGCCCATACCCTGCGCCTGAAAACGGCGACGGCATACGGCCCATTGCCGCTGGACATGAGTTCTGTATTTATCGTTTCAAAAAAAGCAGCATTGCAGGCAGGCACCGATGATTTCAACAGCGGCAAGGCAGCAATCGGCACCGGGCCCTATAAATTTGCCAGTTTCAAACGCGGTGATGCAGTCGAGCTGACAAAAAACGATGCTTACTGGGGTGAAAAATCGGCTTGGGACAAGGTTACCTTCCGCATCATCACCGCCGGTGCGCCGCGTATGGCCGCACTCTTGTCTGGTGATGTCGATGCGATAGAGAGTATTCCTCCAGCAGATTTGAGCAAACTCAAAAGCAATGCCAAATTCAAGCTGGAACAAAAAATTTCCTGGCGTACCCTGTTCTGGCAACTGGATCACCAGGCCAGGGTCCCACCTTATATCACTGACAAGGCTGGCAAACCGCTGGCGACCAATCCCCTGAAAGACATACGCGTGCGCAAGGCGATTGCCAAGGCCATCAACCGTACGGCATTGACAGAGCGCATACTGGAGGGCCTTGCAGTGCCAGCATCCAATCTCGTCGCCCCTGGCGTGTTTGGCTATAACGATAGTCTGAAGGTCGAAGCCTACGACCCGGAAGGCGCTAAAAAATTGCTGGCTGAAGCCGGCTATCCAAATGGCTTTGCGATTACCCTGCATGGCCCCAATAATCGCTATATCAATGATGAGCAAATAGTGCAGACCGTTGCACAATTTCTCAGCAAGATAGGCATACAGGCCAAGGTAGAAACGCAACCGCTGGCAGTGTATTTCCCCAAAGCGTCCAAGGGCGACTACAGCATGGCCTTGCTGGGCTGGGGTTCACTGGCTGGTGACTTCGCGTTACGTACCACTCTGGGTACTGTTAATGCCGACAATGGTTGGGGTAGCTGGAACTGGGGCAAATACAGCAACCGTGCACTGGATGAGGCGATACAATCTTCTCTCGCATCCGTCGAAGCAGACAAGCGCGAAGCATTTGCCAAAACAGCCATGGCGAACGCCTTGCAGGATTATGCGGCCATCCCCCTGCATCACCAGTACGCCAGTTGGGCCATGCGCAAGGGCTTGCGTTACAAAGCGAGGACAGATGAATTTACCTTTGCTCACCAGTTCAAACCAGACTAAGTTGCATTGAACATCCCATAAAAAATCCCGCGATATGAAGTCGCGGGATTTTTGTTTTATGCCAAGACTGCTATCAGTAATCAGGATTTACGCATCAAGATTTATGTATCAAGATTTATTAAGCACACCCTGGCAAACTGCTTTTTGCGGGTCATTCGCGGGAAGCTTGCCGCATATGCCATCAAGCTGACTACGGGCTTTCTGGTAAGCGACCTGGTGCTTGCCTTCCTTATTCCAGTCTATGAGTTTTTTACCCATTTTTTCCAGATAGGCACGGTTGCGTTCATAGAAGGCATTATCGACTTTTGCAGCTTCGCCAAAGACACTTTGCACGGCTTTTTCTATACGCGCATCATCATTTGGTGCCAGTTCTACCAGGCTGCTGACATAGTTGGAACCCCATTGCAAACGGGTGGCCGGGCCCTTAGCGGCGTTATAGGCTTGCTCATACCAGTTTGCTGCAGCCACTTTGTCACCACGCTTCTTGGCATTAGAACCCAGGGTGGACATGAAATAGTACGGAGAATGTGAACGCTTGAGTTCAGCCTTGAGCAAGCTGTCAGAGTCATCAAGCAAACCAGCATCACCCAGTGCATGGGCAGCGGCATTGACGACAGACTGGCGTTCATAGGCATCGGTAGTTGCCTGCTCTATCGCAGCTACACGCTTTTGCACATCCTTTTGCAAAGCCGCTTCTGGCTTGGCATTATCCAGACTGGCCAGAGCAACCTGGGCACCGACTGCGCCCAACCTGTCGGTTTTGGAAATCGTGGCATCATCAGCCAGCTTGACCACTGCCGCATTCCAGGCACGTACCAGCTTGTTGCGAGGCTCTGATTTGGCGACAGTCAGGAACTCGGTGATCTCCCCAGCAGCATTGCT
Organism: Undibacterium sp. TC9W; assembly: GCF_049339865.1. Lineage (NCBI taxonomy): Bacteria > Pseudomonadati > Pseudomonadota > Betaproteobacteria > Burkholderiales > Oxalobacteraceae > Undibacterium > Undibacterium sp. TC9W. Next base: position 2,038 of record NZ_JBMPPJ010000001.1, on the reverse strand, counting down.
CAACAAATCCATATTGTCGCGTGCTGTTTTGGGATCATTGATGGCTTTCAAGACTTTATCTGTTGCCTGGGCCTTGTCTATGCTTGGCAATGTCTGGCCAGGCTTGGCTGTCGCTGCTGCATAAATGCCGCGCAAGTACAAACGCGTGGCATGCAAACCAGCCGGGCTCAGTTCAGACAGTTTGAGCAAAGTCGCCACCAGCTCCTTGCCGGGTACCAGTTTTTGCTCAGGATCATCCCATGAATAATCGGCCAGCAGGCTCCAATCCTCATCCTTGAGATTTTTATTGCCAGCCAGTGCCAGTTTCATGGTGTCCTGCACAGACAGCGTGGTATTCAGTGCCTGGGTCAGCACTTGCAAATAACGTTCAGAATCAACTTCACCTGGCAAACGGGTGATCTCTGTGCCGTCAGGTTTGAACAGTATCATGGTCGGATAACCACGCACCTTGAATTGCGAAGCAAATTTTTGCGCACCCGGGGTATCGCCATCCAGATATACCGGAATGAAATGACGTGATTTATCGATGAATTCCTGGCGATTGAAAATTGTCGCCTTTACCTGATTACAAGGCGGGCACCAGATCGCACCCCAGTATAAAAACAAGGGCTTGTTGCTGGCCTTGGCCTGGGCAAAAGCCGCATCCACATTATTGTCCTTGCGCCAGTCTATACCGCCCTGCGCGGCATTGGCTGCATGTGCTGAGGCGCTGGCCGCCTTGCTATCCGCCGCCTGGGCGGGTAATGCAGTCATGGCAGTCAGTGAAATTGAGGTGCTTGCAGCCAACAGGGCTGCCATCAGGGGAGTAGTCATTTTCATCGGTTTTGACCTGGATAAATATATCAAGAGGCTCAGTGTAGCAAATTTAATGTCTTTGCAGTACAGCGGACGCAAGCTGTTATCAGACTAATTTTGAGTATGCATATTTGTTTTTCTCCGGCCAGAAATACCTGGCCCGTTTTGCAGTTTCGCGTATGCCATGTCACTTATTCCTTATGCGTCTAAGCAAGTAAAAATATCATCGTTCACAAGCCTGGCATTTTTGCGCAAGATGGACGAACTGCAAACCGAGAGTAAAAAATGAACAAAATCGCACATGTAAAACAATTAATCAAAACCCGCCAACGCCAGCGCCGCACCACTTTCGCCGCCGCATTGCTAATTGCCAGTGTCAGCCTGCTTGCCTTTTACAGCACGGCACAAGCTGCCACCGGCATACTGAATGCATCCTATGACGTGACCAGGGAGTTATTCAAGGACATCAATCCTGCCTTTGTCGCAGACTGGAAAAAGAAAACCGGCGAGAGCATCAGTGTTAACCAATCCCACGGTGGTTCCAGCAAACAGGCGCGCTCGGTCATTGATGGGCTGGAAGCCTCGGTCGTGACCATGAACCAGGCCAATGATATCGACATCCTCGCAGACAAGGGCTTGCTGCCACAAGACTGGGCCAAACAATTCCCGAATAATGCAGCACCGTTTTATTCAACCATGGTATTTCTGACGCGCAAGGGCAACCCCAAGCACATCGCCAACTGGGATGACCTTGGCAAACCCGGCTTAAAAGTCATCATCCCCAATCCAAAAACCTCTGGAAATGGCCGTTACAGCTACCTGGCAGCCTGGGGCTCCGTCATCAAAACTGGCGGCACAGAAGCTCAGGCACGCCAACTGGTAGAAAACCTGTTCAAGAATGTACCGGTGCTTGATGGTGGTGGACGCGGTGCCACCACCACCTTCACCCAGCGTGAAATTGGTGATGTGCTGGTGACCTTTGAAAATGAAGTACAACTCGTGCGCCAGGAATTTGGTGGCAATTTTGAAGTCGTCTATCCAAAAATCTCTATCCTGGCAGAATCCCCCGTTGCGGTGGTAGATAAGGTAGCCGACAAACTGGGTACCCGCAAAATCGAGCCTGTAAAAAAATCTGTGTAAGTTCTCCCGGAACTATTGGTGAGCGTTGATGCGCTCCCCAAATTCTATATCAAAGCGATTCAATGCCTGTCGCCAGTGTTGTATAGGCATGGTCCATTTCTTT